>NZ_JBLKSS010000013.1:3592-27609 GCF_047607725.1 Sodalis sp. (in: enterobacteria) | reverse complement strand
GTGGAGCCGGAAGCGTATCTGCGCCATGTGCTGGCGATTATCGCGGATCATCCCATCAACAAAATCAAAGAGCTCCTGCCGTGGAACCTCACCATCCCTGCTGAATAACTGTCAATACGGCGCTGGGCGTACGCTTACCCAGTCACCGCGTCAGCGCTGATGCGCGCGCTACTGCCATTACTCGAAGGCGATTTCCAGCTGACTATCGGCGTTCGATAGCCAGATTAGCCCCTCCTGTAGCGTCGCCTGCAGCACCATATTGCGCTGCGCCAGATTCGCCAGCGCGTTTAGCTGCCCATCGTCGATAAACCGTACCGACAAATTCCCATGCGTAGACAAAAGCGGCTGGTTTTGCTGCCACCAGACGCGAGCGGCACGCGCATTATAGGCGTACAGCACCACCTGACGGGCCTGGTGACACGCTTTGCGTAAGCGCTTCTCGTCCGGTAAGCCCAGTTCGATCCACCATTCCGCTTCGCCATGGTCATTTCGCAACCACAGCGCGGGCTCATTTTCCGCGCTAAGCCCGCGGGTAAATTCAAGACGTTCGTCCGCATGGCAAAGCCATGCCAGCAGCCGTAACATCAGGCGTGGCGGGGTTTCCGAGGGGTGTTGCGCCAGTACCAGATTGGCTTCAGAATAATAATAACGGTCCATGTCGGCAATATTGACCGTGGCTTTGTGGACGGTAGATTTCAGCGCCATTGTGGTTTCCCTTTATCGTTTATGATGGCAGTGTACTCAACTTGGCCGGTCGGCGGCCAGCTGCGCCGGTTTCCGGGCCGTTTGCCCGCGAATCCGCCGCCTTTTCTTCCAGGAATGGGGGCGCTCTGTGCTTTAGTCGTTTAAGGAATAACTGTTGATTGATGTGCGGGATTACCGGTGATTCGCGGTGTATCCTTCCTCAGGGAACAGGCGGCATTTACCGCCCAATAAATGTAGGTGAGCGCTTATGACTATGAATGAAGAATATCAGCCCATTAACTGTGATGATTACGATAATCTTGAGCTCGCCTGTACGCGCCATTGGGTATTGAACCTTACGCTCCGTAATGGGGAAACAGTGACCGGCGCGGCACGCGAAATGCTGTCGAGAAAGCGCGTTGAGTATCTGGTTATCGAACAGGCGGGTGTCAGCCAGGACATCCGGCTGGATCACATTGCCAGCTTCACCCATCCCGAGTTGGGCACCGTGGTGGTCAGCGCAGAATAATTCCCTCTCCCTTGCGCGGGCCGCTACGGCTGCCCGCTTACCGTTAATTGCTTCCGCTATCCTCAATTGATACCACGTCGTCCTGCCCACCGTCTTCTGGCGCGACGGCTTTTGCGTCAGTGCTGTCCGCCAGCCAAAACAGATGCCATTGCGCCTCCGATTCCCGCGCCGCGCCTTCCCAGGTGACGAATACCCCCAGCGCCACGATGAGCTGGTCATTATAAAACAGCAGCGGCGTGCTGCCGCGTCGCCACGGCGGAATGTCCAGTTCTTGCCAGATTTTTTTCAATGTTCGCCCGCGGCGTCGTCCGGTGATATACAGCAGACCGCGCACGGGGCCAAAGCGCACCGATACCCGTTCGTCGGGCAGCGGTGCGCGCACGACAGCCTCGGGCGCCGCCACACTGCCGGCACCGTCGGCATTGACGACGATAATACCCCCTTCGGCGACGTCGTCGTCCGCGGCGATATTGGCATCAGCGGCGGCGAACGCTGCGCCGCCGTCCAGGCGCCCCCCGAGGGCGTTGTCGCACTTCGGTGGCGCGATAGGTTTGCCCTGCGCCACGCTGTTGATGCCCACCGGGCGTCGATAGAGCGTTCCCAGCCCCGCGGGCAACGTAAGCCCCTCGCTTTGCGTCGGCCAGGGTAATATCGCCACGCCATCGGAAAGCGCCAGCAATCGCGGCAGCACATAAAGACGGTCGCGAAAGCGTCGCACCTGCCGGTCGTCGAGCTGCATGTGCGCAACCGCATCGCGCCGGCTGAGCGCCACCTCTTGCCACAGACGCGCCAATTGTTGGCGTGAGGGCATTCTCACGCCGCGGTTGGCCAACCAGCGGCGTAAAATGGCCGCGCGCCGAATATCGCTCATCGCCGTTAGCGCCGTCAAGCACAGCGACCCGTCCGGCTGGGTAAGCGCCTCCAGAGTCTCCGCCAGCAGTTCATCCAAAAGCCGTTCCTGCTCGGCACAAAGCTGCGCGCTGCGCGCCACGGCGGCGGCAAATTGCGGCCAGCGCTGCCGCAGGGGCGGCAGGATCCGCAGGCGCAAAAAATTGCGGTCGAACCGCAGGTCGCTATTGCTGTCATCCTCAATCCAGCGGAGCCCGCGTGCACGGGCGTATGCTTCCAGCTCCGCCCGGCCGCACTCCAGCAGGGGCCGCACCAAGCGGCGACCGCGAAATGGCGCATCCGCCGCCATCGCCGCCAGGCCGGCCGGACCGCTACCGCGTTTAAGCGCCAGCAGCAGCGTTTCCGCCTGATCGTCTTGATGTTGGGCGGTAAGCAACACCTCATCGTCCACCAGCGTCGCCGCCAGCGCCTGATAACGGGCGTCACGCGCCGCCGCCTCAATGCCCTCGGGCGTCCCGTCGAGCACCACACGCGCCGTGCTAAGCGCGACGTCGCGCCGGCGGCATTCATGCGCGCAATGGGCGGCCCAACGATCGGCGTGGCGGCTCAATCTATGATGGACATGAACCGCCCGCAGCGCCGGCGCGTCTACGCCATCCAGGGCGTCATCGCCGTCGCGCAGCGCGGTGAGGGCATCCAGCAACACCGTGGAATCCAGCCCGCCGCTGAAGGCCAGCAGCAGCGCGCGATAAGGCGCGACACGGGCTGTGACAAGGCGGCGCAGCGCCTGCACCTGCCCACCGACATCAGGCTTCATACAACTCCAGCGGTAACCGATCGGGATCGGTGAAAAAGGTGAATTTCTTGCCGGTGAGCGCATCAACCCGCACCGGCTCGCAGGCCACGCCGTCGGCCTCAATGCTGGCAATCGCCCGATCGATATCGGCGACGCTGAAGACTAAATGGCGCAACCCCTGGGCTTCCGGCCGGCTAAGCCGCCCCGGCGCGTCGGGAAAGGAGAACAGCTCAATAAGATACTCCCCCCGCAGCGCCAAGTCCCCTTTCCAGGAGTCCCGTTCGGCGCGGTAATGTTCGCCGATAAGCGTAAAGCCCAGCACCTGGCAGTAAAAATGTTTACTGCGGGCATAATCGCTGGCGATGATGGCGATATGGTGCATCCGTTGTAGGCTAATCATGTTTTAAGATCCCCGTCTCCGTTCTGTATCCCGACGGCGGCTACCCGCGCCGCCGCCGTCCCGCCCGCAGCCGGCGTCCCCGCCTTTGTACCAATTTTCCCACGCGTCGTACAGGGCGGTTGTGCCCATGCCAACCACCAAGTGGCGGTTTATTTGTAAGCGCCCCGTGGAGGACGTCTTGAATTATTGGTGGGTTTGTTGTACGAGACAGTAAACCTACGTTACACGCTTATGCTCATTGTATTTTCACATTGTATTGATTTTAATAACTTTTATTCCCATCCCGGTTTGAGTGATATGAAATTAATGGTTCTGAAGTTTGTGATAGTGTCCATTAAAATTTAAGTGGACACTATCATCGCCGGATTATCCATGATCTGACAGCCGTCCCTTATAGGATGCGGGTTCACTAGGCATCGTAGTGGAACATATTCTTACCGGGCTATACAATAAACCCACCAATAATTCAAGACGTCCTCCACGGGGCGCTTACTCTCGCCAAATGAGACAGCCACGCCTTGCGACGTCGCAACGGCAACCCGCCCGGCCATGGCCGGGCTTTTTTTGCCGGTAAGACGCTCGGCCGCAGGAGGCCCACCGCCGTTGGCGGCGCCAGGCGTGTCTCATGGCTGTCGAAACATCTTCCCGGTCGATGACGGCAGCGGGCGATGTCGCTCCTGCGGGTGGGCGTCGGGGATAATTTATTTATCCGGTTTTTGGCGATTAATTGGCAATAGTTGCGGACAATGTCACATTATTATTCCTCCTAAACGTGATTTTTATTTCAAATAAATCCCCTTTCCGCCACCTTTTATCTTTTGTCCTGACGGGTGGACAAGCTTTAGTATTGTTGCTTTTGCCGCGTCCGACTAGATTATTCACTATGCCAGCTGTATTTATCGCCTGATTAAGACGGTAATAAAGGAAGATGATATAACGATGAGATAATGAGCAGAATTCAGGCAACCTCGTAAAAGGTCACTATGATGCAAACGCTTACTACTCGGCAAAATAAATTACTGAGTTATTTACTCCAGCATCAAGAATATGTTGCGTTTAAAACTATCGCCCGCTATCTGGCGGTTTCGAAAAAAATGGTCCAGCGCGATCTGCAGTTTATCGAGGCCTTCCTTTCTGTGTGGAATATTGCTTCAGACAAAAAGGCCGGTATGGGGATTATGCTGCAGGCGGACGACCGTCAGCGGTTAATGCTGTTAGAGCAGCAGGTCATCCCCGAGGACGGTTTCACCGAGGCGCTGGCCAATAAGTCGCGGCGGATCAAAATCGCCTCCCAGCTATTGAGCGAGACGCCGCGCGAGACCTCCATCAGCAAGCTGTCGGAGCGCTACTTCATCAGCAGCGCATCGATCGTTAACGACCTCAAAATTATAGAGGGCTGGATGCAGCCGCTGGGGTTGACNGCTGGTGCGCAGCCAGAGCGGCACCCATATCGAGGGCAGCGAGAACAATGTACGCCAGGCCATGGTGTCGCTGATTAACGATATCACGAATCACAGGGAGCCGGGGATGATCAATCATTCGCGGCTCGATCCCGGCAGCTACAAAGCGCTGACGGATTATTTTGGCGCTGAAGACGTTCTTTTCGTGCAACAGTTGCTGCAGCAAATGGAGCTGCGGCTCGGATACCCGCTCGGCGAACCCTACTACATTAATATCTTCACCCATATTTTAATTATGATGCACCGTATGACGCAGGGAAATGCGTTGGCGATGGCGGAGAAAATAGAGGCCAGGCAGGTTGATGATCATATATTTTCTATCGCCCGTGAAATGATTGAAAAAATAGAAGCGCGTATCGTCCATCCGCTACCTGCCGAAGAGGTGTGGTTTATTTATCAGTATATTATTTCATCGAGTATTGTTATGGAGGAAGGGGCGGATGGCCGGCAACCCCATAGTCATTTTTTTAATGGGGAGTCACACCGGTTAACGCTGCATTTAATTGACGCATTTTCGTCTTTGATCAATATCGATTTGCGTTCCGACAGGTTGCTTTATGATGGGCTGCTTATTCATGTTCGCCCCTTGCTTAATCGCCTGAAATATCATATTCGCATCCATAATCCTTTGCTTGAAGATATTAAGATCGAATTGCCGGATATCTATCAGCAAACCGATAAAGCTATTCATCAGGTTTGCGCTCTGTTTGGTTTACAGCTTATCGCCGAAGACGAAATAGGTTATTTGACCATTTATTTCCAGGCGGCGCTGGAGCGGCAGATCGCCCATAAACGTATTTTGGTGGTGTGCTCCAGCGGGGTAGGCACCTCTCATTTACTCAAAAGCCGTATTTTTCGCGCCTTTCCCGATTGGGTGATCGCCGGCGTGGTCTCCGCCAGCAATATGGATGCGTTTTGCCGCCAGGAGCCGATCGAATTGATTGTCTCCACCATTCATTTGCGGGAGGAAAGCATCCCGATTGTGTATGTTTCGGCCTTTTTCAATGACGACGATATTAAACGCGTCACCGAAAAAGTCATCGCCAGCACGTTGCAGCATGCGGTTATCCCGTCCTCGGTGGCGGAGCCAATTAATTATTCACATTGTGGTGAGGTAGAGGATGGACATCAATAAGATTCTTACGCAGCGGCGCGTCAACTTGAACATGCAGGCGACCAATAAAGAGGACGCCATCCAGGAATTGGCCGATCTGTTATATGACGATGGCGCCCTGACCTGCAAAGAGGATTTTATTCAAGACGTTTGGCAGCGTGAGGCCGAGGGCTCCACCGGCTTTGAAAACCATATTGCTGTCCCGCACGGTAAATCCCAGGCGGTGAAACAGACCACGCTGGCTATCGGGCAGACCGCGCAGGATATTCCTCGACGGCAGCAAAGTGCGCTGCATCATCTTGTTCGCGGTACGTCTCGAGGATCAGAACACCACCCATATTCGTCTACTGTCGCAGGTGGCGGCGGCGCTGGCCGATGACGATGTCATCGACCGGCTATTAACGGAAACGGACGCCAATAACATCATTGCGTTGTTCAGTCAGTACACAGAGACCGACCTTTGTTAACCCTGCAACCCTATGAGGTCGAATATGAAAATCGTTTGTGTCGCCGCCTGCACGGCAGGCATCGCGCATACCTATATTGCGCGCGAAAAACTGATTAAGGGCGCCCGTGCGCTGAATTATGACATCCAGGTCGAAACCCAGGGGACCATTGGTACCGAAAATTCGCTGACGCCGGAGGCGATCGCCGCCGCCGATGTGGTGATCCTGGCGGTCGATATCAAAATCAACGGCGAGGAGCGCTTTAAAGGCAAACGGTTGGTGCGGGTCAAAACCGACGTGGTGATCAAATCACCGGTCAAATTCCTGGAAAAAGTGGCCGGCTCGCTGGAACGTGCCTGATTACCAACGGCTTCGGGAGCCACATCATGAACGTTAGCCAACATAACACGGGCACTGTCATTAAAGGGCATCTGTTGACCGGCATTTCCTGGATGATCCCGCTGATTGCCGCGGCGGGGATCTGTATCGCGCTGGGACAGGTCATCGGTGGGCCGGACGTCGGCCAAAAGACCGGTAGCGTGCCCTGGATGCTTAACCAGATCGGGGGATGGGGTATGGGGCTTATCGTGCCGCTGATTAGCGCCGTGATCGCCTACTCCATCGCCGATCGACCCGGTTTCGCTCCGGGGCTTATCGTCGGTTTTATCTGCGGGCAGATTCAGACCGGGTTTATCGGCGGCATTCTCGACGGTTTTCTGGTGGGCTACACCGTACTCCTGCTGCGTCGGGTGATTAAGCTGCCGGCGTCGATACAGGGGTTGATGCCGGTGATGATCCTGCCGGTGCTGAGCACTATCATCGCCGGACTGCTGATGATGACCTTCATCGGTCAACCTATCGTCTGGCTGCAAAAGGCACTGATCCACCTGTTGGAGTCGATGCAGGGCGGATCGCGTTTCCTGATGGGCGCCATTCTGGGCGCGATGGCCACCTTCGATTTCGGCGGGCCGGTCAATAAAACCATGCCGCTGTTCACCGACGGTCTGCTGGTGGACGGTATTTATGGTTCGGAAGCGGTGAAATTCGTCGGCTCCATCATTCCGCCGTTTGGCATCACCCTCTCGTTTTTGCTCACGCGGTACAAATATACCCGGGCGGAGAAAGAAGCGCTCAAGGCCGCGTTTCCCATGGGGATTTGCATGATAACCGAAGGGATTATCCCCATCGCGGCGCGGGATCTGTTGCGGGTCGTGGCGTCGTGCGTCGTGGCCTCGGCTATTGCGGGCGGGTTGATTATGGTCTGGGGCGTCGAGTCGCCGGTGCCGCACGGTGGGATGTTCGTCGTGCCGCTGTTTACCCGGCCGGCGATGTTCTGCCTGGCCCTCGGTATCGGGACCGTCATTTGCGGCGTCATGCTGTCGCTTTTAAAGAAACGGGTCACCGAGGCGGATGAGGAGTTCGATGATGTAGAAGATAGGACCGTGTGGGACGAAGACATCAAATTCACTTTGGAATAACGGGAGTCGCCATGTTTGCCGCCATGAAGAATTTGCAGGCTGACGCCAGCCGGCGTCGGTACGCGCTGTTAGCCATCAACTGTTTCAATCTGGAAACCCCGCGCGCCACCATTCGCGCCGCCGAGCAGCAGCGGGCGCCGGTGATCCTCAATCTCTACCAGGGCCATTGCGGCCATCTGCCGCCGCGGGTGGCGGTGCCGCTGGTACGCGCGCTGCCCGATGAGGCCGCCGTACCGGTGACGCTGAGCCTGGATCACGGCAGCGAAGCCGCGATCATCGGTCAGG
Organism: Sodalis sp. (in: enterobacteria); assembly: GCF_047607725.1. GTDB lineage: Bacteria > Pseudomonadota > Gammaproteobacteria > Enterobacterales > Enterobacteriaceae > JBLKSS01. The sequence continues at coordinate 19,568 of NZ_JBLKSS010000013.1, read as the reverse complement.
CATTTCGCGCCGGCTTCAGCGGGCTGATGATCGATGCCTCCAGCCAGCCGCTGACGAAGAACATTCGCCAGACGCGCCAGGTGGTGCAACTGGCGGCGACCGACGGCGTCTGCGTGGAGGGCGAGCTGGGCCATATCGCCGATGCGCGGCAGATGATGACCGCGGTGGAGGATGTCGAGCCTTTCCTCCGCCAGATGGGCATCGATCTGCTGGCGGTATCGGTGGGCACCGCACACGGTCTCTATCCGCCGGGCGTCACGCCGGAGGTGGATTTTGAGCGGCTGGAGGCAATCCACCATGCATCGAGCGTGCCGTTCGTGCTGCACGGCGGCAGCGGCACCCGGCCGGAGGATATTCGCCGGTTCAGCCAGCACGGCGTAGCAAAGATTAATGTCGGCGTCGCGGTGGCCCAGGCCGGTAAAACCGCGCTCCACGACGGGCTGCGTCAGCATCCCGATGCCGAACTGGCTGATCTGTTGCAGTTGATGGAATCCGCTTGCCAGGAAGTCCTGGCCGAGTATCTCGGCTGGTCCGGGCCGGCCCATAAAGCCTGACCCCGGCCGGCATCACCCTTTTCGTCCTGTCCATCGGCGCTGCGGCGCCGGTGCGGGCCACTTTTATCCGCAATTCAACCCAGAAGGAAGATATCATGCTGATTTCCATGAACGACATCCTGCAGCCGACCCGCGAGCATCGTTTCGCCATCGGGGCTTTCAACGTGGCCGATAGCTGCTTTATCCGCGCGGTGGTGGAAGAGGTGGAAGCCACCCGTACCCCGGCTATTATTTCCATTCATCCCAGCGAACATGATTTTGTCACCGACACCTTTTTCACCTATGTACGCGAAAGAACGCTGAAAAGTCCAATGCCCTTTGTCTTGCATTTGGATCACGGCGCTTCTATCGAACATGTGCAACGCGCTATTCAATGCGGATTCACGTCGGTGATGATCGACGGCTCACTGCTGCCCTATGAGGAAAATGTGGCGCTAACCCGCGAGGTGGTGCGGCTGGCGCATACGGTCGGGGTGTCGGTGGAGGGGGAGTTGGGCACTATCGGCCAGACCGGCAATTCGGTCGAGGGCGGGGTGTCGAAAGTCACCTATACCGATNNNNCNCNGGCGCAGGCGCAGGCGCAGGCGCAGGCGCAGGCGCAGGATTTTGTCACCCGCACCGGTGTGGATACGCTGGCGGTGGCCATCGGGACTGCGCACGGTATTTATCCGAAGGATGTTAAGCCGGCGCTGCAGATGCATATTCTGCGCGATATTTCACAGCGTGTGTCGATCCCGCTGGTACTGCACGGCGGGTCATCCAATCCGGACGCCGAAATAGCGGAGGTCGTGACCCTGGGGGTGGGCAAAATCAATATTTCCAGCGATATGAAGTTTGCTTACTTCCAAAAAGCGCGCGAGATACTTAGCCGGGAAAGTTGGTGGGATCCTAACGTGATTTATCCAGAACCGATTCTGGCGGCTCGCGAGGTGATTCGCAACAAAATGGCGCTGTTTGGCTCCCTCGGTAAGGCCGATCTTTACTAAGGCCTCCACGGCATTGCACGATGGCCACCGTCAACCGGTGGGCGGGGGCAATGGGCCGCCAAACTGGCCGGATCCACGACCCTGCCACCCCGCGTTGACGGGCGGCAAAAGCCGCGCGGTGAGTCCATTCCCCGCAGGAAAAGTATTTTTTACCGGTGGTGTTGAAAAGCCGCTAACCCCGTCTAAAGTTAATTCGCTGCCACCGGTGTTATAGCCAATGGCGGCGGCGCAAGCTTTCCCGACTACCATCGTAAACAACGCCTTTATCTACCGCGGCAAGGCCGGCGGCAGGTGACTTAAGAGAGACTTCATGAGCAGCGTAAACGTTGAAACGGAACAGCCGATCGCCTCTGCAGCGACGCTTCCGGCCGCCGGGGCGGACGGTCTGCTGCCGACGATTATTGATGAAATACAATTGACCGGCCGTCCCGTCACCCATAAATTGATTTTGGCGGTATTGCTTGAGCGTCTGGAAACCGAACATGATCCGCAAATGCAGGATCGCTATCGCGAGGCGTTGAATAGCTTCATGCATACCAGCGTCATGGACGATATTTGACCCATTGCGCTGGCGTGTGCCGTCGCCGACCGCGCGGTACAATGCTCTTCTGCGGCGCAGGGCAGGCGCCTCAGGGTTTCTATGCTGCACTGGCAGGCGCCGACGTGATCAGGCGACGCCTGGTTAAGCTTGTGCTACGCGCCCCGGCTAGGATAATCCTTGCCGCGTCTTTTCGCGGCGCGTGCTTCATCCGCTTGCGAGGTGTACAGATGGCAATCGATTTTCATGCTGGCTCTAATCAATATACCTATGCCCGCCGCGTAGCTCATGCCGGCTGGGGAGATTTTATTCAACAGCGGATGGATCCCGCCGGTAAAGCGATTGCCGATATCGGCTGCGGCGGCGGCATTTATAGCGCTGCCTGGGCCGGGTTGGGCGCCCGGCAGGTTACCGGCGTCGATTTTTCCGCGCAGATGTTGCAAGATGCGCAGGAAACTGTGCAGGGATTGACCAATGTCTCGTTTGTGCAGGGCGACGCGGTCGCTACCGGGCTGGCGGACGCCAGTCAGGATATCGTTTTCGCCCGCGCCCTCATTCACCATTTCGACCCGCCGCACCCGTTCTTGCATGAAGCATGGCGCATCCTCGCGCCGGGGAGACTTCTGCTGATTCAGGATCGGACGCCGGAAGATGTCTTCTTGCCGGGATCGCCCGATCATATGCGCGGCTGGTTTTTCGATCTATTCCCGCAGTTGGCCGCCTTTGAAAGGGAGCGTCGCCCCGCCCGCGCGGCGATTGAGGCGGCGTTAACGGCGGCGGGATTTGAACTGTGTCCGACCACCACCCTGTGGGAGACGCGGCGCGAGTACGCCGATAGCGCCGCGTTGGCAGCGGATTTGCGCGGCCGTACCGGGCGCTCAATCCTGCATGAATTAAGCGATGAAGCGCTGGCGCAGATGATTGCTTATATCCTCGCGCGCTTGCCGGCGGGACAGCCGATTGTGGAAAACGATCGCTGGACGTTTGGTGGGCGCAAAAACCGGGCGTTGCTGGCCATATGGCTACCGGCCCGGCGTTAGCGCAATAGCGCTTGAGGTCGCGCCGGCGGTATGCCCCGTACGCCTGTGCGGGAATGCGGACGCCGTTTGCTGTGTGGTATTAGGCTCTCACGACGGTACGGGAATAAGCCTTGCCGTTTGGTGGGGGTGCTAGGCTCTTACGCCCGTGCGGGAATTAGCCTGCCGTTAGGTGGGGGGTAGTCTCTCACGCCCGTACGGAAATAACATGCCGTTTGCTGCGCGCTGGTGGGCAGAGTAAGTTTATTCGCGACCAAATGCGCCGCTGTTGGCCTGGGAAGGCTATCCCGTGGGTGGGCTTAGCTCTGCGGGTACAGATAAAAAAAGCCGGTGGCACCTGGAACGTCCTGTTCCGGCCCCCGGCCAGTAAGCAAATTCCCTACGCCGTGAGGCGTTTTGCTATAAATACAAGTTGGTAGAAAGCAAAAATGCACTGCCCGGTCATTTTTCATCGCCAGGCAATTTTCGTCAAGCTGCACTAAAGGATAGGCCCGCCGTCTGGTGCGGGTCTTCAGCGCTTTTATTTCACTCGCCGGCTATTTCACTCGCCGGCAAGGAGGCGATAGATGAAGCTATTACGTTACGGTCCGCCGGGCGAAGAGTGTCCGGCACTCTTGGATGGGGACGGCCAACTGCGCTCCCTCGCCGGAGAGATAGAGGATATCGCCGGCGAGACGTTATTGCCGGCGGCGCTTGCCCGCCTGCGCGCCCTGGATCCCGCTACGCTGCCAAAGGTGGCGGGCGATCCACGCATTGGCCCCTGCGTCGGCTGGGTAGGTAAATTCGTCTGTATCGGGTTGAATTATGCCGATCATGCGGCCGAAACCGGTGTGGCAATCCCTACCGAGCCTATCGTATTTAATAAATGGATCACCGCTATCAGCGGTCCTTTTGATGCGCAGCATATCCCGCGCGGCTCGCTAAAAACCGATTGGGAGGTGGAGCTTGGCGTGGTGATCGGTCAAGGCGGCCGAGATATCCCCGAACAAGACGCCCTGCGGCACGTGGCGGGCTACTGCGTGGTGAACGATGTGTCTGTGAGCGGAACTGGTAGCTGGAGCGAGGGGGGACCTGGGATAAAGGCAAGGGCTATGACAGTTTCGGTCCCATCCGTCCCTGGCTGGTGACCGCCGATGAAATCGCCGATCCACAGGCGCTGCAGCTTTGGTTGGAAGTGGATGGTAAGCGCTACCAAGCGGGGTCCACGGCGACGATGATTTTCTCCGTCAAAGAGATTATCAGCTACCTGAGCCGGTTCATGTGTCTGTTGCCGGGCGATATTATCGCCCCCGGGGGTGGGGATGGGGCAAAAACCGCAGCCGGTCTTCTTGTGGGCCGGCCAGCGGCTGCGGTTGGGCGTTGAGGGGCTCGGCGAGCAGCGGCAATTGACGGTGCAGGACTGACGAACGGCCGCGCCAGCGTCATAGACAAAGCGGCCTCTCGCGCCAGCAGGGAAGCAAGGGACAATGCGGCACTCTGCTCAGGGAGGTAGGCGCCATAGCCGGAGCGGCATCGCGCTCCGGCAAGCCGGCCTTAAGGGCGGGGATCGGCGGGGGGCGTTTTAACCGGCTCGGCCCGGGCGTCGTCCGCCGGCGTCTGGGCGGCGAGGGCCGCGTCGGCCGGGGCGGGCGTTTTGCTTGGCGGCGCTGCCAGCGTCAGCATCAAACCCTCGCGGCGCATCTGCGCCGACTCTTCCGGCTTATGCAGCCGGTCAAGCACATCCGCCAGCCAGGCGTAATCATGGGCATCCGGGCGCTGCTTAAGCGCGGCGCGAAAGGCGTCGGCCGCGGCCTGCCATTCGCCGCGTTTCATCAACAACTGCCCCAGCGTACTGCTCAAAAGCGGCGTGTCCCCCTGCTGACGGATTTGCAGCCGCAGCGCTTTCTCCACCTGCTCGGGGTCGCCGCTCTTCAGGTGCGGCGGCAGCGGCAGCAGTTCATCGTCAGCGTGATGTTTAAGCGCCTTAACAATGAGACGCTTCGCGGTGTCGTGATCGTTGCATTCGATAAGATGTTCTGCCAACGCCACCTGTAGGGAGGCGTCGTTGCGCACCTTCCTGCTTTGATCGCGCCACCAGCGGTTCAGCCCCTCACTGCCCTGATTTTCCATGATCTGGTCCATCAGCCCGTTAAAAGCCTGATACTGTAAGCGATTTATTGTCGCCTCGTCGTACACCTGAACTTTGCGCATTGCCGGCAGAATATCCAGCAGCGATTGCCAGGCGTGCGTGCGAATTAACGCCTGTTCCGCCAGGCGCAGCACTTCGGGATGGCGCGGCGCGGTTTCTAGCAGACGGTTGACGCCGTGGCGGGCGGCATGATCCTCATGGCGAGCGAGTTGGATACGCACCCGGGTAATGTCTACCGGTAGCTGATCGTTGTCCGCCACTTCCGCCGCGCGGGCCAGGTACTGATTGGTGCGTAAATCGTCCCCGCGCTGCTGCGCGGCTTCCGCCGCCAGCAGATAGTTGACCACCGGCTGGTCGGCGTGATCGGCGTTGCGCGCCAGGAGTTTTTCCACCTGACGGTAATCCCCTTCGGCCAGCTTCATCAGCGCCGCCCGGGTGTGCTTGCGGGCGCGATGATTTTTACGGCCGTTGAACCAGCGGCGGGTACGCGCCCCGGTCCGAAACAGCCGGCGGATTGCCCATTCGATGATAAACAAAACGATAAACGTCAGGATCAGAATAATCACCAGACCGGTGACGCTGGTTTCAATATTGTAATTATCGGTCTGGATCAGCACATATCCCTGATGACCGGCGACCAGCGGGCCGAGCATAATGCCCGCGAACAGCAGGATGAACAGCAATAAGACCTTGATCATCGCTTATTCTCCCTGTGCGGCGGGGGCCGCCGGCTGGGCCAGCAGATTGCGTACCCGGGTCTGCATCAGTTTATCCAGCAGCGGCTGGCTTTGCAGGCTATCCGGCAGGTTCATGGTGATATCCTCCTGGCCCAAAGCGTCAAGCTGGCTCAGGAAAGCGCGGGTATTGGCATCGTCGGTATCGAAATAGGCGCGCACCCAGGTGGACACGGAATCCAGCGACTGCTGATAGATTTCATTCTGATGGCGCGGCACCGCCTGGGCGGCGACCAGCAGCCGGGCGCGGATATTTTCCCGCAGGTAGACATCCTGATTCGGTGCCAGCAGCGGTTCGGCGCCGGTATCGCGGCAGCGCACGGTAATAAAATCGTTCATGAAATTATGCCAGCTTTTGCTGAGGTTCTGCCGCCACTCTTGAATTGACCCCGATAATTCGCCGCTATCGCTATCCATAGGGGATTCATCGCTGTCGTTATCCGCCAGCCGCAGGTTATCCACCTGGTTGGTCAACTGGTTGAGTTTCAGGATAATGCCATCGAAGTCTATCTGGCTGACGCCGGCCAGCGTGCCAATATCCTCGGTGATCGCGCGCCGCGCCTCGGTGAGGCTGGGATCGTTCATTTGCGCCAGACTGGCGTCAGCGCTTTTCAGCAATGCGCCGGCGGTGACGACATCCCGGTCGCTCCACAATTTGCGTCCGGCCATTTTCACCAAAAAATCCGCCTGCGACAGCAGCCAGGTATTGGTGTTAGTTCCGGTGATTGCCGTCAGTTTGTTCTGCAAATCCTCCAGCTCGCGCCCCTGGACCTCCCGCTGCGCCCGCGCAGCGTCGAGCGCTTGCCTTTGGGCGGCCAGTGACTCCTGGTATTGCTGGCGTTGCGTCTGCTGCGCCTGATTGAGCTCATCGAGACTCGCCTGCAGCTGCGCGCGCGTGGCCTCTTGTTGATGCGCCTGCTGACGCGCGGCGATATAGACGCCAACCGCCAGCAAAACGGCAATGACCAGGGCCAGCGCCGCCAGTATCAGCGCCAGCGGCCGGCGGCCTGTGGCCGTTTTGCCCGGTTTGCCGTTACCGACGGGCGGAATCTTCCCCCCCGCGGCGCACGAGGGTGCTGCGGGCCGTGGCTCGGCGTCGCCGGAAAGCGGGGTCGAAGCATGCGGGCTATCTGCTTTCCTGGTCGCGTCATCCTGCGGGATCGTTGGAGTAGTGTGTTCCGTCATGTTGGCCTGTCCCATGATTAAATTTAGAGCAATACGCGCATCAATGCATCGTTGTCTGCCGCGTTCGCTACGACGATGTCCGTCCAGCCCAATTGGCGGGCAAGCATGGCTAAACGTTCGCTGACCACTATCAACCGGCATGACATCAGCCAGGCGCGGCGATAGTATTCAGGCATTAAAGTATAGAATTGTTGTAACATTTCGCCGCTGGTAATTACCAGCGTGTCGATGCCCAGCGTCCGCATACGCCGACCCTGCTCTTCGCCGTCATAATGTATCGGGCTGCGGCGGTAGCATTCGCAATAGGTGGTCTGCACGCCGCGCTGGCGCAACGTCTGCTCCAGCACTTCCCGTCCGCCGTTGCCGCGCAGGATAAGCGCGCGCTTGCCGTCGATGCACGCCAACGCCGGCAGACGCAGCAAATCCTCGCTGGTTTCTCCCTCGTCGGGGTAGCTGACCGGCAATCCGCTCAGACCGTGCAGCCGCAGGCCGGTGCTGCGCCCCACGGCGTAATAGTGCAACCCGGCCGGCCAACTGACGCCCTGCTGCGTCAGCCAGGGGTGGGCGTAGTTGATTGCATGCTGTGAGACGATAAACAATAAATCGCCGGCAGACAGATCGGCGAGGCGTTGCGGAAGATGCGGCAGGTCATTGCCGGGGGTAAAGTCGATAAGCGGCAGATGCCAAGCGGATTTGCCGCGGGCGCGCAGCCTGTTCACCAGCTGTTCGCCCGCGGGCGATGGGCGGGTGACGAGGATGCTCATTGCGGCGAGTCGTCCTGATAAACCTGGGCCAAAATGGCGCGGGCGCCGCGATCCAGCAGATCGTCAGCCAGGCGCTGGCCGAGCTGCTCCGCCTGCGCCAGCGGCGCCCGCCCTTCACTGCGGATGACGGTGGTGCCGTCCGGCGAGCCCACCAGGGCGCGCAGCCAGACTTCGTCGCCGTCGAGCACGGCATAACTGCCGATAGGCACCTGGCATCCTCCCTGCAGGCGGGCGTTCATGGCGCGTTCTGCACCGACGCGCAGGGCGGTTTCCCGGTGATGCAGCGGCGCCAGCAGCGCCAGCGTGCGGGCATCATCCAGACGGCATTCGATGCCGACCGCCCCTTGACCTACCGCAGGCAGCGAGTCCGCAGGATCGATGGCCTGACGGATGTGATCCTCCAGACCCAGCCGTTTCAGACCGGCGACCGCCAAGATGACGGCATCAAAGTCGCCCCGATCGAGTTTCGCCAACCGCGTGCCGACATTGCCGCGCAGATCGCGTACCTGCAAATCAGGACGCCGTTCGCGCAGCTGGCACTGCCGGCGCAGACTTGAAGTGCCGATAATCGCCCCTGGCGGCAGCGCGTCAAGATTGGCGTAATGCGGACTAACGAAGGCGTCGCGCGGATCGTCGCGGTCGCACAGCACACAAAGTCCCAGACCGTCGGGAAAATAGACCGTAACATCCTTCATCGAATGGACGGCGATATCGGCGCGATGTTCCAGGAGCGCCCGTTCCAATTCTTTGATGAACAATCCCTTACCGCCCACTTTTGCCAGCGGGGTATCAAGGATGATGTCGCCACGGGTCACCAGGGGCACCAGCTCCACCTGCAAATGCGGGTGGTGGCGCAGCAATGCATCGCGCACGTACCCCGCCTGCCAAAGCGCCAGAGGGCTCTGTCGGGTGGCGATTTTGAGAAGGTTGTCTTGCATAGTCATTACCGATTTTATCATTCACCCACCATCCTAACACCGATAATGAAGCACTGTCAGTTTTCGGCGGCGGCTAAGCGAGGCGGGAAGGGAGAAAAAAGGAATAACAAGTTGCCGTTGGGGAAAGTGCTATACTCGATGGATAGCTTAACTTTCTTTACGGTCAATCAGCAAGGTGTTAAATTGATCACGTTTCCAGCATTTACCGGCCAATAATTCTACTACTCACTACGCCGGTCGGGTGGAGAAACGGGTTTTTCTAACACCGGGATAATCAGGCGAGACGTCTTGTACTTCTATATCGAGACCTTGAAACAGAGACTGGACGCGATTAACCAACTTCGGGTGGATCGCGCGTTGGCGGCCATGGGGCCGGATTTTCAACACGTATACAGTCTGCTGCCAACCTTACTACATTTTCATCATCCGATGCTTCCGGGTTACCTGGACGGTAATGTGCCCCACGGCATCTGTTTTTATACCCCCGACGAAACGCAGCGCGCCTGGCTTGACGATATCGGCCGCCTGGCCGGCGCGGCGGTGGCGGCGCCGGATAGCGGCGAGCAGCCGATCACCAGCGTTTACTCAATGGGCAGTACCTCTTCCATCGGCCAGAACGCCAATTCCGATCTCGACATCTGGGTGTGTCACCAATCCTGGCTGGACAACGAAGAACGCGCCCAGTTACAGCGCAAGTGCCACCTGCTGGAACAGTGGGCGACGCGCCAGGGCGTGGACGTCAACTTCTTCTTGATAGATGAAAACCGTTTTCGCCATAACGAAAGCGGCAGTTTAGGCGACGAGGACTGCGGCTCCACCCAGCATATCCTGTTGCTGGATGAATTCTATCGCACCGCCGTGCGCATGGACGGTAAGCGTATCCTGTGGAACATGGTGCCGGGGGACGAAGAGGCTCATTACGACGAATATGTTCTGTCGCTGTACGCCCGCGGCGCGCTGACACCCAACGAGTGGCTGGATTTGGGGGGCCTCGGCACCCTGTCCGCGGAAGAGTATTTCGGCGCCAGCCTGTGGCAGTTGTATAAAAGCATCGACTCCCCCTACAAGGCGGTGCTGAAAACCCTGCTGCTGGAAGCCTACTCCTGGGAATATCCCCATACCGAACTGCTGGCGATGAAGATTAAACAGCGGCTGCATGACGGCGAAATCGTGTCCTTCGGCCTCGATCCCTACTGCATGATGCTAGAACGGGTGACGTACTACCTGACCCAGATAAACGATATGACGCGGCTGGACTTGGTGCGCCGCTGCTTTTATCTGAAGGTATGCGAAAAATTGTCTCAGGATCCGACGGGCACCCCCTGGCGGCGTGAGATCCTGACGCAGCTGGTGACGAGCTGGGGTTGGGATGAGGCGCGGCTGAAAATGCTGGACGATCGCGCCAACTGGAAGATAGGCCAGGTGCGTGAAGCGCATAACGAGCTGCTGGACGCCATGATGCAGAGTTACCGCAATCTGATCCGGTTTGCCCGCCGCAACAACTTGAGCGTCAGCGCCAGCCCGCAGGATATCGGCGTGCTGACCCGCAAGCTGTATGCGGCCTTCGAGGCGCCGCCGGGCAAAGTGACGTTGCTTAATCCGCAGATCTCGCCGGATCTGTCGGAGCCGCACCTGACGTTCATACACGTGCCGCAGGGTCGCGCCAACCGCACCGGCTGGTATTTATACAACCAGTCGCCGTCGATGGATTCCATCATCAGCCACCAGCCGCTGGAATATAACCTCTATCTCAATAAACTGGTTGCCTGGGCCTGGTTTAACGGGCTGTTGACCCACTCGACCCAAGTGCATATCAAGGGCAGCGATACCTGCGATAGAGCCAAACTGAATGAGCTCATCGCCGATGTCGCAGGCCACTTCCCGTTGCGGGTGCCGACCCCGACCCCCAAGGCGCTCTACAGCCCGTGCGAAATTCGTCATCTGGCGATTATCGTCAATCTGGAACACGATCCCACTGCGGTATTCCGCAATCAAGTGGTGCATTTCGATTTCCGTAAGCTGGACGTTTTCAGCTTCGGCCAGCAGCAACAGTGTCTGGTGGGCAGCATCGATCTGCTTTATCGCAACTCGTGGAATGAAGTGCGCACCCTGCATTTCAGCGGCGAGCTGGCGGTGCTGGAAGCGTTGAAAACCATTCTCGGCAAAATGCATCAGGACGCCGCGCCGCCGGATACGGTGGAGGTATTCTGTTACAGCCAGTATTTACGCGGGCTTATCCGCACCCGGGTGCAGCAGTTGGTTTCCGAATGTATCGAGCTACGTCTCTCCAGTACCCGCCAAGACCCAGCGCGGTTCAAGGCGGTGCGTGTGGAGGGACAGACCTGGGGGCTGTTTTTCGAGCGCCTAAGCGTTTCGGTGCAGAAGCTGGAAAACGCGGTGGAATTCTACGGCGCCATTTCCAACAATAAACTGCACGGGCTGTCCATCCAAATGGAGACCGAGCAGATCCATCTGCCGCCAGTCGTGGACGGGTTCGCCAGCGAAGGTATCATCCAGTTCTTTTTTGAAGACACCACCGACGACAGCGGATTCAATATCTATATTCTCGATGAAACCAATCGGGTGGAAGCCTATCATCATTGCGAAGGCAGCAAAGAGGAGCTGGTGCGCGACGTCAGCCGGTTCTACTCCTCGTCCCACGACCGGTTCACCTACGGCTCCAGCTTCATCAATTTCAATTTGCCGCAGTTCTATCAGATTATGAATCTGGACGGCCGTATTCAGGTCGTGCCGTTTCGCAGCAGCGTGCTCTCCCATTTGTGCGCCACGCCGTTTGAAAATGGCGCGCCGCCGCTGGCGCAAAACGCCCGCAGCAGCTAATCCGCCGGCGGGGCACGCGTTCCCCGCGCCTGCCATTTCGCGCCCGCCGCGTCGCTTGTAAACCACAATTGCTGTTGCTTTTCATATGCCAACTGCGATGATAGGAAGCTGAGACGGATGAACAATAGGTAATGGGTGAAATGAAAAGCGAATTGCGCCGCGCGGCGTTGGGGTTGATGCTGCTGGGACTGTACGGCTGCGGCCTGAAAGGCCCCCTTTATTTTCCGCCGGCGGACAAAGCGGATAAAAGCGAACAGAAGCATCAGCTGACGACCACGCCGTCCTCGACCCAGTCTCCGGTGCAGACCGCCTCGCCCGGGGATGATAGCAGCAGTGCCGCCGTCGGGACCGAACAGCCGTAATCGCGACGCAGTCGCTTCCTGCCGGCAGACGTGCTATGCTGCGCTATCGGCTACTCAGCGGAGTGGGATATGCAGTTCTCCAAAATGCACGGCCTGGGTAACGACTTCATGGTCGTGGATGCCGTGACGCAAAATGTCTATTTCTCACCCGAGATGATCCGCCGTCTGTCGGACCGGCATTGCGGCGTGGGATTTGATCAACTGTTGGTGGTGGAACCGCCCTATGATCCGGAACTGGATTTCCATTATCGTATATTCAACGCCGACGGCAGCGAAGTGGCGCAATGTGGCAATGGCGCACGCTGTTTTGCCCGTTTCGTGCGCATGAAGAATCTGACCAACAAACGCGACATCCACGTCAGTACCCAGACGGGGCGCATGGTGTTGACCGTCACCGAGGACGATATGGTGCGCGTTAACATGGGCGAGCCGAATTTCGATCCACAGCAGGTGCCGTTTCGCGCAGCCAAAGCTGAGAAAACCTATATCATGCACGCGGCGGATCAGACGGTGCTGTGCGGCGTGGTCTCCATGGGCAATCCACACTGCGTGATTGCCGTGGACAGCGTGGAGAGCGCTCCGGTGCTGACGCTCGGGCCGGTGCTTGAGAGTCACGAGCGCTTTCCGGAACGGGCCAATATCGGTTTCATGCAAGTGTTGAACCGCGGGCATATCCGCCTGCGGGTCTATGAACGCGGCGCGGGTGAAACCCAGGCTTGCGGTAGCGGCGCTTGCGCCGCGGTCGCGGGGGGGATCTCGCAGGGCCAATTGGCGGAACAGGTGCAGGTGGACCTTCCCGGCGGCCGGCTCGCCATCAGCTGGCGCGGGCCGGGACATCCGCTGTATATGACCGGACCCGCCACCCATATCTATGACGGATTTATTCATCTATGAAGCAAGTCGGCGAACAGGCGGACAGCGCGCAAACGCTGGATGACAAACAGGTGGTGCACTATCTGCTCACCCACCCGGATTTCTTTATCCGCAATGCCCGGATCGTGGAGCAGATGGTGGTGCCGCATCCAGTGCGCGGCTGCGTCTCCCTATTGGAATGGCAACTGGGGCGCCAGCGTGCCCATATCCAGCAGTTGGAAGACGATATTACCCGTTTGATGGAACACGCGAGCACCAATGAGCCGCTGTTCAACCGCTTACTGCGGTTGCAATCCGATCTGGCAGCGGCAGACAGTTTGCAGGAGCTGCTTAATCGCCTGCAGCGGCGCTGGGCGCGCGGCCTGGGACTGGCGGGGGCGCATGTGCGGTTGTTTAGCGACCAATGGCAGTTGGGCGCCCCGTCGGGGTTCACGCATTTGGCGCTGGCGCGCAGCGCGTTCGAGCCGCTACGGATCCAGCGTCTCGGCCAATGCAATCATTATCTCGGCAAGCTGAACGGCCCTGAATTGCTGCTGCTGCTGCCCCAGGTGCGGCAGGTGGGCTCCGTCGCCATGTCGCTGCTCGGGGATGACGGCTCCCTCGGCGTGCTCATGTTTACCAGCCGCGACAGCCAGCATTTCCAGGACGGCATGGGAACGGTATTATTACAGCAACTGGCCACGCTGTTACCGGACCTGCTGGAACGCTGGATCAGCCGGGCATGACCGACACCCGCTCTCTGCTCTGGCCGCAGGTAGATGCCTTCCTACAATATTTGCGGGTGGAGCGGCACTTGAGCGCCAAAACGCGGGAAAGTTATCAGCGGCAGTTGGCCACCCTCATCGCCATGGCTTCCGAGATGGGGCTGGCGGAATGGCGGCAGCTGGAGGTAAGCCAGGTGCGCGCGTTGGCCACCCGCAGCAAGCGCCAGGGGTTACAGGCCGCCAGTCTAGCGCTGCGGCTTTCCGCGCTGCGCAGCTTTCTGGACTGGCTGGTGAGCATCGGTCAGTTGGACGCAAACCCGGCGCGAGGTGTTCCCGCGCCGCGCCACGGCCGGCATCTGCCGAAAAATATGGATGTCGACGAAGTTGACCACCTGCTGGATATCGACACCCACGATCCGCTGGCGCTGCGTGACCGCTACGCGCCTCAGGACGACACGGTGTTTATCGCCCAGCGCGGAGGACGTATTTCCGCGCGTAACGTGCAGAAACGTTTTGCCGAATGGGGCGTGAAACAGGGGGTAAATAGTCATATCCATCCGCATAAGCTGCGCCACCCCTTCGCCACCCATATGCTGGAGTCGAGCGGCAACCTGCGCGCGGTGCAAGAGCTGCTCGGCCACGCCAACCTCAGCACCACCCAGATCTATACCACCTTGATTTCCAGCATCTGGCATCGGTGTACGATGCCGCGCACCCACGAGCCAAACGGGGAAAAACCTGATGCATTTCTATCGCCCTCTGCGAGAGCTGCGCGCGTTAACCTTTGATCTTGATGATACGCTTTACGATAATCGGCCGGTGATTGCCCGTACCGAATACGAGTCGGTGAAATTTCTACAGCAGTACCACCCCGCGCTACGCTGTCTGGGACAGGACGATTATCAACGATTGCGCCGCGAATTGCGTCAGCGCGAGCCGGAGATTTACCACGATGTGAGCCATTGGAGCTGGCGCTCGATCGAACTGGCGATGCGAAACGCGGGGCTCAGCGAGCGCGAGGCGCGCGTCGGCGCCGATGCTGCCATGGAGGTGGTCCTGCGCTGGCGCAGCCAAATAGACGTGCCGGCGGAAACCCACAGCACGCTGGCGGCCCTCAGCGCCCGCTGGCCGCTGGTTGCGATAACCAACGGCAACGCCTCCCCCGAGTCCTGCGGACTGGCGGGCTATTTTCGCCATATTTTGCGCGCCGGCCCGGACGGCCGCGCCAAGCCCTGGCAAGATATGTACGCGCTGGCGGCGGCGCGGTTAAATGTGCCGCCCCGCAGTATTCTGCACGTGGGCGACGATTTGGAGGCGGATGTCACCGGCGCCATTCGCTACGGGATGCAGGCCTGCTGGATCAACGATCGCGGCGGTAATTTTGCCGCCGCCGCCGCCGCGCGTCTATTACCGCATCTGGAAATTTCGCGGTTGGTATCCCTGACAGCCTTGTTATAATCACTACTCAATCTGTATAAATGACCAGTGTTTTTGCCGCCGCCGGACGGCATTTCCCCATTCGCATGTTAAAGGCCACCTATGGACGTTTCTGATTTGCTCAACAGCTTGAACGACAAGCAACGGGAAGCCGTGGCGGCGCCGCGCGGTAATTTACTGGTGCTGGCCGGCGCCGGCAGCGGCAAAACCCGGGTGCTGGTGCACCGTATCGCCTGGTTGCTGTCGGTTGAAAACTGCTCGCCCTATTCAGTGATGGCCGTGACCTTCACCAACAAGGCGGCGGCGGAAATGCGCCACCGTATCGAACATTTGGTGGGCACCAGCCAGGGCGGCATGTGGATCGGCACCTTCCATGGGCTGGCCCACCGCCTGCTGCGCGCCCACCATCAGGATGCCAATCTGCCGCAGGATTTTCAGATCCTCGACAGCGAGGATCAGCTGCGTTTGTKGMAMCNGNCNCANSSGCGSCATGWRKMTCGRYRMSWWMCAKKGGCYGSCSCRCCRMSYGMTGYGNGYMYAYCRKCRGSAWGMMANAYSWGSSKCWGSRTYYKCAGNATNSTSGAMAGYKASGRYMASCYGSKKKWGKYGANMWSGCMWCRTMYKYRYCAWGMMTMTCNAKGANARMCWGYGRNCNCGCCGSGCYRWKSGATKTKGYMKAKCKGMKGCNWGMRMGMCSAKGRKCTGYGKCYGNARCAWGYSGMAWRTTNCKGCRMCMCKRYSGMGNGCGNCYTSRCMANRTATYYWKSWAGMCNNNTWYCAGGAWRCCWRNCNRAYYSMRYMSGSCTGKWKSMKYWTGCYGNGCYGRTRMTGNCGNGNCMATGWGMTGNTKGYKGRWSAWGMYGMMYAWTCNGMKYYACKRCNSGCGRGSGSYWCA
>NZ_JBLKSS010000012.1:0-29795 GCF_047607725.1 Sodalis sp. (in: enterobacteria) | reverse complement strand
CGGGCATGCGCCCGGTGGCCGCCCTGAGCGCCGAAGATATCTACCAGGCGTTAACTGTTCCCCCTTCCTCCCCTAAGGAGCCTGCAATGAATCAATCGTTAACAGCGCTGCTGGCCGCGCTGGGCCTGACGGTGCCGGAGGACGGCGAGCTGACCGATGAGGTCGCCACCGCCGCACTGTCTGCCGTGACCACGCTAAAAAGCCAGGCGGACAAGGCCGCCGCGCTGAAAACCGATGTGGCGGCCCTGTCCGCTGACCTGAACGCGCTGAAAACCCAGGCACCGACGGCGGCCGTGGATTTACGCCGCTATGTACCGGTCGAGACCTATAACGCGGTGCGTGAGCAGATGGTGTCACTGTCCGGGAGCTTAAGTAAGACCACCCTGGCGCAGACGCTGGGCAAGGCCGAGCAGGACGGGCGGATATTGAAATTCGAGCGACCCTACCTGGAAGGACTTGGCAACCAGATTGGTGTGACGGCCCTGTCGGCGCAGTTGGCGACGCGCCAGCCGATAGCCGCCCTCACCCGCGTGCAGACTGAAACGTTGACCCTGCCACCCCAAAACCGTGAAAAAACCGCCACCGTCGCCCTGTCGGCGGAAGAGTTACAGGCCGCGCGCGTGCTGGGGATGACCCCGACGGCGTTCCAGAAAATCAAGACCGAGGACGCACAATAATGCCAACCCCCATTACCCCGTCGCAAATCACTGCCCTGATGACCGGCTTTCGCAAGGAGTTTCAGAACGGGCTGGGCATGGCTCCGTCTCACTACCAGCAGGTGGCGACCACGGTGGCCTCCACGTCAAAATCCAATACCTACGGCTGGCTGGGGCAGTTTCCCGCTTTCCGGGAGTGGGTCGGCTCGCGCAGTATCCAGCAGATGAAGGTCTATGGCTACGCCATCAACAACAAGACCTATGAAGGCACGGTCGCCATTACCCGCGAGGATTTTGAGGATGACAATCTCGGCGCGTATAGCCCGCTGTTTCAGGAAATGGGTCGCGCCGCCGCCGCACAACCTGACGAACTGGTGTTTACCGCCTTGCGCGCCGGTAATAAAACCGACTGCTACGACGGCAAACCTTTTTTTGATAGCGAACATCCGGTGTATCCGAAGGTCGAGGGCAGCGCCACGGTCTCTAACGAAATGAAAGGCAAGCTGACGCTGCTGGTCGCAGACCTGTTGTAACAGCGCGGTTAAATCCGGTTTAAACGCCCATGAAAGGAGTGGTAACGCATGTATGCCAGCGAGCAGGATTTACGCGCCCGCTATAGCGTCCCGTTGATAGAAAGGCTGGTCGACGAGCGCAGCGATGAGGTGGCAGCCCGGCAAAAAGTGAGCCAGTCGCTCAGCGATGCCAGCGCTCTGATGGACAGCTTTATCGCTGCCCGTTACGCCCTGCCGCTCTCGGTGGTGCCGTCAGTGCTGAAACGTCATGCCTGCACGATGGCGTTTTACTACCTGAATGACGAGCGGGCCATTGAGCAAACCAGCCAGCGTTACCAGGATGCGCTGCGCTGGCTGGAGGCGGTGAAAAAAGGGGAGCTGCCGCTCGGGGTGGATAGCGATAACCAGGTCCCCGACAGTGCCGACCTGCCGCAGATGCAGGCCGATGCGTCGGTGTTCGGGCGCAAGCAGAAGGGGTTTATCTGATGATTGTCTCCACCGAAAACGCTTTGCTGGCGCGGCTACATGCGTGTTTGGCAACACGTTGCGTGATATCGCCACCCATCCCGGCGACTGGAGCGAGGAGGGATTGCGTGATGTGCTGCTGACGCCGCCCTCGGTGTATCTGGTGTGGCTGGGCGCGCAGGCCGGTCAGGTCAAAGGCGTGATTGACAGTCGCTTTGTTTTTTACGTGGTGGCCGATGTTATCAACGGTGCCGAGGGCGACAGACCCGGCCAGCCTGCGTCAGCGAAATTGGATACCACGCCGCAAGTAGCGGCGGCTGCGCGAAAATGTCCGGTGGTCAATGGGTGGCTAACCGCCTAATGCCCGCCCCGCCGTCACGTGGCAATTTACTGTTTTGTCCGCCGCAGGCATGATAGTGTCGCAGTGCTGGCGTGCGCTACGTACCGGAACGGTAAGGATATTCCTCTGACAAGTAGTGATCCCGCCGCGTTGCCGGTGACGGGCAAAGATGGCCACACTCTGTTTACCCCCAGCGAGAGAGCACATGATGAACATCACCCCTCCAACACGCGTGACCGGCGTCGTCGCCGTAACGGCGCAGGTGACTCACGCCAGCGCGCTTGGCCAGGCGTTGACGCGCGCCGACAACAGCCAATCCGTTCTGGCCGATATGACGCTCAGAGAAAAAATCGGTCAGAAAATCATGCTCGATTTCCGCTACTGGGGCCGGGATAGCGCTAGCGGCGCGGCGCGGGACACCGTAGCGCTTAACGCTTGCATTGAAAACATCTTGCGTAATTACCACATCGGCGGCGTCATTCTGTTTGCCAGCAACCTGAAAGATGCCGACCAGATCCGCCGCCTGACCGGACAACTCGCAGCCGTTCCCCAGGCCCACGGCATCGGTTTGCTGATCGGTACCGACAACGAGGGCGGCAACGTTTTTCGCCTGCCGCGCGGCGAGTACATCGCGTTTGCGGGCAATATGGCGCTCGGGGCGCTGTACGAAGGCCACGGCGAAAGCGCGCTTCCCTACCTGCAGGGCAAAATCATGGCGCGGGAACTGTGCAGCCTGGGTCTTAACCTCAATTTTGCGCCGGTGGTGGACGTGAACAGCAATCAGGCCAACCCGGTCATTAATGTGCGCGCGTTCGGCGATTCCCCGGCACAGGTCGACAGGCTGGCCCGCCAGATGGTTAAAGGCAGCGCGCAGATAGTCACCTGCTACAAACACTTTCCAGGCCATGGCGATACCCGTACCGATTCCCACCTGAATTTGCCGCGGGTGGACCGCAACCGGGAGCAGGCGTACGCCGTTGATCTGGCGCCCTATATCGCCGCTATCGCCGATAACGACGCGCCGGACATGATTATGACCGCCCACATTCAATACCCCGCCCTTGACGACAGCCTGATAACCCGGCTCGACGGCGAGGACATTATTGTTCCCGCTACGCTGTCGCGTAGGATCCAGCATCACCTGCTGTGCCAGGAGATGGGCTATCGCGGCGTGACCATTACCGATACGCTGGATATGAAGGCCATCAGCGACAACTTCGACCCACGCGACGTGGTCAAGCGAGTATTCAACGCCGGTGTTGATATTGCCCTGATGCCGGTCAGCGTACAGGGGGCGGACGAGGGAGATAAACTGCGTGAGCTTATCGAATACATCATCGCGCAGGTGGAGCGTGGTGAGATAGACAGCGGGGAAATTGATGCCTCGGTGGCGCGGATCCTGACGCTCAAACGGGAAAAAAATATCATGGCGGGCCAGGTGGCTCCCGCCGCGATCGGTGAGACCGAGCGGCGCCTGGCGAAAGAGGTGGAAAGCGCTATTGCCGATCAATCGATCACGCTATTGCAAAATCATCAGTTGCTGCCGCTGCGGGACGTCAGCTGCAAGATCGCCATTTTCACGCCCTGGGGCGAACAAGGCCATGCCGTGCGGCAGGTGTTGCAACAAAAGGGCTTTCATGACGTCAGCAGCCATAAAATCGCAGAGATTGCCTGGCAGGCACAGCGTCGGGAAATCGACCGCAGCGATATCGTGATTGTCGGCAGTCAGGCAGTCGGCGTCAGCCCGGTGGAAAACAACGGCCAGGCCAGCGGAGCGACCGGTACGGGCGATACGGCGCACATTGCCGCCATTATCGATTATGCCCACCGCCAGCAGAAGAAAATCGTGCTGTTGCTGATGCGTTCGCCCTACGACATCATCCACTTTGATAGTAAGACCGACACCATATTAGCGACCTATGCCTATTACGGTCTGGACAACGGCGTACGCCGCGGCGAATCGCTGTTTGCCGCGGCGTGGGCGCTAGTGGGGGAGTTGCAGCCGAGCGGTAAGCTGCCGGTGAATATCTATAATGTCGACCCGCAGGGGGCGATAACCGATATCCGCTATCCACGCGGCTTCGGTCTAAACTGCTGACACCGCGCGCGGCCCTGACCCGGTGGCGGACGCCGGTCCTTCCCCCACTCACGTGCAACGGCACGCGGCTTTAACGCCGCGGCGCCCCTTTAGCGTTCATCGCGCCGTCCCGGCACCGCGCTCCAGAACCGGCAGGCGTGCACCGTGACTTCCTCCCGGTCGTGGTACAGCTGCTTGGCGTGTACTTCCGCATGCACCCCATTCCCCGCCAACTGGTCGCAGAGCAGGCGTAAATTCTGGTTGACCTCTTCATAGCGCTTTTTCATCGGCAGCTTCAGGTTGAAAATCGCCTCGCGGCACCACCCCTTCACCAACCAATCCGCGGCTAATTGCGCCACGCGCGACGGTTTCTCCACCATATCGCACACCAGCCAGTACACATTATTGCGCGGCGGCTCGAAGCGAAAACCGTCGGCGCGATGGTGGATCACCTGCCCGGTCGCCATCAGCGCCTCGTCCATTGTGCCATTATCCACCGCATGCACCATCATGCTGCGTTTAACCAACTGGTAAGTCCAACCGCCGGGGCAAGCGCCCAAATCCACCGCGTACATGCCGCTGCCGAGGCGCTCGTCCCACTCATCCGCCGGAACAAAGACATGGAAAGCCTCCTCCAGCTTCAGCGTGGAGCGGCTGGGCGCATCCGGCGGAAATCGCAGCCGGGGAATGCCCATATAGAAGGGGGAATGATTATGACGATAGGCGTAGCCCACGTAGCAGCATCCCGACGCGATGAACAGCACATGGATGACCTGCTGCGAGGTGTGTTCATCACCCCGGAGGATGCGCTGCGCGCGCAGGGCGGCGCGTAACGGCACGGTGAATTTGCGGCAGAACTTGATCAGCTCTTTGCTTTCGTTGGTATCGGGGACTTCGACCCGCAGCTCCCCCGCCTCGGCGACGGCGCCCGTCAGCATACCCGCTATCGGCGTAATGCGATCGTCGGTGGGCAGATCGCGCAGCAGGTCGCCCGCCAGTATCATCTGACGCGCAAAAATCAGACTTCGCAGCGGTAAAGTGCGGATCAGCCGGTCCGCCTCTTCATGCTGGTAACAGACAAAGACCACGTACCCGCTATTTTCCTTCACGCGCGCAAAGCCATAGAGTTCCCGTTCGGCGGCCTTCTCGGTAATTTCAGCGGCGCACTCTTTCTCAAAGCCGAGGCGGCAATACAAAATAACGTTATTCACGGCGTTCCGCCTTTTTTTTCAGGCGCAGCGCGCCAATTAGCAGCAGCCCCCAGCCCGCCAGGAAACAAACGCCGCCGATGGGGGTGATATATACCCACAGGTGCAGGTGCGACAGCGCCAGGCAGTATAAACTGCCGGAAAACAGCACGATACCGATAGCCAGCAGCACCCCGCTCCAGTAAAAACACAGGTTGGGATTGCGCATCATCACCGTGCTCATGGCCATAATCGCCAGGGTATGAAAGGCCTGATACTCCAAACCGGTTCTTAACCAGGCCATTTCCAGCTCCCCTAGCGACAGACGCAGGCTATGGGCGGTGAAAGCGCCGAGGGCCACGAATAAGAATCCACTTAGGGCGGCGAAAATCAGCATTCCACGACTACGCATGTTTCTCGATTCCGATAATTATTGATGGAGAGTGCCATGCAGCGGCGCCATAGGCTGCGACGCGGCGTAACGAAAGCGGAACGTCTCCTGTTCGCTGGCCGCGCGCGCTAGGATCCATTGACGAAAGGCGGCGATTTTACCCACTTCCGCCTGACTGTCATGGCACACCAGGTAAAAGGCGTTTTTGCTTTCCAGCACCTCATTGAACGGGCACGCCAGCCGTCCGGCTTCAATTTCCGTTTGCGCCATGACGTTATTGGCCAGCGCCACCCCCTGACCATGGATCGCCGCTTGCAGCACCATGGCGCTGTGGCTGAAAATCGGTCCCTGCTGCACATTGAGCTGGATTAACCCCAATTGCCGGCTATAGGCCAGCCACTCCCGCCGCGAGGCGTCATGCAAGAGCGTATGGTAAATCAGATCCGCCGGGGTTTTCAGCGGATGGACGCCGGTCAATAGCGCTGGCGCGCAAACCGGCAACAGGTATTCGGCATATAACTTTTCCACCCGCAGTCCGGGCCAATTACCGCGGCCATAGAAAATGGCCACGTCCACGTCATCCGCCAGTTTGTCCTCCTCACGGTCCACCGCCTGGATAAGAACATCAATGCCCGGCCAGGCGGCGTTAAAGATCGACAAGCGCGGTACCAACCACTGAATGGCAAAACTCGACAGCAGGCTGACCGTAAGCGTGCCCTTGGCGCTGCGCGACTGCAGTTTGCGCGTCGCTTCCGCCAGCGCGGAGAAAATCTCTTTGATGTCGAGGTAATAGCTTTGACCTTCTTCGGTCAGCAGCAGCGAACGATTACGGCGGCGGAAGAGTTTTAGCCCGAGAAAGTCCTCCAGCGATTTGATCTGGTGGCTGACGGCGGCCTGCGTGACGAATAACTCGTACGCCGCTTTGGTAAAGCTCAGGTGGCGCGCCGCCGCGTCGAACACCCGCAGGGCATTAAGCGGAGGGAGTCGTTTGGACATAGGCAAGCGCTTTTTCTGGACTGAGAATTATGAGTAGGGCCAACATAGGCATGTCATCTATTAGTTTTTTTATCCGAGGCATTATAATTTGTCCGTTGATGATGCGCCAGCAAATACCTATAGTTGTGGCCATTCGCAAGCCGGAACGAAAAGCACTGGGGAAACTAATGTTTCCAAAGTGCTTTTGGCGAGTGATGTGATGTTGTATTTGCAGATTGGGCCGCGAATGCGGACCGCTTAATTTTTAAATCCGTTTTGGGATACATTTTTCTGTCTGTCCATAGAGAAAAGTAACACCGCGCCTGCGGTGCTTTTTTTTGCCTGTCGCTTACAGACGGGGGGCGCCAGAGACCGGCACCAGGCCCTCAGCGCTTTGCCACGCGAAGCGGGTAGCCCGTTCAGGCACGCAAGACGGGCACAAAAGATGACGAACCGGAGGGTGCCGTTAGCGCCCGTTACCCGTTGAAGGCGACCGCGACCGGCCGTAAGTGACGGGCCATGTCACGGGCTTTATTGCGCTTCCATCATCTCTTTCACGTCGGAGCGGTTGATTTGTTGCTGGGTGCCCGACGCATCCTGATAGCTTATCATGCCGGTATCTTCATCTACTTTCGGCTTGCCAGAGGTTACAATAGTCCGGCCATCGTTGGTATGCATGACGTAATTGCTTGAGCAGGCGCTCAGCGTAAAGGCTAAGGCACAGGCGGTAATGACTGCGGCTGTTTTCTTCGTTGATCATTCCTCGCAGAGTAAATTACTGTATTAATCCGTTATTCGCTTTGGGTATTTGTATTACCCGATAGTAATAAGCATAACCAGCTTTCACGATTTTGCCAGAAAATGACAGGTAATTCGGCGACTTAGCCATCGAGCGCACCGGCCGTTGTCCCCAGAGGAATTCCGTGACACAGTTTGACAATAATGCTTTCCGCCAGCTTTTTCCGACTCTCACCGCCGGGGCGACCTATTTGGATAACGCGGCCACCACCCTGAAACCACAGCCGGTACTGGCGGCAACCGAGGATTTCTATCGCCTGGCGCAGGGCAACGTGCACCGCAGCAGCTACCGGCAAGCGCAATCGTTAACCGGCCGCTACGAGCTGGCGCGTCAGCAAATGGCCCGCTGGCTGGGCGCACCGCGCGCGGAAGATATTGTCTGGACACGCGGCACCACCGAGTCGCTCAATCTGGTCGCCCAAAGCTATGCGCGGCCGCGCCTGCGGCCCGGTGACGAAATTGTGGTAGCGGAAAGCGAACATCACGCCAATTTGGTTCCCTGGCTTATGGTGGCGCAGCAGATCGGCGCTCGCGTGGTGAAATGGCCCATCGGTGCCGATTTACTGCCCGACAAGCGACAGCTTTCCGCCCTGCTGAGTGAACGCACGCGGATCGTGGCGTTGAGCCAAATGTCCAACGTCACCGGCGGTTGCCCGGATTTGCGGGATATTATCGCCCAAGTACGGCAGACGCCGGCGGTGGTGGTGGTGGACGGCGCGCAGGGGGTAGTACACGGCAGAGCGGATGTCGCGGCGCTGGATATCGACTTTTACGCTTTCTCCGGCCATAAACTGTACGGCCCCACCGGTATTGGCGTGCTGTACGGTAAAACCGAGCTGCTGGCGGCGATGCCTCCCTGGCAGGGCGGCGGGAAAATGCTCAGCGCGGTGTCGTTCGACGAGGTGATCCCAGAGCCGCCGCCGCACCGTTTTGAAGCGGGTACGCCGAATATCGCCGGGGTTATCGGTTTGGACGCCGTGCTCGGCTGGCTGGCGCAGCAGGATATGACGGCGGCCGAAGCCTGGTGCGTATCGCTGGCGGACGACGCCCACCAACGGCTGTCGCTGCTGGCGGGGTTTCGCGTTTTCCGCTGTCCGGGGTCGCCGCTGCTGTCCTTCGCCTTCGCCGATATCCATCATCAGGATATAGCCCACGTTCTGGCGCAATCCGGCGTGGCGGTGCGCGCCGGTCAGCATTGCGCCCAGCCGCTGATGGCCGCCCTGGGCGTCCCCGGTACCGTGCGCGCCTCTTTCGCCCCTTATAACACCCCCGCGGACGTGGATCGGCTGGTAGAAGCGACAGCCACCGCACTGGCCCTTTTCAGCGAATAACGGAGCACGCTATGACAAGAGAGGTGTTACCCCTTAACGGCCCGCACCCCTTCGGCACAGACATTACCGCCGCTGAACTGGCCCGGCGCTTTGCCGACTGCCGGCAGTGGGAGGATAGATTGCGGCAAGTGATTACGCTTGCCAGGGCACTGCCGCCGCTGCCGGACGGCCTGAAGACCCCCGCGACGATCCTCGCGGGCTGCGAAAGCCGAGTCTGGTTGGGGCATCAGCCGCTGCCGGACGGCAGGATGCATTTTTATGCCGACAGCGACGGCCGCATCGTTAAGGGCCTGCTCGCCATCGTGCTGACGGCCGTGGAGGGCAAGAGCGCGCTAGAGCTGCGCCAGACCGATCCGCTGGCGCTGTTTCGTCAGCTTGGACTGGAAGCGGAATTGAGCGCCAGCCACGCCGACGGTCTGGCGGCAATCGGCGGCCGAGTCGCCCATATCGCCGGCGGCGGCTGACGACCGCGCCGGACCTGCCGGCGCGTTCCGATCCGTGGTCGTGTGCTCAAGATCCTGCCCGCGTGCGCCAAACTTTACCGGCCCGACCGGTCCGCCCGGGCGCCAGCGTCACGGTGCAATCTCGCCGGCCACCGCCGCGAGCTGGCCCGCGGGCAAATCTTTCAGGCGGCGGGCGGCGTGACGTACTGCCGCCGCGCTTTGGCGAGCAATTTTTTCAGCGCGTGCGCGACGGCGACGAAACCAAAGGTCGCGGTCACCATGCTCGAGGCGCCAAAACCTGACGCGCAGTCCATGCGCTTAGGCCCTTCCGCCGTGGCGGGGGACGCGCAGACCGAGCCGTCGGGCTGGGGATAGACAAGCTGTTCGCTGGAAAAAACGCAATCGATACCCAACTTGCCTTTGCTGTTCTTCACCACCTGAAATCCCTGCTTCAAGCGATCGCGTACTTTGGCCGCCAACGGATCCTGAATGGTTTTCGCCAGATCCGCCACTTGAATGCGGGTGGGATCGGTCTGGCCACCGGCGCCGCCGGCGCAGACCACCGGAATTTTATAGCGCCGGCAGTACGCCAGCAGCGCCGCTTTGGCCCGCACGCTGTCGATAGCATCAATGACATAGTCGAAGCCGCCGTCCAGCCTCTGCGCCACGTTATCGGCGGTGATAAAATCATCGATAGCGGTTACCCGGCACTCGGGATTGATGGCCGCGATACGCTCGGCCATCACCGCAATTTTCGGCAGCCCCACGCGATCGCGCAGGGCGTGAATTTGCCGGTTGGTATTGGTGACGCACACGTCGTCCATATCAATCAGGGTTATCGCGCCGATACCGGTACGGGCCAGCGCTTCCCCCGCCCAGGACCCTACCCCGCCAACACCGATCACGCAGACGTGGGCGGCAGCGAATACCGCCAGCGCATCCCGGCCATACAGCCGAGCGGTGCCGCCGAAACGCTGCAACCAGGCGTCTGATAGGTGATCATTCATACTGTTTATGCCTCAGTTAACAAAAACGGCCCGCAGGCCGCTTGATGAACGGGTGAAACCTCCGCCGGCGGTCAGTTTTCGTAAATCACCTGCAGGGTATTGGGCGCCCGCCGCGCGGCAGGCTGGGCACCCGTCAAACCGCCGGAGGTGCCGCCCGTCAGACCGCCGGAGGTGCTCCCCTCGCCACCGGCTTGACTGCCGCCGCTATTGTAGGCGGTGAACAGCGGACCGGCGTTCCCCGCGTTTTTCAGCACCCAGACCCGGCCGTAATGGTTGTAATAGCCGGCGGAATGTCCCGCTTCCGGGCCAATACCTTGATACATATCGAAATGCTGGCCTTTAATCGCGTCGCCGACGTCCAGGGCCACCATCAAACGGAGCTCATATTTTCCCGTGAATTTACCTTTATTGTCCAGCAGCGGGACTTCCGCCAAGATCGTGGTACCGGCAGGGATAAGCGAACGGTCAGAGGCCACGGTCGCTTTCGCCACCAGCGGCACGGCGCTGGCCCCCTTTACCGGTGCGAAAGGAACCGGTTTAAAGAACACGAACGATGGATTTTGCTCAAGCAGCTCGCGCACTTCAGCTTCGCTGTGGATGTCAGCCCAGTGGCGTATCACCTGCATCGACATATCCTCCCGCGCCACTTCGCCGCGGTCGATTAACACCTTGCCGATACTGCGGTAGGCATGGCCATTTTTACCGGCGTAGGCAAAAAACATCAGCGGCCGGCCGTCGCCGTAATCCACGTAGCCGCTGCCCTGGACTTCCATCATGAAATTATCCATCAGCGAATTGGTCCAGGCGATAACCAGACCACTGCTCAGCGCGCCGCTGTAGATAGCCGCGAGGTCCGACAGGCGGCGATTTTTACCGCGCGGCGGCATGCGGTACAGCGGATAACGGAACTCACCCTGCGGCGTGTAGCACGCCTGCACCACCGGCGTGTAATAGCCGGTAAACTGCACATTACCGTAATTATCCGCGCCTTCCATTTGATAGGCTTTGATGCCGTACTGGCTTAATTGACGAGTATCGCCGCCGGCCTGCGCCCAGCGCTGGATAGCGGCAAAATCGGTCTGATTGCGTTGAAACAAGGCGGCGGCGTATTGGGTTTCAAGCACTTGATCGGCATAATCCCCGGCGTTAACCGGCTTGCCGCGGGCGTTGGGCGCGTTGACCAGCGCCAGCGGCTGGGGGTAAGTTGACCATCTTTATACTGCTGCCCGCGATCGGTGGGTCGGGATTGACACCCGGCAAGAATGGCGATAATAACGCCGCCGATCACATAGTTTACCCACTGTTTACTCATAACGTTCTCGCGCCGTTTAATTCGTAAGCGTACGCCCAGCGCCTTATTGACAGTTATTCAGCAGGGATGGTGAGGTTCCACGGCAGGAGCTCTTTGATTTTGTTGATGGGATGATCCGCGATAATCGCCAGCMCATGGCGCAGATACGCTKMNCGGCWSYWSKMMRYTSARYKKSSWRSWGCCGRAAGCGTATCTGCGCCATGGGCTGGCGATTATCGCGGATCATCCCATCAACAAAATCAAAGAGCTCCTGCCGTGGAACCTCACCATCCCTGCTGAATAACTGTCAATACGGCGCTGGGCGTACGCTTACACATGAGCCAGCTCGTTGAGCTTCTGCGTGATCATCTGCTCATGTTGGTAGGCGAGTTTAATCAGCTCGGCCAGGGAAGGAAACCCGACCGGTGGCGCTTCGATAGCGCCCAGTACCGGCATGGTGCCGGTGTCATTGAGATAATCAAACAGGCGGCGCATGTGATCCATCTCTTCGCTGGACTGAGTTTTGAAAAACTGGCTAGCGCCCTCTAATCCTTTGTCATTACACCATGCGCTCATTTGCAAATAGAGATTGGCGGAAAAGAATTCGAGATTTAATTGTTCATTTAGCTTGCTCGCCATTTCTTTTTTTAACATTGACTGGCGTCCTTATGGGATGTGCAGGTGATTTATTTTCGCTATTATGCCAACATCACGGGGAAAAACAAACCGGCTTATTCCGAAATAAACGGATAATTTAAAGATATTATAATTCAATGGCATGCAAATGTCACCCCATTTCACGCCAGGGAGTGATAATTATTCCTCTCTTGGAATTGATAGAGATTATTATTTGTATTCTTAATTAACGATTATTTCCCGCACCACATTGTGTCGCGCCGCCGAAGATGCCGGAACCGAAAGAGAAACGATTATTATTCACCCCGGCCATCCGGCGGCTTGCAAACCACCGCCGGCTGTTTTATTTTGAACGCCGGACCGCCATGAACCGGGAGAAGTCACGATGACGTACAATTTAGCCACCCTTGACGAGCCGACGCGCCATAAAATCAACGTCGACCTGGCGGCATCAGCCGTGGCGTTCAAAGAACGCTATAACATGCCGGTGGTAGCGGAACAGGTGGAGCGGGAACAACCCGCGCCGTTACGCGACTATTTCCGAACCCGCGTGGCCTTCCACCGGCAGGCTTCACTCAATTTCTCCCGCCTCCCCTACGAGCCGCGCAAATAGTCCTCCGCAAGGAAAGGGCTGCGCGCCCTGTGCGACAATGTGGTGTCTATCGCCGTCTATTACCCGGGGTATGCCCCCTCGCCTATGCGCTGGATTTGCGTTGCTGAGGGCGACGTAAATGTTATGCCTCGTTTTCCGCTTTGTCGCGCGCGGCCTAATATCAACGTGGCGGCATGAGTCGCGCGATTAATGGCGCGCCATACGCCGCGTTTTGCAGACGCTCCCGGCGCCGCAAGGTCCGTCATTCTCTTTTTGGCATGAAATAGCACGATTTGTTTTGCCAACGACCAACAATCGGCAGTTAATAAATCCAGCATTTCCTGTCTGCCACTGAGAGGTCATTAATGAGTAAGGGAATGGATCGTAAAAAATATACGAAGAAGAAACCGTTGAAAACGCCGGAAGAAAAGCGTGCCGAAAAGCGCAACAAAAAGGCGCCTGCCGATATTGTGTGATGCCTTGCCGCTTCCTTTCCTATCAACCCGCCCTCGCAGCGGGTTTTTTATTGCCGCTTAAGGCGTCATAATAGGGCAACTTTGCCAGAACAGGAGCTATTATGACCTTTCGCGTGATCGATACCGAGACCTGCGGCCTTGACGCGGGAGTCGTGGAAATCGCCTCGCTGGACCTCAGCGATACGGGCATCAGCAATGTCATGAGCGATCTGGTGAATCCGGGACGCCCCATTGCTCTGGGCGCGATGGCTATCCACCATATTACCGAAGAGATGGTGGCGGATAAACCGCGCATCGCGCGCGTTATCGGCCGCTACCAGGGCAGCGCCTATTATGTCGCGCATAATGCCACCTTCGACAGGCGGATGTTGCCGGAGATGAACGGTGCGTGGATCTGCACCCTGAAACTGGCGCGAAAATTGTACCCCGGTATCAAGTACGGTAATCAATATCTGCGGTATGCGCTTAATCTACAGGTTGCGCCGCCGGTGGGGCTCTACCCCCACCGGGCGTTGTACGATTGCTACGTCACCGCCGCCCTGTTGATGAAGATACGGCAGGATTCCGGCTGGAGCCCCGAGGAGATGGTGGCGATAAGTAATGAGACCACGTTACTTCCAGCCTGAAATTCGGTAAGTACCGCGGCCAGCCGCTGGCGCAGATCGCCCGTGATGACCCCGGTTATCTATACTGGCTGCTGGCCAACCTGCGCGATTTATCCGCCGACCTGCGTTATAGCCTTAACTATCATCTCTCCGGGGCGGACAGCGAAAAACACCGCCATGCCGAGAGACAACCCGGGGAATGAACCCGCGTGCCGCCGCCTTCCCAGGGTTAAGCTGACCCCGTCGGCGGGCTGCCGGCGGCTTTCGCCAGCGCCAGAATAAAGGTATATTCCATCGATACCCCTTCATAGCCTTTAAAGCGACCGGATTTGCCGCCGTGGCCGGAATCCATATCGGTGCACAGCAATAGCAGATGATCGTCGGTTTTCAATTCACGCAATTTAGCGACCCACTTCGCCGGCTCCCAATACTGCACCTGCGAATCATGCAGGCCGGTGGTGACCAGCAGATGGGGATAAGCCTGCGCACGTACCTGGTCATAGGGACTGTATTGCAGAATGTAACGATAGAAGGCTTCATCCTGCGGATTTCCCCACTCCTCGTATTCGCCGGTCGTCAGCGGGATGGATTCATCCAGCATGGTGGTCACCACATCCACGAAGGGTACCTGCGCTACCAGACCTTTGAACAGGTCCGGCGCCAGATTGATGACCGCCCCCATCAGCAGCCCGCCGGCGCTACCGCCCATGGCGAAGGCCTGTTCGGCATCGCCATACCCTTGACGCAACAGTTCGCGGCTGATGTCGATAAAATCATTGAAGGTATTCATCTTGTTGAATAATTTGCCGTCCTCGTACCACTCCTGGCCGAGCTCGCCGCCACCGCGTATGTGCGTCAAGGCAAAGACGAAGCCGCGATCCAGCAAACTCAGCCGGCTGGCGCTGAAGTCCGGATCCATACTGCTGCCGTAGGATCCGTAGCCGTAAACCAGCAGGGGATTGCTGCCCGGCTTGAACAAACCCTTGCGGTAAACCAGCGACACCGGCACCTCGACGCCGTCGCGGGCGGTGATCCAGAGACGTTCGTTGCGGTAATGGTCCGCCTGGAAGTTTTTCACCTGCGTCTGCTTGAGTAGCTTGCGTTCGCCGGTATCCAGGTTCATCTCGAATAACGTCGCTGGCGTCGTCATGGAGGAGTAACCGTACCGCATCTGCGCGCTTTCCGGATCGGGGTTGTACGCCAGCCAGGTCACATAGGTGGGATCATCAAACGCGATGCCCTTTTCTTCGCCGGTCGACCAGCTGATTTGGCGCAGGCTGGTGAGCCCCATATGGCGCTCCTCCAGCACCAGCCAATCGCTAAACAGCGTGAAGCTCTCCAGTACCACGTCCTTGCGCGCCGGGATCAACTCCTGCCACAGTTTTTCCTCACCGGTTTCGCCGCGATACAGCGCGAAATTTTTACCGTCGCGATTGGAGCGGATGTAGAAGTGGCCTTGATAATGATCCAGTGAATATTCGTGATCGTGCCGCCGCGGCAAAAACCTGTGCGGCTTCGCCTTTGGATCGTCGGCGTCAAGCAGCAGAATTTCACCGGAGGTGGTGCTGCCGAGGGCGATAAGAATATAGCGCTCCGAGGTGGTCTTATGCACGCTGATATAAAAGGTGTCGTCTTGCTCTTCATAAATAAGCTCGTCCTGCGTGGTCGGCGTGCCCACCACATGGCGCCATACTTGATACGGCAGCAGCGTCTTCTTATGTTTGTGGACGTAATACAACACCCGCGAGTCATTGGCCCATTCAAAACTGGACGACGCGTGTTCAATGACTTCCGGAAACCATGAATCACGGGCCAAATCCTTAAAGCGTAGCCCATAGAGGCGACGCGATAAAAAATCTTCCGCGACGGCCATGATGCGATTATCGGGGCTGATCTCCAGCGCACCCATGGTATAAAATTCGCTTTGGGCGGCACGTTGATTACCGTCGAGCAACACCTCCCACTCTTCTTGCGGATTTGCCGATGCCGGCTGACGCGTATAGATGGCGTATTCATTACCCTCTTCGTAACGACTTTGATAGCAATAATCCCGACGGACGTAGGGCACAGAACGATCCTGCTGGGGAATGCGCTCCACCATTTCCGTGAACAGTTGATGCCGCAACGCTTCATGCTCGGCCATCATCATTTCGCCGTAGGTATTTTCCCGCTTGAGATAATCCAGCACCGCCGGATCTTCACGCTTATCATCGCGTAACCAGTAATAGTCGTCCACACGGGTATCGCCGTGTAGCGTTAACGTAAAGGGTCGTTTTTCAGCTTTGGGTGGCAATGTCATACGGCAATTCCTTATTCTCTATAAAAATAGAGTGGCACGAATATGGTGCTATGCCAAGCGCAGCGGGAACCTGCGCGGCATTGTGTGTCGGGCCGCGCCGCTGCGCTTGTCGGGGCCGAGCCGGCGCCGCACGGGCATGGGCGCAGGCCAAAGCGAGGCGGTCACGAAAGGGAAAAGAAATAGGCTTACGCAGCCAACACGCCGCCGCCGGGGGAATCATTAATTTAACCGGTAAGTGATTTCACCTTTGGTGCAGTCCAGCGTAACAGCATAGTTCAGGTCCTGCTCGTTACCGCGCACCTTAAGCGGCGCCTGCCAGACATCACCCTCGCCGGTAACGTCTTCCGGGTTTACCCAGGCGTTGATATTTCTGCCGCCGGCTGCCTGTTGGTCCTGTTCGGAACGCTGAAACCGGTTTTGGGTGTAATCCTGATCGATAAGCTCCGCGACCTGGGTTGAGTTGAGATCGGGACAAGGGGCGACTTTGGCGATTTCAGGCGTGGCGGCGGGTGGTCCGGGTTTGGTGCTTTTGGCTTTGGCCGCTTTATCCCCCGCCGCTTTTTTGGCTGCCGAACGCTTGTCTGCCGCAGCAGGCTCTTTGGCGCCGCTCTTGGGCGCACCCGCTGCGGCCGACTCTTCGCCGTTTTGGCCAGCGGCGGCTTTGTCACCGTCGCCGTTTGACGCGGGCGCGGTGCTTGGCGCGTTGGCGCTTGGTACGGCGCTCGTCGCATTGGCGCTGCCGTCCGGAGCGGGCGAGGGGCCTGTCCCATTGCCGCCGCCGTTTGAGGCGGCATTGTTCTCACCCTGAGGTTGCGGCGGGTTGGCGACGGGGGGCGTGATGGGTTGTTGGGTATCGCCGGCCGCCTGCTGCGTTGACTGCCCGGTATTATCCTGCGCAGGGACGGGAGCCGGCGTTTCATCATCTGCCCGCGCCGAAATTGACGATACTAATAGTCCCGCCATCAGCATCCCCACCACCCTATTTCCCGTTTTACGCATAGTTCCTCCACGTGATCAATTAATCTTTTTCACCTCATTAGGTGATAATAGCCGGTTAAAAATTCCGTGCGAAACTGTTTTATTTCAAAAGCTTTAAATATTTGCTTATTCATGGTTCCATGCGCGGGGCATGCTGCGTTATCTGGGGGCCGGATAGAGCGTCCGCCGTCATTGCGCGCGGCGGCGAGCGCGACGCGCCCCTAGCCGGCAAGGGAAATAACGCCGCGCTAGGGGTAGGCCAGGACGCTCCTCGCCAGCAGAGAAGTATCGCCGCGCTACGGGTTAGCCGTGCTGCCTGCGGTCGCGCGGTATGAGGCGTTAACGGTCCGACCGGGGACAAGAGTAAGCGACGCGTAAGCAGCCTGTGGGCCGACGGATGCATAGGCAAACGTTTTCGTTTATACTGCGCGCAATTTTTATGACCTCGGGTAAACGAAATGATCACCATCGGAACGGCACGTCGTCCGGGAGCAACGCGTGTCATGTTGCTCGGCTCGGGCGAGCTGGGTAAAGAAGTCGTCATCGAATGCCAGCGTTTGGGGGTGGAGGTGATCGCCGTCGATCGCTATGCCGATGCCCCGGCGATGCACGGCGCGCATCGCCACCACGTCATTAACATGCTGGATGGCGCGGCGCTGCGCGCCGTAATCGAACACGAGCGACCGCATTATATCGTGCCGGAAATCGAGGCTATCGCCACCGACATGCTGGTCACTCTCGAACAAGAAGGCCACCGCGTGGTGCCCTGCGCCAACGCGACGCGGCTGACGATGAACCGAGAAGGCATCCGCCGGCTGGCGGCGGAAACGCTCGCTCTTCCCACCTCGCGCTATCGCTTTTCCGCCGATCGGGCAGAGCTGGACCAGGCGATAGCGGCTATCGGCTACCCTTTTATCATCAAGCCCGTCATGAGCTCCTCCGGTAAAGGACAAAGCCTGGTGCGCGAAGCGGCGCAGCTGGATGCGGCTTGGCAGTATGCCCAACTCGGCGGCCGTGCCGGCGGCGGCAAGGTTATCGTTGAAGGGCTGGTGGCGTTTGATTTTGAAATCACCCTGTTGACCATCAGTGCCGTGGACGGCATCCATTTCTGCGCGCCCATCGGCCATCGGCAGGAAGACGGCGACTACCGGGAGTCGTGGCACCCACAGCAAATGAGCGCGCTGGCACTGGCGCGCGCGCAGGCGATTGCCGCTGAAGTGGTGAGTGCGCTCGGAGGCCACGGTCTGTTCGGCGTCGAGCTGTTTATTTGCGGCGACGAGGTGATTTTCAGCGAGGTGTCCCCCCGCCCTCATGACACCGGCATGGTCACCTTGATTTCGCAGGACTTATCAGAATTCGCCCTGCATGTTCGCGCCTTTCTGGGACTGCCGATTGGCACAATCCGCCAATATGGCCCGGCGGCGGCGGCGGTGATCCTGCCCGAACTGGAAAGTGACAACGTCCGCTTCAGCGGCCTGGAAAACGCGCTGGCCGCGGGGCAGCAGATCCGCCTGTTTGCCAAACCCAGCCTCACCGGCAAACGCCGGCTGGGCGTGGCGCTCGCCGTGGCGCCCACGGTGGAAGAGGCCGTCACGGTAGCAAAAGAGGCCGCCGCCGCGGTAAACGTTATCGGTTAATAGCGGTATGGGGCCGCCGATCCCGGTCATGGGTCGGCGACCTCAGCGCACAGGCTGCCGGTCACGGGCTGGCGGCGGCCTCAGCGAGCGCCGATTTGCCGGTCGGCGCCGCACAAGAAGCCCAGCAGGCCCATTATACCGGCGCACAGGCTACAAATGAGCAGCGGCCAATACCAACTACCGGAGAGGTCATGCAATGCGCCCATCAGCATCGGCCCCACCGCCGCCAGCAAATAACCCACACATTGGGCCATCCCCGACAGCGCCGCCGCCTGGTGGGATTCCGCCGCGCGTAAACTAATAAACGCCAGCCCCAAAATCATCGCCGCGCCGGGGCCGACACCCGACAATACGGTCCAAACCACTACCCCGGCGGGCCATAGCGCCAGGCCCCGCCATCGACACCAGCGTGACCAGGCCGGTCGCGCACGCCAGCAAGCGCTGGTCTTTCATCCGGGCGATTACCGGCGCCAACAACAGTCCCGGCACGGCGGTCGCGAGCTGCATAAGGCGTAAGCGCGTTCAAGGTGATAAAAATCCGGCGTAAAAAGAAGGCCTGCGCCCGCTGCGATGTCATCGTCCAGGTGCCGGCGCCGTCGCGRCCCATCGAGCGCGGCATCGCTGGACCGGGCCTGCTGGCGCGCGTGATGACGGCGAAATACGCGGAGCACTCGCCGCTGTATCGCCAGTCGGAAATCTTCGCCCGCCAGGGCGTCACACTGAGCCGGGCCACGATGGCCGGCTGGGTGGGGTTGTGCGGCAACCTGCTGGCGCCGTTGGCCGACGCGGTATGCGACTATGTGATGTCGACGGGTAAAGTCCACGTCGACGACACGCCGGTGGACGTGCTG
Organism: Sodalis sp. (in: enterobacteria); assembly: GCF_047607725.1. Taxonomy (GTDB): domain Bacteria; phylum Pseudomonadota; class Gammaproteobacteria; order Enterobacterales; family Enterobacteriaceae; genus JBLKSS01. Next base: position 10,248 of record NZ_JBLKSS010000012.1, on the reverse strand, counting down.
CAACCGGGCAAAGGCAAGCCTAAAACCGGCCGGCTATGGGTCTATGTGCGTGACGACCGGAATGCCGGTTCGACACTGCCGCCCGCAGTGTGGTTCGCTTACAGCCCGGACCGCAAGGGTGCTCATCCGCAAACGCATCTGGCCGGGTTCAGCGGCCTGTTGCAGGCGGATGCGTACGCGGGCTTCAATCCACTGTATAAAGAAGGGCATATCCGCGAGGTCGGCTGCATGGCCACGCCCGGCGTAAAATCCATGATATCCATGTGCGCCATCCGTCGCCGACCACTACCGAGGCCCTGCGCCGGATCGGTGAGCTGTACACGATCGAAGCCGATATCCGGGGGCGCCCCGGCAGAGGAACGACAACAGGTGCGCGAAGCACGATCCCGACCAATACTTGTTGGTCTGGAGAGTTGGGTCCGGGAAAAACTCACCACGCTGTCGCGCCAGGCCGATACGGCAAAGGCGTTCCATTACCTGATGAACCACTGGCGGGCGTTGTGCTACTACGCCGGCGATGGCTGGGCGGAGATCGACAATAATATCGCTGAAAACGCGCTGCGGGTAATAAGCCGGGGTCGCAAGAACTATCTGTTTTCGGTTCGGATAGCGGCGGCGACCGGGCGGCGCTGATGTATACGCTGATCGGCAGTTGCAAACTGAACGGCGTGGAGCCGGAAGCGTATCTGCGCCATGTGCTGGCGATTATCGCAGATCATCCCATCAACAAAATCAAAGAGCTCCTGCCGTGGAACCTCACCATCCCTGCTGAATAACTGTCAATACGGCGCTAGGCGTACGCTTACGTTTGAAGTGCCCAGCAATATGTTTATGGCGTGCTATGGTGCCCGCGTCTGGCTGACGCGCATTATGATTACCTGGGGATTGGTGGTATTTTGCACCGGTTTTATTACCTCGCCCGTTCATTTTATATTTTGCGTTTCCTGCTCGGCGTCGCCGAGGCGGGCTTTTTTCCGGGGATATTGTTCTATTTCCGCCCGTGGGTACCCAATACCTATCGAGGCCGGGCAACCGTGATGATATTAAGCGCCTCCGCGGCGGCATTTCTGTTTTCCGGGCCCATCACCGGCGCCATCCTCAGCCTGCATAATGTCCTGACCCTCCCCGGTTGGAAATGGGTCATGTTTTTGGAAGGTTTCTTTTCGATAGCGATCGGCGTTATCGTTTCATTTATTTTGGTGTCTTCACCGCGACAGGCTCGATGGCTAAGCGCGCGCGAACGCGACGCCCTTACCACGCGGCTGGCGGATGAGGAAGAGGCGCGCAGTCGCCTGCAGTCGGGCGTCCCCTCGCGCATGGCATTGCTCTTTGATCGCCAAATGCTGTTTTATTGTGTTATTTTCTTCACCATGACGATGACCGGCTATAACCCCGGTCTTCTGGCTACCGCAAATTATTCACCGCATCCAGGGCTTTGGCGAGTTCGGTATCGGCCTGCTGACCGCTATTCCCTGGCTTTGCGCCATCATCGCCATCAATCTGGTGGGAAAAATCAGCGATCGCTTCCGTCATGTGCTGGATAAAGTGCTGGCGATGCTGGTGGCCGCGCTCGGCACTTTCCTGGCGACCCTGGGCAACCCGTGGTTTGGTTTTGTCGCCGTGTGCATTGCCTGCATCGGCTCGAAAACCAGAGCCACATTCTTTTGGCCGATGCCTCAGGGCTCGCTGCCGGTCAGTATCGTCGCTCCCGGTATTGCGCTTATCAACTCGGTCGGCAACCTGGACGGTTTTTTTGCCCCTGCCGTGTTTGGTTATCTGGAGCAAAAAACGGGCAGCACCACGGGCGGTCTGTATGCGCTCACCGGCGTGTCGGTCGTCGCCGCCCTTTACCTGCTTTGCCGCCGGGCAAATGGCCACCGCGGTACGCCAGCATCGGCCATGGAGAGCAAAAATGTCTGACGCTTCAGTCATTGCCTCTCATCGAGCCGTCACCCCATAAAAACAAGGACCGGAGCAACCGCCCGGTCCTGCAGCTCGAGTTCAGGACTGGTACTGCAGATAAACCACGTGGGTTTGCAGATATTCCTCCAGCCCGTGGCGCCCGTCGGCGGCGGTGATACCCGATTTGCGACAGCCGGCGTGGAAACCCTGCATCGCTTCAAAATTCTCCCGATTGATGTAGGTTTCACCAAACTTCAGCTTTTTAATGGCCGTCATGGTGGTGTTCAAATTGGTGGTGTAGATCGACGACGTCAGTCCGAACTCGCAATCGTTGGCCATTTTTACCGCCTCATCCAGGATAGAGAAGATTGTCACCGGTAATACCGGGCCAAATGTCTCCTCGTGCATAATATCCATCTCATGGCGCACGTCCACCAACAGCGTCGGCTGGAAAAAGTAACCCTTGCCCTCGGCCCGCTTGCCGCCGGTCACCAGCGTCGCGCCCTGAGAAACCGCGCGATCAACTTTTTCCTGTACGCCCTGTAGGGAAACTTCATCAATCAGCGGGCCCATATCCCGCGCGTCCTTTTCGGCGGGGTTACCGAAAGTCACTTGCTTGAACGCTTCGGTCAGGCGGTTGAGAAACGCATCCTTAATACTGTCCTGAACATAGAACCGCTCGGCGCAGTTACACACCTGCCCGGTATTGATCACCCGCGAGGCCACGATGGCCTTCACCGCCAGATCCAAATCGGCGTCCGCCATGACGATAGCCGGCGCTTTCCCCCCCAGCCCCAACGACACCTTGATAATGTTCTTGGCCGCTGCGGCCATCGTTTGCTCGCCCGCCGACACGCTACCGGTTAGGCTGACCATGCCGACTTTCGGGTTGGAAGCCAGCTCATTGCCAACGACAGAGCCGCGGCCGGTCACCAGGTTGAATACGCCCTTCGGCAGTCCGACCTCGTGGACAATTTCAGCAAAGGCGATCGCATTATTCGACGTCAACTGGCTGGGTTTAACTATGATGGTATTGCCGGTCACCAGCGCCGGCGCCGCTTTGCGCGCTACCAAAAAGAAAGGAAAGTTCCACGGCAAGATGCCGGTGGTGACACCGATAGCTTTTTTGAAGACAAAGATATTTTCATCGCACCTGTCGCTTTGCACGATTTCCCCTTCGTAGCGCAGCGCCCACTCCGCCATATAATCCAAATAGTGACGGTAAATAACACTTCGGTATTGGCCAGGGCGCGGGTTTTGCCCCCTTCGGCAATAATGATGTCCGTCAGCGCTTTCTCACGGGCGCGAATACCCGCCGCGATTTTATGCAGCCAGACGCCGCGCTCTTGGGCCGGAAGTTCCTCCCAGGCTTCTTGCGCACGCTTCGCGGCGTCAATAGCGCTTCTGACGTCTTCCACGCCGGCGTCGGGAACGCGGGAGATCACCTCTTCGGTCGAGGGATTCACTACCTCAATCCATTTATCCCCCTGATGATCAACAAATTGCCCATCGATATACATTTTCTGCTGCTTACATCGTCATGAGAACGGCTCCATTAAAGAAATGTTGGGAAAATGTTACGCGTTTGCCTCACGTTTTATCCCGCCAGCGCTGAGAAAGCAATCCAACCGGCACCGGGCTACAGCGGGGAAAAAACGGAGGCGGGCGGCAGCGGTTTTCATCCACGCCGACAGAAAATGAAGAATAAAAAAGCAATAAAAACAATAAACTATGCGCTATCCATTGACACTTAACAGCAGCAGATCGGCGGGCGCTTGAATAACGCGAACGGCGCGGATAACAGATCAGTATAACGGGCTATAACCTCTTCGCGCCTTTACCGGGTTGCCAAAGAAACAGAATGAATGGCAATAACACAAAGAAAAACACGATATCAGTCACAAAAAACGGCTGTAACGTGGGATTTTCCTACCGGCTGGAAAGGCAAAAATAATGGGCGGAGTTCGGTAGATAATTTGTCAAATCATGATGACCATCACATTATTAAACTCATTGGCAGAGCGAGACTCGGCCGCCGCCGACGCTACACCACCAGCAATGATCCACCCGGCTAGGCACGCTCAGGGCCAAGGCACCACGACGCCTCGCCTATATAGCCTACCTATCTGATATAGCTAACATAGATAACATAGCTTATATCACTTATATCGCGGTGATGCCCGCCCGACGGGCTTAGGGCAAGGGAGACGCATCGCCAGAAAAAGTGGCGGCGCCCTGCCCTGCACGGCAGGCTAAAGCATGGCCAGCGCCATTGATATCGCTTCAGCGCGTCTGGCTAAGAACCCTTGCGACCAAGATTTATTTCCGTTTGGGATCGCGTAGCGGATCGAGAGCACCGTCGCGCTCCTCGTCAGCGAGACGGTCTTTATCGACCCACAGCGGGTCGCGTTCTTCCTCTAGCAGAGGATCCTCTCCGCTCAACCGCTGTCCGCCCGTAGCAGGATAGGTTTCCTCGCTTATCCTTTCATCATCAATATGCTCGATATCGACTTCCTGGCGGCGTACGGTTTCATTCACCCGCGCAACTCGATCGGAGCCGTCGGTGCGCACCACCACTTCTTCCACGATGTCGGCGGTTTTATTAATCACCGGCTATTCGCGGGTTTCGGTGACCTCGACGGTTTTATCCGACCAATCGACCTCATCCAGATAAGCCGGTTCGTTTCTAGCGCGGCGAAAGATATCGGCATGTTGCTCATGCAGCGCCACTTCGTCCTCGACATCCTCATTTACCACATAGCGACGTACGCGCGTGGCGCCCTCTTTGACCACCCGTTTACCCACTTCGAGCTGCTCTTCCGCCAGGCGCAAGACTTCTTCACGCGGCGCGTCAGCGTTAGGAGTGCGGGAAACGGGGGACCTTTCCTCCTCCCCGACGCCGTAAGACGGTGCGTCATCGCGCGCCACATCCGGGGCATCCGGTAATACCCCGCGGCTTACGGGTAATAGTGCCTCATCCTCATAGTCTGGCGCGTCAATACCGGCCTGAGCCCGGCCAGTGGGGGATGATGCGGTGTAGCCCTCAACGTCGCGGGCATAGCCGGTCTCGGGACCCTCCGCATAGTCCGCGCCTGCGCCGGCCGCTGCACCGCTCGCGTCTAGAATCGCGAGCGCCTGTGGCACGTCGTCCTCTTTGGTGCGCAAGGTCAGAATCACACCGCCGGTATCCAGCGCTTGCGTATAAAGTTCCGCATTTTCTTTATCGACGCCGGTACCAAACAGGCGCTGCCACAAGCTGGGATGACGAATCGCTTTCCCTTCCGATTGCAGGTCCTCGCCGGAAATAATACTGATATCGTGATTCGCAAAACCGGCCGCTTCAAGTTCTCGCCGGGCGTCTTTCGCCTGCTGGACAGTATCGAACAACGTTACGATTTTTTCGTGTGCCATAATTGCTACCATCGTTAATGGGGTAAATTGTACTGTCATTCATTATCACACTGTTTTTAAACGATTATATCCTGACTGCGCAACGTCACACTCTCCTGATAAGGGACGGCGGTCGTCACTTTGCGAATGTGGATCTCTTTCCGCAACACCAATGTGCGCACGATTTCAACATGCTCATCCAACACCGGAATAATCATGACGCCATCTTCCTCACGGATAGCGGGATGGGCTTCCAGCGGCGTCCCTTTTACGACGCGGTATATCTCGACATTTTCCTGTTACAACCACTCCTCAATGGTTTGCTCGCGCTCGGTTGTTCTGCGCGAGACGGTGACGCGCCCCTGCACAACCCGCTGTTTCGCCACTTCGACCCGCTCTTGGGCTAACGGCAGGGTCCCTTTGACGGTTTCCGAGGTTTCCCCCTCTGCTGCAGAGGGCAGCGGCGAGTCATCCGCCGAGTGATTACGCATCGTTGGATCCTCCACTGGTCCTCTTTGGCGCTATTTGATTAATATCACTGATATTTTCGCTATTAAGTCGAGAATTTTTTCAGATTAATAATTCGCAATATAATTATTAGTATAATTGAATGATAGCCTAAAATAGGCGGCTTCGCCGGCACGGAGCGAAATAAGACCCCACCAACCCCGCCGCCGATGACTTAAAACCTCAACGGTAAAAACATTAGCGCAAGATAAGTTTTCACCGTCATAAAGAGGTATCGGATGTATCCCATGCCGGTATCTCTCTGCCACGCCAGTTTTTTTTTCCCGTTATTTGCCGCGGGTCTTACCGTTCGCCGCAGACGGCTGCTGACAGAATAGCGTTTAGGCAGGCCATTTTCTGGTCCGCGGTTTGCTCCTTGATGTTGATTTTTTCTCAAGCGCGGTATGCCGCTTGCGCGGTCCCCGCAGCGCTGGAGGCTTACGACAAGGGTGCATGGGGATGAGCCGCGCGGTGATGGGCTTACGTCGATAGCGGATTTTTCTGGGCCGGCTGGTGTTAGCGTGTCGGCGAAAGGGGGGTATTCCCTTTCTAGGTCGCCGCCGTGGCTCAGAAGGCTAGAGAGGGTTATTTCCAGGTAAGATTCGGCGCTACGGCAGTTGCAAGCCGAAAGCGCAACGTGTCACACCGTCGTTAACCGGCCACGCTAAGGTTATGGCGCGCGTTTGCGCCGTAAAAAAAGCAACAGTAGGCGGTTAACCGCCGCGATCGCCGGCGACGCAGCGCTGATAACAGCTATCGACCCGCTTGGCGAACCAGGCGGTGGTCAGATCGCGCGTGATCTTCGGGCTTTCCAGTTTAATGCCGGGCAGCATTTCCCGCGGTAACCTTTTACCGCCACGTTCCGCCAGGGCGTAAACCTGCCGGTAGAGGGCCGTTTTCTCGAAGCTCTCTCGTTCCCCCTGCTCAAGCATTTGACGAATCACCGTTGTGCTCAATCCCAGCGATTGCTGCACCGAACGCAGCGCCAGTTCCGTCTGTCCCGGGCTGCCGGCAGCGTAATTGATCAGATCGCCATCGAGCGCCAGCTTTTTACCGGTGATGCGGCTCACCGCGCTTTGAAACGCGGCGTTGCGGCTGGCGTACCAGCAGGCGTTATAGTCGGCAAAGCGGTACAGCGGCTGGGAATAGGCGGCTGGATAACCGAGCAAATGCGCCAGGCCGAAATAGATCCCCCCGCGGCGGGTGAACACCTCCTGACGCAACGTGCCCGGAATGGGGTAGGGATAATGCTCGGCGTGGGCCTGCGCGAAGGCGATACTCACCTGCATGGGCCCGCCGGTGTACACCGGATTCAGGTTGCCGAATAGGCGCTGCCCCAGCGGCACGGCGTCGATAAAATCGTCAAACAGGTCGCTGAGATTTTTCTTGCTGCACACCTTATCGAGGCGCGCGCTATAACTGCGGCCGTCGGATGAAGGGAGTAATAACGCGGCGTGCATCACAAACGCCGGAATATGTCGCGCGGCGGCGCGGCGGTCGATTTCACGCCGGGCGATACTCGCTAAATTTGGCACGGTGGGATCGGCATTAAAATTGGATTCCTGAGCAATGACCGCCAGGACGGAACAGATATTTTCTGTGCTGGCGGGAAGGGTCTGCGACGGCAGCGCGGTGGCGATATCGGCGGCCCAACCCGGCTTGTCGCGCACGTCGGAGGGCAGCAGGCGCAGGATATGCGCCTTGACCACCTCCGGTCTGGCGCTGTCGGCCTGCTTACCTTGTTGGCTGCCGCAGCCGGTAAGTCCCAGCAGCAGCGTGAACATTCCCAGCGCCGTCATTCCCGGCCACCGCACGGCCTGGAGACCGGACTTAGACCTTAAGCCGGGCGGCTCTGCGCCGGCGGCGTGAGACGGGTGAAGAACCGCGGGGAATACCAGCCGGTTAATGTTGCGTAACACGTGATACATAACGTCCTTAATAGCGATGCTAACCCTCATTATCCGCACATCGGGCGGTTCACGGGCCGCGCTGCCCACAGCATCGCAAGCCGCAAGCCAATGATTGCCGTCCGGAAACGTTGCGTCCTCTGCCGAAAGCAGTATAGTCTTTTCGGCCAGCAATGGCGCGCCGCCGCCGGCATTATGGCGGTGGACAACATTTCACCGGGGGGCCAATCGTAATGGATGATCAACTGGCGGCCATTTGCCGCTTTATCAGTAAACAGCACGTCCTGACGCTGTGCGCCGGCAACCTCGACGATCTTTGGTGCGCCAACTGTTTTTATGTTTTCCACGAGCCGGCGATGGCGCTGTGGTTGTTGACCTCCCCGCAAACCCGCCACGGCGAACTGATGCGGCAAAATGCACGGGTAGCGGGAACCATTGTCCCGCAGCCGAAAACGGTAGCGTTAATAAAAGGCGTCCAGTATCGCGGTATTATCACCTGTCTCGAAGGCGAGGCGGAACAACAGGCGCGTGGACGCTATTATCATAGCTTCCCGCTGGCGAAAGCTATGCCTTCCCCGCTCTGGCAGTTAGATCTGCTGGAGGTAAAAATGACCGACAATACCCTGGGCTTCGGCAAAAAATTACGCTGGCGGCGGGAAGCCCTTTGACGTTTGCCGTCCAGCCAAAGGCAAGCGCTTCCGGTCGTTGCGTTCGACCCGCCAGATCCTGCCCCGCGCGAGGCGCCGTCAGGCTATTTGCCGGTGCTGATGCGCCGGGATATGATGCCGCTGCAATGCCCAGGCACACAGTAATTCGTCTGCCTGGCGGGTTTGCGACGCCGGCCGGAGGCAATAATCAAGGCATAGATTTTGCGCGGCAATTGGGACAGGCGATCGCCCGCCAATCGCGTTTGTCCCTCAGGGATATACCGCATCCCTCTACCCAGGTCGTAGATGTACGTCGCCACCGTATCGGCATCATCCATCAACAGATTGGCCCTAAGGAGATTATCCTGCCACATGCGCTTGATGAATGCCGCGCCGCCTTGTCCGTCTCCGCGTCGGGCTTAAGCAAGGCCCGCCGGTAACGATCGATAAACTGACTCTCCGCGTTGTAATACATCAGTTCCGCATCGCGAATATCCTCTCTATCTTCATAGACTTCAACGCGCTCGTTTATCTGTCCGTTATCGGTCGGTAGCGGCGCATGGAGATAATTTACGCTGGCGGGGCGTAATGAGGCTTCATGCAATAAATGCATTCTCGGCAACGCCTGGTTAGCGTCATCAAAGCTATCGGCCATAATAAGTAATCGCCGGTTTTTATCGTTGCAAAACGTGAACCCCATTAGGGAAGGCTTACCGTCACGCCGTATCCGGCGCGTTTTATGCGCAACGAACAGCACATTTTCGGCAAGGGGTAGCGCCGCAAATTCCTCATCGATGCGTTCGGTGTAATAATACAACCAGCGCGCCGCATATTGAATAATCTCATCTTCTGCGGCGTCACCCCCAACGCGAACAGAAGATAATGATATATCGGGCTGGTCCGGGGAAGGGGCGGTGCCTGGGCTAAAGATTTATCCCGTTCGCACGGCAGAAAGCCGGCTTCTTCAAACAACCGCTTGAGCGCGAGCACCGTCTCGCGGGCCTCATCGGTTTTCATAAGCATGCGCTGTTTGTTCTGATGTAAAAAATTGGCCGGAAACGCCGAGGTCGCCTTCTGGTTTTGCTGAAGGTCATAATGCGACAACATATAATATTGCCCTTTACCCAAAAAGCGATCGAGCAACACACTGATTTTCTTTACATTAATATACTTGAGGCCCATCGCCGGCCGCAGCGAAACAAAGCGCTGCAGCGGAGGGATATCGCCTGTCGCAATCCCGGCAAGATCCAGCGCAATATGGGCCGCACGCATGACGGGTGCGCCGCCCGACGATGAGGAAAACATAAAATAGACATCCAACACATCGGACGTTTTTTCAATTACGCCGATCCTGCTTTTGTTGCGTTGCTGAAGCATAAATTGAGGGCCATACAGGGCCCCCATCTCCGGCATCACCTTCACGTAAATGCTGTGTTGAAACGGCCGCGTCAACTTGTATTGCCCCGCCACGGCGATGAGATCGGCTACCGGCGCGTCCGGCAACGGGCGCAGGAAATCAGGGTCGTCCAGCTTCTCCAGCAGCCAGCCATTATTGTGAAAAGTTTCGCTAACGGCATACCCCATCGTCACAACATGGGCTACCGCGGCTTTGGACAGCGAGTAAATGCCTTCCACGTCCGGGTCGAGCCTGTAATTAACATCGGGCGCAGGCGCGCCTGGAGGCTGCTGGGCGGCCGGCCGTGATTCACCGCGTCGGGCAGGGGGATACGCAGTCCATCAATCCCTCGTTTGGTGGTAAGCGCCCCGTGGAGAACGTCTTGAATTATTGGTGGGTTTGTTGTATGGCCCGGTAAGAATATGTTCCACTACGATGCCTAGTGAACCCGCATCCTATAAGGGACGGCTGTCAGATCATGGATAATCCGGCGATGATA
>NZ_JBLKSS010000011.1:0-30788 GCF_047607725.1 Sodalis sp. (in: enterobacteria) | reverse complement strand
AGGAACGACAACAGGTGCGTGAAGCACGATCCCGACCAATACTTGTTGGTCTGGATAGTTGGGTCCGGGAAAAACTCACCACGCTGTCGCGCCAGGCCGATACGGCAAAGGCGTTCAACTACCTGATGAACCACTGGCGGGCGTTGTGCTACTACGCCGGCGATGGCTGGGCGGAGATCGACAATAATATCGCTGAAAACGCGCTGCGGGTAATAAGCCTGGGTCGCAAGAACTATCTGTTCTTCGGTTCGGATAGCGGCGGCGACCGGGCGGCGCTGATGTATACGCTGATCGGCAGTTGCAAACTGAACGGCGTGGAGCCGGAAGCGTATCTGCGCCATGTGCTGGCGATTATCGCGGATCATCCCATCAACAAAATCAAAGAGCTCCTGCCGTGGAACCTCACCATCCCTGCTGAATAACTGTCAATACGGCGCTGGGCGTACGCTTACCTTTTTCCGGGGCATACTGGCTGAAGTGGTGGTTTTGGCCAAGCATCGGCCCAAAGCCCGCCATTTGCCAGAACAGCCATTGCAGGGTGGTGTGCCGTTCGCGCAGTTCGTGCGACAGCAGCTGTCCGGTTTTCTCCGCCAGATAGAGCAAAATAGCGCCCGATTCAAACAGGCTTAACGGCGCGCCGCCGTCCGCCGGCTGGTTGTCGACGATCGCCGGAATTTTGTTATTCGGCGAGATGGTGAGGAAGGCCGGCTTGAATTGATCGCCGGCGCTGATATCCAGGCGGTGAAGCTGATGAGGCACGCCGGTCTCTTCTAAAAACAGCGTAATTTTATGGCCGTTGGGCGCTTACGCTTTTTTTAACCCACGGGCATCTTTATCATCCGGCGCGGCTGCCGCCGCTGGCGCCCGGCGACACGTTCTTGTACGGCCATACCCATATTCCGCAGGCGGAGGAGCATATTCTGTTCAATCTGGGGTCGGTCAGCTTGCCCAAAGGCGGCTTTCCGGCGAGCTATGGTCTGCTGGCGGACGGCCGGTTACAGGTACTGTCATTAGATGGCGGGGAAACTATTGCGCAAGTCGCAATAACCTTCTAAGTTATGACAAAATACGTCAGTGGGTTTTTCCGTTTAATCATACCGCGCGGGCAGTCCGCGCCATTGCATAAGGGTGTCATAGGATGGAGCAACAGAGTCAGTCTGCAGGTGAGGAATGGGTCGACATTGTCAATGAAAACAATGAAGTCATCGCCCAGGCCAGCCGCCAGCAGATGCTCGCGGAACGTCTGCGTCACCGCGCCAGTTATATTGTGGTGCATGATGGTGCGGGCAATATTCTGGTTCAGCGTCGTACCGCCAGCAAAGACTTCTATCCGGGCTATCTGGATGCGACCACCGGCGGCGTGGTGCAAAGCGGTGAGGGGATGCTCGATTCCGCCCGCCGCGAGGCGGAAGAAGAGCTGGGCATCGCGGATGTGCCGTTCGCCGAACACGGGCAATTTTATTTCGAGAATGACGCTTGCCGGGTGTGGGGCTCGCTGTTTAGCTGCGTGACCCATGGCCCGTTCGCGCTACAGGAAAGCGAGGTGGAGGCGGTCAATTGGCTGACGCCGGAGGAAATTACTGGCCGCTGCGACGAATTCACCCCGGACTCCCTCAAAGCGTTGTCGCTGTGGCTGAGCCGCAATAACGCCCAGAGCTTTGGCAAGCCCCTGGCCGCGCAGACGTCAGACGACAGCGCGGCACAGTAGCCGGCGAGCGCGAGGGAAGGTTGCGGCATCTGGGGACGGGCTAAACGTAGGCTGGCGTTGGGGAAGGTAGCGCCCTACCTGCACGGGCTAAACCGGCGCAAGCGCTCGGGAAGGTCGAGCCGGCCCGCACAGGGCAAAAAAACGCCGGCCTCTGGCAGGCGTGGTCGTTCCTGACGCCGCAAACGCGGAATTAGCCTTCCGCCTGTTTCGACTGAATGGCGGTCAGCGCGACCGTATAAACGATATCGTCCACCAGCGCGCCGCGCGAGAGGTCGTTGACCAGCTTGCGCATCCCCTGCAGCATCGGGCCGATAGAGATCAGGTCCGCCGAACGCTGTACCGCTTTATAAGTGGTATTACCGGTGTTCAAATCCGGGAAGATAAAGACCGTCGCCTGACCCGCTACCGGCGAGTTGGGTGCTTTCGACAGCGCGACATCGGCCATAATGGCGGCGTCATACTGCAGTGGGCCGTCGATGACCAGGTCCGGGCGTTTTTTCTGCGCCAGGCGCGTGGCTTCACGCACTTTCTCGACGTCGCTGCCGGCGCCGGAATTGCCCGTCGAGTAAGAAATCATCGCCACGCGCGGCTCAATACCGAAGGCCGCGGCGGAGTCGGCTGACTGAATGGCGATTTCCGCCAGTTGCTCCGAAGTCGGATCCGGGTTGATGGCGCAGTCGCCGTACACCAGCACTTGCTCAGGCAGCAGCATAAAGAACACCGACGACACCAGCGAACTCCCCGGCGCGGTCTTGATGAGCTGTAGCGGCGGGCGGATGGTATTGGAGGTGGTATGCACCTTCCCTGACACCAGGCCGTCCACTTCGCCCTGTTCCAGCATCAGCGTGCCCAGCACCACGTTATCTTCCAGCTGTTCGCGGGCCACCACTTCGGTCATGCCTTTGCTCTTGCGCAGCTCGACCAGGCGCGCGACATACTTCTCGCGCGCCACTTCCGGATCGATAATTTCGATGCCGTCGCCAAGCGTAACGCCCTGTACCGTGGCCACGCGCTGAATTTCATCGGGGTTACCCAACAGCACGCAGTGGGCGATGCCGCGCTCGGCGCAAATGGACGCCGCTTTGACGGTGCGCGGCTCGTCGCCTTCCGGTAGCACGATGCGTTTACCCGCCTGGCGCGCCAGTTCGGTCAGTTGATAGCGGAACGCCGGCGGCGACAGGCGGCGCGGACGCTCGGAGCTGGCGGACAGGGATTCGATCCAGGCATTATCGATATGGCCCGCGACATAGTTTTGCAGTTTTTCCACCCGGCTGTGGTCGTCGGCCGGCACTTCCAGGCTGAAGCTCTGGAGGCTGAGCGACGTCTGCCAGGTGTTGGTCTGTACGGTGAACATCGGCAGGCCGGTTTGGAAGGCGCGCTCGCATAGCTGCTGAATGCGCGGATCAATGTCATAGCCGCCGGTCAGCAGCACCGCGCCGATTTCCACGCCGTTCATCGCGGCGAGGCAGGCGGCGACCAGCACATCGGGGCGGTCGGCGGAGGTCACCAGCAGCGAACCCGGGCGGAAATGTTCCAGCATGTTCGGCAGGCGGCGCGCGCAGAAGGTGACGGATTTCACGCGGCGGGTCTGAATTTCCCCTTCGTGGATAATGGTGGCGCCCAGATGGCGGGCTATGTCGATGGCGCGGGTGGCGATGAGATCGAAATTCCACGGGATGCAGCCCAGCACGGGCAGCGGGCTGTTTTCAAACAGCAGGCTCGGATCGACGTTAGCGACTCTGGCCTTGCTGGAATCGTCGAAAATTTCCGACAGGTCTGGACGGGTGCGGCCTTGTTCATCCACCGGCGCGTTCAATTTATTGACGATGACGCCGGTGATGTTTTTATTTTTGCTTCCCCCGAAGCTTGAGCGCACCAGCTCGATGCGTTCTTTCAATTGATCCGGCGAGTCGTTGCCCAGCGAGAGCACGAAAACGATTTCGGCGTTTAGCGTGCGGGCGATTTCATAGTTCAGCGCCGTGGCGAACTGATGCTTGCGCGTGGGAACCAAACCTTCCACCAGCACCACTTCCGCCTCTTGGGTGTTTTCATGGTAGCGGGCGATGATTTCTTCCATCAGCACGTCTTGCTGATTGGAGCCGAGAAGGGATTCCACATAGCTCATGGCCAAGGGTTCGGCGGAGGGAATAGTGGAATTGGCGCGGATAATACGGGTGGCGTCGAGGGTGTCCTCACCGGATCGGGGCTGAGCGATGGGTTTGAATACGCTTAGGCTTACGCCTTTTTGCTCCATGGCGCGGATCACGCCGAGGCTGACGCTGGTCAGACCGACGCTGGTGCCGGTAGGGATCAACATGATTGTACGGGACACGGCTAAACCTCTTTCAACGGTTGCTCGTTAGTCAAAACAGCCCCGCCGGACAAAGCCGGCGGGGAGATGAGAATTACGCGGTCAGACGCGTGGCGTCCTGGGCGATGACCAACTCCTCGTTGGTCGGGATGATGATAGCCGGGCGGCTGGCGTCGGTGGTGATCACGCCGGCGTGGCCAAAACGCGCGGCCAGGTTGCGTTCATGATCCACCTCGAAGCCGAGCATCGCCAGTTTTTTCAGCGACAGCTCGCGCACCATAGCGGCGTTCTCGCCGATGCCGCCGGTGAAAATCACCGCATCCAGCCGTCCGTCCATCAGCGCACTATAGGAGCCGATGTATTTGGCCAGACGGTGGCAGTAAACATCCATAGCGCGGCGGGCGTCGGCTTTATCGCGGTAGTTGTCCTCGACATAGCGGCAGTCGCTGGTCACGCCGGTCAGGCCCAGCAGACCGGACTCTTTGGTCAACAGGGTGTTGATACGGGCGACGGACATGCCTAACGCATCGTGTAAATGGAACACGATAGCCGGGTCGATATCGCCGCTGCGGGTGCCCATCACCAGGCCTTCCAGCGGGGTCAGCCCCATGGACGTATCCACGCACTGGCCGTTGCGAATGGCGGAAACGGAGCCGCCGTTACCTAAATGGCAGGCAATCACATTAAGCTGGTCAACCGGCTTGTTAAGCATCTTGGCCGCTTCGCGGCTGACATAAAAGTGGCTGGTGCCGTGGGTGCCGTAGCGGCGGATAGCATGTTCTTGATATAAAGAGTAGGGCAGGGCATAAAGATACGATTCTTCAGGCATTGTCTGATGGAAAGCAGTATCAAAAACCGCTACGCTCTTTTGTGCCAGCTGCGGAAACTCTTTCAGGGCTTCGCGGATACCGATAAGATGTGCCGGATTATGCAGCGGCGCGAACGGGATGGAATCCTCGATGCCTTTTAATACGTCGTCATTGATAATGGCGGACTGGGTGAACCGTTCACCGCCGTGTACGATGCGGTGACCGATGGCGGTTAATTGTACTGAAAGTTCCGGTTTTTGTGCCAAAATAGTATTAACGATAAAGTGCAGCGCTTCACTGTGCGCGCTGCCGGCACCCAATGCCGCTTCTTGCTTGGCGCCGTCCATCTTCCATTTGATACGCGCTTCCGGCAGATTGAAGCACTCGGCGAGACCGAAGATATGTTCTTCACCATTGGCGGCATCGATAATGGCGAATTTCAAAGATGAACTGCCACAGTTAAGAACCAGTACTAGCTTACTCGACATGGAAGTACCTACTTGTTATGCGTGGTTAATAATTCGTCAAACAAGCTTTAATCGTAGCGCATTCCGCCGCTGACATTTATGATTAACATCATGGATGCGGTGTTTTCGCGGTTATGATGTCGGCAATGCGCTCACGCGGCCCTGATACGTTAGCCATAGGCGGCTTTGCCCCCTGGCTGTCGCGGTCGACCTGAACGCGGGCGGCGGCGCATGCTAATGCTAAGCCCCGCAGCGCGGAATAGGATAACGAGAGACCGCGGTAAAGACAAAATATATTTAAATGTTATAAAATGCATTGTGAAATTGCGCGAAAATTTTAATCATTACTCATAAAGTTGAGGTCCGCTATGTCGACGCTCCCTTCCGGTTCGGTAAGTTGGTACAAGATATTCCAACGCGGACAATACTATATGAAGGCCTGGCCCGCTGAAAAAAGCCTGGCGCCAATCTTCCCTGAACACCGTGTGGTACGCGCCACGCGTTTCGGCGTGCGCTACATGCCGGCGATCGCGGTCTTTACCCTGAGCTGGCAAATCGCCCTCGGGGGGCAGCTTGGCCCAGCGGTGGCCACCGCCATCTTTGCCTGCAGCCTGCCGATGCAAGGCTTGTGGTGGCTCGGCAAGCGGTCGGTCACGCCGCTGCCGCCTTCGCTGCTGACCTGGTTCCACGAAGTGCGGCAAAAGCTCAACGAGGCCGGCCAGGCGCTGGCGCCGGTTGAAGGGGTACCGACCTATCAGATGTTGGCCGAGGTGCTCAAAAGAGCGTTTAAACTGCTCGATAAAGCGTTTCTGGATGATTTGTAAATCCTAAAGGCCGCGTCTGCACCCGCCGCCATAAATATTTCATCCGGTCATGGTTTACATCAAACAAAGCGGGGTTTGCACTACCCCGGCGTCCAGCGCTATGCCATGCTGACGCCTGCGAACTTTCCTGGCGCGGCCAGGCTTTTAACACCAGGAGTGCTTTATGGACATGACCAACGCCCAACGGCTTATCTTGTCAAATCAGTATAAAATGATGACCTTGCTTGACCCCGACAACAGCGAGCGCTACCGCCGGCTGCAAACCATCATCGAGCGCGGCTATGGCCTGCAGATGCGCGAGTTGGATCACGATTTCGGCGCGTTGAGCGAAGACGTTTGCCGTAGTATTATCGATATCATGGAAATGCATCACGCCATGCAGGTGTCCTGGTCCAATTTGAAGGACCGCCAGGACATTGACGAACGCCGCCTGGCGTTTCTCGGTTTCGATGCCGCCACGGAAGCGCGTTATCTTGGCTATGTCCGTTTCATGGTATTCACCGAAGGGCGCTACACCCACTTCGACTCCGGTACCCACGGTTTCAACGCCCAGACAAAAATGTGAGATAAATATCTGCGTATGCTGGCGATCTGGCAGGCTTGTCCGCGTCAATATCATCTGAGCGCGGTGGAAATTTCGCAAATTATCAATGCCTGAAGATGAAGTTAAGGAGCGGCTTGTGCGCGGTTTAGGCTTTTTGTTTGACCTGGATGGGACTTTGATAGATTCGTTGCCGGTGGTGGAGCTGGCCTGGGGCAACTGGGCGCGGCGCCATGGCGTGCCGGAGGCGGAGGTGTTGAATTTTATACACGGCAAACAGGCGATTATCTCGTTGCACCACTTTATGCCGGGGCAAAGCGAAGAGACGATACAGCACGAGTATCGTCTCCTGGAACGCTTTGAAGCCGAAACCATCGACGGCGTAAACGCGCTGCCGGGCGCCCGCGAACTGTTGAACGACCTTAACCGCCTGCAGCTACCGTGGGCGATTGTGACCTCCGGATCGCTGCAGGTCGCCTCCGCCCGGGTGCGCGCGGGGCGGCTTCCGACGCCGCCGGTGCTTATCACCGCGGAGCAGGTGCCGCGCGGTAAACCGCAGCCGGATCCTTACCTGCTCGGCGCCAAGACGCTGGGCCTGCGGCCCGCCGAGTGCATTGTGGTGGAGGACGCCATCGCCGGCATCCAGTCCGGACTGGCGGCGGGTTGCCCAGTGATAGCCGTTAATCCGCCGCCGAAAACGCCGCAAAAAGAGGCGGTGGGCATGCTCGTCGATTCGCTGCGCCAGTTGGTGGTGACCCGCTAAGGGGACTACGCCCTGGTGAGTCGTCGCGAGGTCGCCTGATCGCGCAAAAAATGGTTTGAACCCCGCCTCGCCGGGGTTTTTTTATGGCATGCTGTGGACGTAATGTCTGCTATCAGGACTGGGATGTTGGCATGAACGACGAACTCCTCTGGGTGCTTGGCCTGCTGCTAGCGGCGGTAGTGCTGTTTATCACCGGGAAGGTGCGCATGGATGTGGTGGCGCTATTGGTCATTGTCGCCTTCGTGCTGAGCGGGACGCTGACCCTGGCTGAAGCCACCGCCGGTTTCAGCGATCCTAACGTGCTGCTCATCGCCGCGCTGTTCGTCATCGGCGACGGGCTGGTGCGTACCGGCATTGCGCTGTCGGTAGGGGACTGGTTGGTACGTATGGCGGGCAACAGCGAGCTGCGTATGCTGCTGCTATTGATGGTCACGGTGTCCGCGCTGGGCGCGTTTATGAGCTCAACCGGCGTGGTGGCTATTTTTATTCCGGTGGTGCTCAGCATCGCGTAGCGCATGAAAACCCCGCCGGGACGGCTGATGATGCCGCTCAGTTTCGCCGGGCTTATCAGCGGCATGATGACGCTGGTGGCGACGCCGTCCAATATGGTGGTCAATAGCGAACTGTTGCGCAACAATCTGCCGGCGTTCGGCTTTTTCGCGGTGACGCCGATAGGCTGCCTGGTGCTGGTGCTGGTGCTCGGCATCGGTTATATGGCGATGGCGCGTTTCTGGCTGACGGCGCCCGATGACGGCCGCGCCGGCGAAACCTGGCAGCGCCGCACTTTCCGCGATCTGATCCGCGATTACCGGCTGGCGCTGCGCGCCGCTCATCGGCCGCCGTCTGGATGATTTGCGCCTGCGCGATCGCTACGGCGCCAACGTGGTGGGCATTGAACGCTGGCGTAAGTTCCACCGGGTGATGGTCAGCGCCGGCGGTAATACCGAGCTGCGCCCGCGGGATGTGCTGCTGATCGACATGTCCGCCGCTGAAATGGATTTGCGTCAGTTTTGCAGCGAACAGCAACTGGAGCCGATGGTGCTGCGTGGCGAGTATTTTTCCAGCCAGGCGCGCGACGTGGGAATGGCGGAGGTCAGCCTGATCCCGGATTCCGCCCTTTTGAGCCATAGCCTGAGAGAAGTGGCGTTTCGCAGCCGCTACGGATTGAATGTGGCGGGCATCCGCCGCAACGGCGAGGCGCTGCCGGGAGTGCTGATCGACGAGCCGTTACAGCTGGGGGATATCCTGCTGGTGATAGGCGACTGGAAACGCATCTGGCAGTTGCAGTCCCGGACACGCGATTTTATTCTGCTCAATCTGCCGGCCGAAGTGGACCAGGTTGCGCCCGCGGCCAGTCAGGCGCCCCATGCGCTCTTGGCGCTGGTGCTCATGGTCGGCATGATGCCCTTCGCTCTGGCGCTGGAGAAGACCGGCGGCGTGGATGTCGTGGTGCGCCTGTCGGGCGGGGCGGGGGCGCATATGATGCTGCTGAGCCTGTTTATCCTGTGCGCGGTGACCGGGCTGTTTATTTCCAATACCGCCACCGCGGTGTTGATGGCGCCCATCGCGCTCGGCGCGGCGCGGCGCACCAGATGGGCGTCTCGCCGTATCCATTCGCCATGATTGTCGCCGTCGCCGCCTCGGCGGCGTTCATGACGCCGGTCTCCTCGCCGGTTAATACGCTGGTGTTGGGGCCGGGGGGCTACAAGTTCAGCGACTTTGTGCGCATCGGCGTGCCGTTCACTTTACTGGTGATGGCCGCCAGCGTGCTGGTGGTGCCGCTGCTTTACCCTTTTTGAGGCAAAACGGGAGGGCCGCGGCGGCAGAAGGCGGCGCGGGTGAGCCCGGCGACGCTACAGCGGCGAATCCTGGCTAATTTCGTCCAGCGACAGGCTGAAGCTTGGGATAAACACCGTCTGGAAATAGTCCATCGCGGGGCTGCGCCACTCGTTCAGCGTTTTTTCGAGGCGCGCCATCGCCAGGGTAAACTCGGTATTACCGGTGGAAATCTCCTCCAGACACTTCAGATAGGCGCACAGCGCATCGGCCTGCTTGACGACGGCTTTCTCCGCCGGTAGGTAATGTTGCTCGTCGATGAGCAGACGGAAATCCTCACGCAGCGCTTCCGGGACCATATCAATCAGCTTTTGCTGCGCGATTTTTTCAATATTTTTGTACTCGTGGGCGATTTGGGCGTTGTAATACTTGATAGGCGTCGGCATATCGCCGGTCAGCACTTCGCTGGCGTCGTGGTACATTGCCAGCAGCGCGATACGCTCGGCGTTCAGGTTGGCGCCAAACAGGCGATTATTGATGAGCGCCAGAACGTGGGCGACAAACGCCACCTGCAGACTGTGCTCCGAGACATTTTCGGTGCGCACATTGCGCATCAGCGGCCAGCGGTTAATCAGCTTTAGGCGTGACAGATGGGCGAAGAAGTGGCTTTGGGTCATAAACGTTTCCAGAAAGACGCGACAACGGAAACGCTATTGTGCGCACCCGGCGGCGGATATGCAAATCTCACGATGCCGATGCCGATGCCGATGCCGATGCCGATGCCGATGCCGATGCCGATGCCGATGCCGATGCCGATGCCGATGCCGATGCCGATGCCGATGCCGATGCCGATGCCGATGCCGATGCCGTCGCAGGGCGGCGATGTCTGCTCCACGACGCCGGGCAGGCAGCACGCCCGTTGCCGGCGCTCGGCAGACGTATGCAGTTCCGCCGCTGCGGCGTCGGTCAGGCGCCATACCGGCTTGCCGAGTGCCGCGGGCGCGCTTATTGGTGATAATGCTGCATAAAGCGGCCGAACTTGCCGATGGCGGTTTCCAGCTCGTTTACCCGCGGCAATGTCACAATGCGCAAATGATCCGGCCAGGGCCAGTTAAAAGCGCTACCCTGAACCAGCAGCACTTTCTCCTGCAGCAGCAGATCGAGCACCAGCTTCTGATCGTCATGGATATTAAAGCGTTTGGCATCGTAGCGCGGGAACATATACAGCGTGCCGCTCGGCTTCACGCAGGATACGCCAGGGATGTCGTTGATAAGCTCCCAGGCCCGATTGCGCTGCTCATATAGCCGCCCGCCCGGTTGAATAAACTCGCTGATGCTCTGATAGCCGCCGAGAGCGGTCTGGATCGCATGCTGCATCGGCACATTGGCGCACAAGCGCATCGACGCCAGCATTTCCAGCCCTTCGATATAGCCTTTGGCGTGTTTCTTCGGGCTGTTGAGCACCATCCAGCCTTGCCGGAAACCGGCGACGCGGTAGGTTTTCGACAGGCCGTTGAACGTGACGGTAAGAAGATCGGGCGCCAGCGCCGCGATAGAGTGATGTTCCTCGGCGTCGTAGAGAATTTTATCGTAAATCTCGTCCGAGAAGATAATCAGATTATGCTGCCGGGCGATTTCAACCAGCGACATCAGCATGTCTTTACTGTAGACCGCGCCGGTGGGATTATTCGGATTGATAATCACCAGCCCGCGCGTGCGGGGCGTTATTTTGCGGCGGATATCGTCCAGGTCGGGAAACCAGCACGCTTCCTCATCGCACAGATAATGTACCGCGTTGCCGCCCGACAGCGCAACCGACGCCGTCCACAGCGGGTAATCCGGCGCCGGGATCAGCATTTCATCGCCGCTGTTGAGCAACGCCTGCATGGATTGCTGAATCAATTCCGAGACGCTGTTGCCGATATAGACATCCTCCACGGTGAGATCCAGCATCTCGCGCGCCTGGTAATGCTGCATAATGGCCTTGCGCGCGAAATACAGCCCCTTGGAGTCGCTATAGCCCTGGGCGGTGGGCAGATTGCGAATCACGTCCACCAGGATCTCGTCCGGCGCTTCAAAACCGAACGGGGCCGGGTTGCCGATATTCAACTTAATGACCTTGTTGCCTTCTTCTTCCAGGCGTTTTGCCTCTTTCAGCACGGGGCCACGAATGTCATAACAAACGTTTTCCAGTTTGCTGGATTTTTCTACGGGTGCGACCACGATATTAACCCTTCTGCCAGATAGCGTATTCCCACCATGGATACGCATGATCTGCTTAATGTACTCTTGTCCCGCGCGCTTTTGAAGGATGAAACCGTGCGGCGCGGGGGATTGTGCACTGCCCCGGCGACTAAAATCTATGAAGGTGTATCTCTATTTAAAATAACCCTTATAAAATGCGGGATAATAATTCTTCAGAATAATGAGCGCTGCAGCATGAGCAACGAAATTAAACGCGGTGGTCGCTCGCTTTTTATACAATCTTGCCGGCGAATAGGTTATGGTGTGAAGCAAATGCTGGGCGTCAGGGAAGACGTGGGGCCAGAGAGGGCGAAAGGCAGTGATAATGCCTTGGTCGGCGTGCGGGTGGCGTGAATGCGGCCGCGGTGTCCCGCCCAAGCTATTGGGCCAGCAAATGACGAAATCGCCGCCTCGTTGAGGGAGTATTTCATTTAGTGCGTCGTCTGGCGCAAGAGGCGAAATTTAACTTCTTGACCGTCGCGGGGTTATTTATGGTATACCTTTAACAGGCGGCCAGATTTAGAAAAGAAGACACTTTTTTTCGTTTAAACAACAGTTAAGAGAAATTTATGTAAATAAGCGGCGCCGTAAGATAAAATAACGCTTAATTATTAATATCTAACATTTATTGCCATTACTGACCAAGCGTTTAATTAATTAAATTAACGTTTGTAGTAAGCTGCCAGCTTATTTTTTTTTATACATCAAGGGGAACAGATGTTATCCTTAACAAAGTAAATGTATTGACCGCATTGGTGCTTAGTTTCAGTTTCGCGGCAGTCTTTTATTTAAGTGGTAGCGTGATTGTTGAAGAATGAACCATCCGGCACAAATAGTGCATATCGTTCGAGGCGCCTGGCCTTACGGACGGCTCGATATGCTCAAGGCCGGGTTTTGACAATACGATGGAGTTACCACCTTTTGCAACGCCAGGACAGTAGTTTGTAATTAGAATTCAAACAGTGAAGACAATATATGACCAATGCAAATCGTCCCGTACTCAATCTTGATCTCGATCTGTTGAGAACGTTTGTTGCCGTCGCCGATCTTAACACCTTCGCTGCGGCAGCGGCCTCAGTTTGCCGCACGCAGTCTGCGGTT
The DNA here is from genome assembly GCF_047607725.1 of Sodalis sp. (in: enterobacteria). Taxonomy (GTDB): domain Bacteria; phylum Pseudomonadota; class Gammaproteobacteria; order Enterobacterales; family Enterobacteriaceae; genus JBLKSS01. The sequence goes on along the minus strand of NZ_JBLKSS010000011.1, from coordinate 18,244 downwards.
AGCCAGCAAATGCAGCGATTAGAACAGCTTGTGGGGAAAGAGCTTTTCGCCCGTCATGGTCGTAATAAGCTTTTAACTGAACATGGAATTCAACTGCTTGGCTATGCTCGCAATATTTTACTGTACAATGACGAAGCCTGTACTTCCCTTATGTTCAGCAATATCCAGGGTGTGCTGACCATAGGCGCGTCCGATGACACGGCCGACACCATCCTGCCCTACCTGCTTAATCGCGTTACCCGAATTTACCCCAAACTGTCCGTGGATGTCTGCGTGAAGCGCGGTCCGCAAATGGTGCAAATGCTCAACAACGGCGAAGTGGATTTGGCCATCAGTACTCAGAGCGCTCGCTACGCCTTCGCGCATCCTGCGGTGACGCTGCGCACCTCGCCAACGCTTTGGTACTGCGCGGCGGATTATCGCTTCACGCCCGGCGAGGTGGTCCCGCTGGTGGTGCTGGACGAGCCTAGCCCGTTTCGCACCCTGGCCGTGGAAAGCCTCGATGCGGCGGGGGTGCCGTGGCGTATCGCCTACATCGCCTCGACGCTCGCCGCCGTGCGCGCGGCGGTCAAAGCAGGCATGGGCATCACCCTGCGGCCGGTGGAAATGATGAGCCCCGATTTGCGCGTGCTGGGGGTGAGCGACGGTCTGCCCGAGCTGCTCGCCACGCGCTATGCGCTATATAAAAATCCCCACGGTGAAAACGAATTGGCATTGGCGATTTTCAATGCCCTACAGTCGGGCAGCGATACCTATACGCCAAAACCCCCGCCGTCACTGGAAGGGGAAAGTCCTTCATTGGAAGATGAATGATTCTCACGACTTTAATTAAACTACTGATAAGGGAGCTTATTTTTTACGAATAAGACAATAAATTTCGTTTCCCGCTTTTTGACCTCTCAACAGGTCAAAACCTGCTATTTTCCTCCACCGCTCCTCCTCAGTATTTCCCCGACGCTTCTGCGCGCGCTCATGACCCATTTAATGGGCATATCAATAAATTAAAAACGCCATTTTAAATCCTACACCTGCAAAAAGGGGGTTATTTTCACAATAAAACCTTAAAAAATCTGTTGAAATGTGTCCTGGATCATAAAAAGGGTTTACCGCTTACGTCGATCCATAGGATTTTTCGCGAAAATGGTATAATTGAGCGCAGCTTTTCCTGACGACGGGTCCACAAGCCGAATTCCCGTTTTGCTGACTGACACGATTTAGCTCATTTCTTGCGCATCCTATGTTAATCGGCTATTGCAGGTGTAAATTAACATGGAGTTCATGATGTCTAAGTTGACAAAAGGTTATAAAAAGGAGTAAAAAAACCCCACACAATAGCTGTGTATCTCATTACCATACGGCTTTTACGGTTTCTAACTTCCTTCCTGTAAATCGATGTGATGCGTAAAACTGCCTATGTCTAAGAGCAGCCTGCAAATCGCCACTTTTGATGAGTAGCATAGAGAATGTCGATAACCACTGAAATTACCGCTCATTATTGGGCTTTCGCCGTATTCCTCCTGGGTGCGCTGGGACTGTGCGCCTTCATGCTCACTGGCGGCTTTCTGCTGGGCGGGCGCGCCAGGGCGCGCTCGAAAAACGTGCCGTTTGAATCGGGGATCGATCCGGTCGGCACCGCAAGATTGCGCCTTTCAGCTAAATTTTACCTGGTGGCGATGTTTTTCGTCATTTTCGACGTTGAAGCCCTCTATTTATATGCCTGGGCCACCGCCATCCGCGAAGCGGGCTGGGTCGGCTTCATCGAGGCAACCATTTTCATTCTTATCCTGTTGGCGGGTCTGGTTTACCTGGTGCGTATTGGCGCGCTTGACTGGACGCCGGAACGTTCCCGGCGTTTGCGCCGGGCAGGCCCGATTGGCGAAACCCCCCGTCATCAAGAGTAACAGCGAGGCAGCAAAATGGATTATACCCTCACCCGCGCGGAGCCGGACGGCGACAACGAGCGGTATCCCCTGCAAAAACAGGAAATCGTGGCGGATCCGCTGGAGCAGCATGTCCATCGCAGTGTTTATCTCGGTAAGCTTGAGAGCGCGCTGCACAATGCGGTGAACTGGGGACGCGGCAATTCTCTTTGGCCCTATAATTTCGGCCTCTCCTGCTGCTATGTTGAAATGACCACCTCGTTTACCGCCGTGCACGACGTGGCGCGCTTCGGGTCGGAAGTCATCCGCGCCTCACCGCGCCAGGCGGATTTCATGGTGGTGGCGGGCACGCCTTTCACCAAAATGGCCCCCGTCATCCAGCGTCTGTATGACCAGATGCTAGAGCCGAAATGGGTTATCTCCATGGGGGCCTGCGCCAATTCCGGCGGAATGTACGATATTTATTCCGTGGTGCAGGGGGTCGATAAATTCCTGCCGGTGGACGTCTACATTCCCGGCTGTCCGCCGCGACCTGAGGCCTACATCCAGGCGCTGCTGCTGCTTAAAGAGTCTATCGGCAAAGAACGCCGTCCGCTCTCCCGGGTCGTGGGCGATCAGGGCGTCTATCGCGCCAATATGGAGTCGGAACGTCAACGTAAGCACGGTGAACGCATCGCGGTCACCCATCTGCGCACACCCGACGAAATTTAACGCGCGGATACGCATGCCGGCCGAGGCGGATAAGCGCGGCGGCATGCGCCGGCACAGCCAAATGTGGTGAAGATAACTATGACAGAGTTGATGACGCAAAATTCCGCCCTGCCGGCCTGGCAAACGCAGGATCATCTTGATGATCCGGTGATTGGCGAGTTGCGTAACCATTTCGTCCCGGACGCGTTCAGCGTGCAGCCGACCCGTACCGGGATTCCGGTCGTGTGGGTGAAGCGCGAGCAGATCCTCGACGTGCTGACCTTCTTGAAAAAGCTGCCGAAACCTTACGTGATGCTCTATGATCTGCACGGGGTGGACGAGCGCCTGCGTACCCACCGCCAGGGCCTGCCGGCGGCGGATTTTACCGTTTTCTACCATCTGATTTCCATCGATCGCAATCGCGATATCATGTTGAAGGTGGCGCTGCTGGAAAAAGATCTGCGCCTGCCCACCTGTACCCGCATTTTCCCCAACGCCAACTGGTATGAGCGCGAAACTTGGGAAATGTTCGGCATGACCTTCGACGGCAACCCGCACCTGACCCGCATCATGATGCCGAAAAGCTGGGAAGGGCATCCGCTGCGTAAAGATTATCCGGCGCGCGCTACGGAATTCGATCCCTTCGTCCTCACCAAGCAAAAAGAAGATTTGGAGATGGAAGGGCTGACCTTCAAGCCGGAAGAGTGGGGCATGAAGCGCGGCACGGACAACGAGGACTTTATGTTCCTCAACCTGGGGCCGAACCACCCCTCCGCCCACGGCGCCTTCCGCATCATCTTGCAGCTCGACGGTGAAGAGATTGTCGATTGCGTGCCCGATATCGGTTATCACCATCGCGGCGCCGAAAAGATGGGCGAGCGCCAGTCCTGGCATAGCTATATTCCCTATACCGACCGCGTCGAATATCTCGGCGGCTGCGTCAACGAAATGCCTTATGTGCTGGCGGTGGAAAAGTTGGCCGGCATTGTGGTGCCCGACCGCGTCAACGTAATCCGGGTGATGCTGTCGGAACTGTTCCGCATCAATAGCCACCTGCTGTACATCAGTACCTATATTCAGGACATCGGCGGGATGACGCCGGTCTTCTTGGCGTTTACCGACCGTCAGAAAATTTATGATGTCGTCGAGGCGATTACCGGTTTTCGCATGCATCCCGCCTGGTTCCGCATCGGCGGCGTGGCGCACGATCTGCCGCGCGGCTGGGAAGGTCTGCTGCGGGAATTCCTCGACTGGCTGCCGAAGCGTCTGGACAGCTATGTCAAAGCGGCGCTGAGAAACAGCGTGCTGCGCGCCCGCGCCGAGGGTGTCGCCGCCTACGGCGCGAAAGAGGCACTGGACTGGGGCGTGACCGGCGCGGCGCTACGCGCCACCGGCATCGATTTCGACGTGCGTAAATGGCGTCCCTATTCCGGTTATGAAAACTTCGACTTCGAGGTGCCGGTGGGCGATGGCGTGAGCGACTGCTACAGCCGCGTAATGCTGAAAGTGGAAGAGATACGCCAAAGCCTACGCATCCTCGAGCAGTGCCTGAATAATATGCCGGTGGGGCCGTTCAAGGCCGACCATTCGCTGACCACGCCGCCGCCGAAAGAGCGCACGCTGCAGCATATCGAGACGCTTATCACGCACTTCCTGCAGGTTTCCTGGGGACCGGTGATGCCGGCCAACGAATCATTCCAGATGATCGAGGCCACCAAGGGCATCAATAGCTATTACCTGACCAGCGATGGCAGCACGATGAGTTACCGGACGCGTATCCGCACGCCCAGTTTCCCTCATCTGCAGCAGATCCCCTCGGTTATTCGCGGCAGCCTGGTATCGGATTTGATCGTATATCTGGGCAGTATTGATTTCGTTATGTCAGATGTGGACCGCTAATTATGCAGCAACAGCAAGATACCCCCAAGCATGCGGCGGCGGCGGGGCTGGACGCCGCCACCGAAACGTTCGAGCTGAGTCGTGAAGAGCGCGAAGCCATCGAGCATGAGAAGCACCATTACGAGGATGCGCGCGCCGCCTCGATCGAAGCGCTGAAAATCGTGCAGAAGAACCGCGGCTGGGTGCCGGACGGGGCTATCGCGGCCATCGCCCAGGTGCTGGGCATTCCCGGCAGCGATGTTGAGGGGGTGGCCACTTTTTATAGCCAGATTTTCCGCCAGCCGGTGGGTCGCCACGTTATCCGCTATTGCGATAGCGTGGTCTGCCATATTACCGGTTATCAGGGCATTCAGGCCGCCCTTGAGCAGTCGCTGAACATCAAACCGGGCCAGATAACGACCGATGGCCGGTTCACCCTGCTGCCCACCTGCTGTTTGGGCAATTGTGACAAGGGGCCGACCATGATGGTGGATGACGATACCCACGTGCATTTGACGCCGGAAGGCATTGGTCCGCTGCTGGAGCAATATCGATGACTAAAACCATTGTCAGCTTGGCGGAAACGCACCCGCTGACCTGGCGGCTGCGTGATGACCATCAGCCCATGTGGCTGGACGAATATCAGAGCAAAAACGGCTATGTTGGCGCGCGTAAGGCGTTAAGCGGCATGGCGCAGGACGATATTGTCACGCTGGTGAAAGACTCCGGCCTGAAAGGACGCGGCGGCGCCGGCTTTTCCACCGGCCTGAAGTGGAGCCTGATGCCGAAAGATCCCGCCATGAACATTCGCTATTTGCTGTGCAATGCCGATGAAATGGAGCCGGGCACCTATAAAGACCGCCTGCTGATGGAGCAATTGCCCCATCTGCTGGTGGAGGGGATGCTGATCGCCGCCTTCGCGCTGAAAGCCTACCGCGGCTATATATTCCTGCGCGGCGAGTATATCGAAGCGGCGGCGAACCTGCGCCGTGCGATAGCCGAGGCTACCGAAGCCGGCTGGGTGGGCAAAAATATTCTGGGCAGCGGTTTTGACTTTGAGCTTATCGTCCACACCGGCGCCGGGCGCTATATTTGCGGCGAAGAAACCGCGCTGATTAATTCGCTGGAAGGCCGCCGCGCCAATCCGCGCTCAAAACCGCCGTTTCCCGCCAGCGCCGGCGCCTGGGGTAAACCCACCTGTGTCAATAACGTTGAAACTTTATGCAACGTGCCGGCTATCCTTGAGCATGGGGTGGACTGGTATCAGGGCATCACCGCAGGCAAGAGCAACGACGCCGGCACCAAGCTGATGGGTTTCTCCGGCCGGGTAAAGAATCCCGGCGTCTGGGAGCTGCCGTTCGGCATTACCGCGCGCGAGATCCTCGAGGATTACGCCGGCGGTATGCGCGATGGCCTGACCCTGAAAGCCTGGCAGCCCGGCGGCGGCGGCACCGATTTCCTGACCCAGGATCATCTGGATCTGCCGATGGACTTCGAGAATATCGGCAAAGCGGGCAGCCGGCTCGGTACCGCGTTGGCGATGGCGGTGGACAACGAAATCAACATGGTGTCGTTAACGCGCAATTTGGAAGAGTTTTTCGCCCGGGAATCCTGCGGCTGGTGTACGCCGTGCCGCGATGGCCTGCCGTGGAGCGTCAAACTGCTTCGCGCGCTGGAAAGCGGTAAGGGCCAGCCGGGGGACATTGAAACCCTGGAGCAGCTGTGCCGCTTCCTTGGCCCCGGCAAAACCTTCTGCGCTCATGCGCCGGGGGCGGTGGAGCCGCTGCAAAGCGCGATTAAGTATTTCCGCTCCGAGTTTGATGCGGGCATCAGCACCGACTTACTGGGCAATACCCGCGCCATTGCCGGCGTGCAGCCCAACCTATTAAAAGCGCGCTGGTAATTGTCCATGCGGCACGAGCGGGTCAGGCGGGCGTACGCGCTTCGCACCCTGAACGCATTTTTGATTAACGCCCGCCTTTGGCGGGCCTCACCTGAGCATGCTGACTATGGCTACCATTCATGTAGACGGCAAAGAGTACGAGGTTAACGGGTCTGACAACCTGCTGGAAGCCTGTCTGTCCCTCGGCCTCGATATTCCTTACTTTTGCTGGCATCCGGCGCTCGGCAGCGTTGGCGCTTGCCGCCAGTGCGCGGTCAAGCAATACCAAAACGCCGAGGATACCCGCGGCCGGTTGGTGATGTCCTGTATGACGCCCGTCGCCGACGGGACCTTCATCTCTATCGCCGACGATGAAGCGAAACAGTTCCGCCAGAGCGTGGTGGAGTGGCTGATGACCAACCACCCGCACGATTGCCCGGTGTGCGAAGAGGGCGGCAATTGCCATCTACAGGATATGACGGTCATGACCGGCCAGAATTTCCGCCGCTACCGCTTTACCAAGCGCACCCACCGCAATCAATATCTGGGGCCGTTTATTTCCCATGAGATGAACCGCTGCATCGCCTGCTACCGCTGCGTCCGCTACTACAAAGATTATGCCGACGGCGGCGATCTCGGTGTGTATGGCGCCCATGATAACGTCTATTTCGGCCGTCCTGAGGACGGGGTGCTGGAGAGTGAGTTTTCCGGCAACCTGGTGGAAATCTGCCCGACCGGCGTGTTCACCGATAAAACCCATTCCCAACGCTATAACCGTAAATGGGATATGCAGTTCGCCCCCAGCGTCTGCCAGCAGTGCAGCATTGGCTGCAACACCAGCCCCGGCGAACGCTATGGCGAGCTGCGCCGCATTGAAAACCGCTACAACGGCAGCGTCAACCATTACTTCTTGTGCGACCGCGGGCGCTTCGGCTACGGCTACGTTAATTTGAAAGACCGTCCGCGCCAGCCGCTGCAGCGCCGCGGCGACGATTGGATCGCGCTGAACGCCGATCAGGCGATGCAGGGCGCCGCGGATGCGCTGCGCCATGCGCGCAAAATGATCGGCATTGGCTCGCCGCGCGCTAGCGTCGAAAGCAATTTCGCCCTGCGTGAACTGGTGGGCGCCGAGAATTTCTACACCGGTATTGCCGGCGGCGAACAGGACCGGCTGGCGCTGATGCTCAATGTGCTGCGCAACGGCGGCATCCGCACGCCCTCGCTGCGCGAAATGGAAAGTTATGACGCCGTGCTGGTGCTGGGGGAGGATTTGACCCAGACCGGCGCGCGCATTGCGCTGGCGGTGCGTCAGGCCGTGAAAGGCAAGGCGCGCGAAATGGCCGCGGCGCAGAAAGTGGCCGATTGGCAGATAGCCGCCATCATGAACATCGGCCAGCACGCCAAACACCCGCTGTTCGTCACCAACGTCGACCGCACGCGCCTGGATGATATCGCCGCCTGGAGCTACTGCGCGCCGGTGGATGACCAGGCGCGGCTTGGCTTCGCCATCGCCCATGTGCTGGACGAGACGGCGCCGGCGGTGACCGGCCTTGATGAGTCGCTCAAGGGTAAAATCGACGTGGTGGTGCAGGCGCTGGCAGGCGCCCGCAAACCGCTTATCATCTCCGGTAGTAACGCCGGCAGCGAGGTGGTGATCGCCGCCGCCGCCAACGTCGCCCGCGCCCTGAAGGGGCGGGGGAGCGATGTGGGGATTAGCTTTATCGCAGCCGGCGCCAATAGCATGGGGCTGGCGATGATGGGGGGCGGCAGCCTGGACGATGCGCTGGACGCGTTGGAGCAGGGTGCTGCGGACAGCGTGATTGTGCTGGAAAACGACCTTTACCGCCATGCGCCGGCCGCGCGTATCGACGCCGCGCTGGCCAACGTCAATAACCTTATCGTGCTGGACCACCAGCGCACCGCCCTGCAGGAGAAGGCCTGTCTTATCCTGTCGGCGGCGAGCTTCGCCGAAAGCGACGGTACGCTCATCAACCAGGAGGGCCGCGCGCAGCGTTTCTTCCAGGTCTATGATCCGGCGTACTACGATGACCAGGTCATTATGCTGGAAAGCTGGCGCTGGCTGCATTCGCTGCACTCCACCTATTTGAACCGCCAGGTGGATTGGACCCAGCTAGACCATATTATCGATGCCGCGGCTGCGGCGCTGCCGCAACTGGCGGGGATCAAGCACGCCGCGCCGGACGCCGGTTTTCGTATTCACGGCCAGAAACTGGCGCGCGAGCCGCACCGCTACAGCGGACGCACCGCGATGCGCGCCAGCATCAATGTGCATGAACCGCGCGTGCCGCAGGACCAGGACACCATGTTCGCCTTCTCCATGGAGGGCAACAATGCGCCCCAGGCGCCGCGCCAGCAGGTGGCGTTCGCTTGGGCACCGGGCTGGAACTCCCCCCAGGCCTGGAATAAATTCCAGGATGAGGTGGGCGGTCATTTGCGCCACGGCGACCCCGGGGTGCGGCTTCTGGAAGCGGGCGAGGGCCGGCTGGATTATTTCAGCGCTATTCCGCCCGCCTTCGCGCAGCCCGAGGACGGCAGCTGGCGCATCGCGCCCTATTGGCACCTGTTCGGCAGCGAGGAGACCTCGCAGCGCTCTCCGGTCATCCAGGAGCGGATGCCGGCGCCCTATGTGGCGGTGAGCCAGGCGGACGCCGCCCGGATGGGCGTCAACAGCGGTACGCTGCTCGCCTTCACCTGCGCGGGTCTGGAGTTGCGCCTCCTGGTTCGGTTCAGCGATAGCCTGAGCCCGGGACAGGTGGGGCTGCCGCTGGGCTTACCGGGCATTCCCCCGATGCTTGCGGGACAGAGCGTTGTTAATCTGCGGGAGGCCGCGCCATGAGTTGGTTGACACCGGAGGTCATCGATATCCTCCTGACGGTGGTGAAGGCGGTGGTTATCCTGCTGGTGGTGGTCACCTGCGGGGCTTACATGAGCTTCGCCGAACGGCGCCTGCTGGGGCTGTTCCAAAACCGCTACGGACCTAACCGCGTAGGCTGGGGCGGCTCGCTGCAGCTGCTGGCCGACGTGTTGAAAATGATGTTTAAAGAGGACTGGATCCCGCCGTTTGCCGATCGGGGCATTTTCACCCTGGCGCCGGTTATCGCCTTTACCTCATTGCTGATTACCTTTGCCATTGTGCCGGTGAGCCCGACCTGGGTGGTGGCCGATTTCAATATCGGTGTCCTGTTCTTTTTGATGATGGCCGGGCTGGCGGTTTATGCGGTGCTGTTCGCCGGCTGGTCGAGCAACAATAAATACTCCCTGTTGGGCGCCATGCGCGCCTCGGCGCAAACGCTGAGCTATGAAGTGTTCCTCGGCCTGTCGTTGATGGGGGTGGTGGCGCAGGCCGGCTCGTTTAATCTCGGCGCGATCGTCGAGTCGCAGGCACACCTGTGGAACGTAGTGCCGCAATTCTTCGGCTTTGTCACCTTTGCTCTGGCGGGCGTCGCGGTATGTCACCGCCACCCCTTCGATCAGCCGGAGGCCGAGCAGGAGCTGGCCGACGGTTACCATATTGAATACTCGGGGATGAAGTTCGGCCTGTTCTTCGTCGGTGAATATGTCGGCATCGTGACCATTTCGGCGCTGATGGTGACGCTGTTCTTCGGAGGCTGGCAGGGGCCATGGTTGCCGCCGTTTATCTGGTTTGCCGTGAAAACCGCTTTCTTTATGATGATGTTCATCCTGATCCGCGCGGCGCTGCCCCGTCCGCGCTACGACCAGGTGATGGCGCTGGGCTGGAAAATCTGCCTGCCGCTGACGCTGCTCAACCTGTTGGCGACCGCAGCGGTCATCTTGTACAACGCGCATTAAGGGGTGGATGAATCATGACGTTAAAAGAGTTAGCGATTGGCTGCGGGACCACGCTGCGCAGCATCTGGATGATAGGCATGCAGGCGTTCAACAAGCGCGAAACCCGCATGTACCCGGACGTGCCGGTCAACCCGCCGCCCCGTTTCCGCGGCCGTATCGTGCTGACGCGCGACCCTGATGGCGATGAGCGCTGCGTGGCCTGTAACCTGTGCGCGGTCGCCTGCCCGGTGGGCTGCATCTCGCTGCAAAAAGCGGAGACTAAAGACGGCCGCTGGTACCCGGAATTCTTTCGCATCAATTTCTCGCGCTGTATTTTCTGCGGCCTGTGCGAAGAGGCGTGTCCCACCACCGCTATTCAGCTCACCCCGGATTTCGAGATGGGCGAGTTCAAGCGCCAGGATCTGGTGTATGAAAAAGAGGATTTGCTGATTTCGGGGCCGGGTAAATATCCGGAATACAACTTCTACCGCATGGCCGGTATGGCGATCGCCGGCAAGGACAAAGGCGAGGCGGAAAACGAAGCCAAACCCATCGACGTAAAAGGCTTGCTGCCCTAAGGAGACTGGCATGGAACTGGCGTTTTATCTTTCCGGCCTGGTGGCTGTGCTGGCGACGTTACGCGTCATCACCCATACCCAACCGGTACATGCGCTGCTGTACCTGATTATTTCGCTACTGGCCATCGCCTGCGTATTTTTTTCGCTGGGGGCCTACTTCGCCGGCGCGCTGGAGATTATCATTTACGCCGGCGCCATCATGGTGCTGTTCGTGTTCGTGGTGATGATGCTCAACATGGGCGTCGGCCGCGATAAACAAGAACGCGCCTGGTTGCGTCCCCGGGTCTGGATCGGGCCGTCGCTCTTGTCGCTGGTGCTGCTGGCGGTGCTGGTGCGCGCGCTGGCCGGTGCGGGCGATCACGGCATCGTGGGGGAGCTTATCGCGGCTAAAACCGTCGGTATCGCGCTGTTCGGTCCTTATGTGTTGGCGGTGGAGCTGGCCTCCATGCTGCTGCTGGCGGGGCTGGTGGTCGCGTTCCATCTGGGCCGCGATGAGCGCGACAATGTCGATACACTCTGCAAGGGGCCGAAGATAACCGACGCCATCAAGAGAAGAGGGGAGGAGCAAGCATGATCCCGTTATCACACGGTCTCATCCTGGCCGCTATCCTGTTTGTGCTGGGCCTGACGGGGATGATGATCCGCCGCAATCTGCTGTTTATGCTCTTGGGGCTGGAGATCATGATTAACGCCTCGGCGCTGGCGTTCATTGTGGCCGGCAGCTATTGGGACCAGGCGGACGGGCAGGTGATGTATATCCTGGCGGTTACCCTGGCCGCCGCCGAGGCCAGTATCGGCCTGGCGTTGCTGCTGCAATTGCACCGTCGCCGTCGGACCCTGGATATCGACACAGTCAGCGAGATGCACGGATGAACCTATTCTATTTAACCCTATTGTTCCCCCTGGCGGGTTTCCTGCTACTGGCGTTCTCCCACGGGCGCTGGTCTGAAAACCTGGCGGCGACGGTGGGCGTTGGTAGCGTCGGGCTGTCGGCGCTGACCACCGTTTGGGTGGCACTGGATTTCTTCGGCGCGCGCGGCGACGGCGCGGCGGTGTTTACCCAGACCCTGTGGCACTGGATGGCGGTGGGCGATTTCCAAATTCCCATCACCCTCAGTCTGGACGGCCTGTCGCTGACGATGCTGTCGGTCGTCACCGGCGTCGGCTTTTTCATTCATCTCTACGCCTCGTGGTACATGCGTGGGGAAGAGGGCTATTCACGCTTTTTCGCCTACACCAACCTGTTTATCGCCAGCATGCTGGTGCTGGTGCTGGCGGACAACCTGTTGCTGATGTATCTCGGCTGGGAAGGGGTGGGGCTTTGCAGCTACCTGCTGATCGGCTTCTATTACAGCGAGTCGAAAAACGGCGCCGCGGCGATGAAGGCGTTTATCGTCACCCGCGTGGGGGATGTGCTGCTGGCGTTCGCGCTGTTTATCCTTTATGACCAGCTCGGGACGCTGAATTTCCACGATCTGATGGTGCTGGCGCCGCAAAAACTGGCGGAGGGCTCCCCGGCYATCACCTGGGCGACCCTGATGATGCTGGGCGGCGCGGTGGGGAAATCGGCGCAGCTACCGCTACAAACCTGGCTGGCGGACGCCATGGCCGGCCCGACTCCGGTGTCGGCGCTGATCCACGCCGCCACCATGGTGACCGCCGGCGTGTATCTTATCGCCCGTACCCACGGCCTGTTCCTGATGGCGCCGGAGGTGTTGCATCTGGTGGGGATCGTCGGCGCGGTCACGCTGGTGCTGGCGGGTTTCGCTGCGCTGGTGCAGACCGATATCAAACGGGTGCTGGCGTATTCCACCATGAGCCAGATAGGCTATATGTTTCTGGCCCTGGGCGTTCAGGCCTGGGATGCGGCCATTTTTCACCTGATGACCCACGCGTTTTTCAAAGCGCTGCTGTTTTTGTCCTCCGGTTCGGTGATCCTCGCTTGCCACCACGAGCAAAACATCTTCAAGATGGGTGGCCTGAGAAAGTCGATTCCGCTGGTCTATATTTGCTTTCTGGTGGGCGGCGCGGCGCTGTCGGCGCTACCGCTGGTGACCGCCGGCTTCTATTCCAAGGATGAAATCCTCCGGGGGGCGCTGGCCAATGGCCATAGCGTACTGATGCTGGCCGGCCTGGTGGGGGCGTTCCTCACCTCGGTCTATACCTTCCGCATGATCTTTATCGTGTTCCACGGCAAGGCGCAAATCAAGGCCCACGCCAGCCGCGGCATCAGCCATCATCTGCCGCTGGTGGTACTGATGGTATTGTCCACCTTCATCGGCGCCTGGATCACGCCGCCGCTGGCGGGGGTCCTGCCGGCCAGCGAGTTCGGTCATGACGGTAAACTGGCGCTGGAAATCACCTCGGGCGCGGTCGCCATCATCGGTATTTGCCTGGCGGCGGCCTTGTGGCTCGGCCAGCGCCGTTTGGTCAGCGCCGTGGCCGCCAGTGCGCCGGGACGTTTCTTCTCGGTCTGGTGGTTCCACGCCTGGGGATTCGACTGGCTTTACGACAAGATCTTCGTCAAACCTTACCTGGCTATCGCGCGGCTGCTGGCGCACGATCCCCTTAACGCGGTGATGAATCTTCCCGCGCGGCTGGCGCGCTGGGCCGGACACGGCCTGACGGTGAGCGAAAACGGGCAGTTGCGCTGGTATGCAACGTCGTTGGGTTTGGGTGCGGTTGTCGTGGTGGCGCTGTTGGTATTCGTTTAAATACCCCGAGCTTCGTTTCCGGCTTAGGGCGGGGTGGCGGGCAGAATGCCGCTCCGCTGATACGCAAGTTTATTGATTTTACAATTAGGGACGCAAAACGCCATGCTACTACCTTGGCTAATTCTTATCCCCTTTATCGGCGGTCTGCTGTGTTGGCAATGCGAGCGTTTCGGTACCCGGGTACCGCGCTGGATAGCCTTGATTGCCATGGGGCTGACACTGGCGCTTTCATTGCTGTTGTGGCGGCAGGGCGGATACACCCTGGCGATGGCCCAAGGGTTGCCGCAATGGCAGGTGGAGTATCTGCTCCCCTGGATCCCGCGCTTCGGTATCAGCATCCATCTGGCGCTGGACGGCCTGTCGCTGCTGATGGTGGTGCTGACCGGGCTGCTCGGGGTGCTGGCCATCCTCTGCTCCTGGCGGGAAATTCAGCGCTATCAGGGCTTCTTCCACCTTAATTTGCTGTGGATCCTGGGCGGCGTTATCGGCGTGTTCTTGGCCATCGACATGTTTCTCTTCTTTTTCTTCTGGGAAATGATGTTGGTACCGATGTACTTTCTCATCGCGCTCTGGGGGCATAAAGCCTCCGATGGCAAGACCCGCATTACCGCCGCGACCAAATTCTTTATTTATACCCAGGCAAGCGGCCTGGTGATGCTGGTGGCGATACTCGGCCTGGTGCTGGTGCACTATAACGCCACCGGCGTCTGGACCTTCAATTATGAAGACCTGCTGCGCACGCCGATATCGGAACGGATGGAATACCTGCTGATGTTGGGGTTCTTTTTGGCCTTTGCGGTCAAAATGCCGGTGGTGCCGCTGCATGGCTGGCTGCCGGACGCCCACAGCCAGGCGCCCACCGCCGGTTCGGTGGACCTGGCGGGGATTTTGCTGAAAACCGCGGCCTACGGGATGCTGCGCTTTAGCCTGCCGCTGTTTCCTCACGCCTCGCACCAGTTCGCCCCCATCGCCATGTGGCTTGGGGTGGTGGGCATCTTTTACGGCGTCTGGATGGCGTTCTCGCAGACCGATATCAAGCGCCTCATCGCCTATACCAGCGTGTCCCACATGGGCTTTGTGCTGATCGCCATCTACAGCGGCAGCCAGCTGGCCTATCAGGGCGCGGTGGTACAGATGATCGCCCACGGTCTGTCGGCCGCCGGCATGTTCATCATTTGTGGCCAGCTGTATGAGCGCCTACACACCCGCGATATGCGGCAAATGGGCGGTCTGTGGGGTCGGCTGAGCTTTATTCCGGCGCTGTCGCTATTTTTCGCCGTCGCGACGCTCGGCATGCCGGGCACCGGTAACTTTGTCGGCGAGATTACCATTTTGTTCGGCAGTTTCCCGGTGGTACCGGTGATTACGGTGATTTCCACGTTCGGTCTGGTGTTCGCATCGGTCTACTCGCTTATCATGATGCAGCGCGCGTATTACGGCCCGGCTAAATCCACCGAGCCACTGCCGGGTATGACGCTGCGCGAACGGCTGATTATTTTGTTGCTGGTCGTGCTGCTGGTGCTGCTCGGGTTCTTCCCGCAACCGATTATGGATACCTCGGCCGCAGCCATGAGCAATATCCAGCACTGGTTCGCCGCCGACGCCGGTTCCACTATTTCAACGACAAGGCCGTAATTCGCCATGACAATAACTCCTCAACAACTGATCGAATTATTACCGCTGTTGATCGTCGGATTGACGGTGGTGGTTGTGATGCTATGCATTGCGTGGCGACGCAACCACTTTATCAACGCAACGCTGACGGTCATCGGGCTCAACCTGGCGCTGCTGTCGCTGTGGTTCGTGGCGCAGAATGGCCCGATGGACGTGACGCCGCTGATGCGCGTCGACGGGTATTCCATGCTCTACACCGGGCTGGTGCTGATGGCCAGCCTGGCGACCAGCACGCTGGCCTACGCCTGGCTGGCGGGCTATCCGGGCAACCGCGATGAGTTTTATCTGCTGGTGCTGATTGCCGCGATGGGCGGGATCCTGCTCGCCTGCGCCAATCATTTGGCGGCGCTGTTCCTCGGTATTGAGCTGATTTCGCTGCCGCTGTTCGGGATGGTGGGTTATGCGTTCCGCCAAAAGCGCTCGCTGGAAGCCAGCATCAAATACACGCTGCTGTCCGCGGCGGCGTCGTCTTTCTTGCTGTTTGGTATGGCGCTGGTGTATGCCGGTACCGGTCAACTGTCTTTCGTCGGGATTGGTCAAACACTTAACGACGGCATGCTGACGCAACCGGTGCTGCTGGCGGGTTTGGGCATGATGATCGTCGGCATCGGCTTTAAGCTGTCGCTGGTGCCGTTCCACCTGTGGACGCCGGATGTCTACCAGGGTGCGCCCGCGCCGGTGTCCACCTTCCTGGCGACCGCCAGTAAAATCGCGATTTTCGCGGTGGTGATGCGCCTGTTCCTGTACGCGCCGGTGACCCATAACGAAGTGGTGTGGCTGGTGCTGGCTATTATTGCTTTCGCCTCCATGTTGTTCGGCAACCTGATGGCCCTGAGCCAAAGCAATATCAAGCGGGTGCTGGGCTATTCGTCCATTGCCCACCTGGGTTATTTACTGGTGGGGTTGATTGCGGTGCAGGCCCACACGCTGGCGCTGGAAACCGTCGGCGTCTATCTGGCGGGGTATGTGTTCGCAAGCCTGGGGGCGTTCGGCGTCGTCAGCTTGATGTCCAGCCCCTACACCGGCGAGGATGCGGATTCGCTGTATTCCTACCGCGGTCTGTTTTGGCATAAGCCGCTGTTGTCGTCGGTGCTGACGGTGATGATGCTGTCGCTGGCGGGCATCCCCATGACCCTCGGCTTTATCGGCAAGTTCTACGTCATTGCGCTCGGCGTGAATAGCCATCTGGGTTGGCTGACCGGCGCGGTGGTGGCCGGCAGCGCCATCGGGCTGTTTTACTACTTGCGTATTATGGTCAGCTTGTACCTGTCGCCGCCGGAAAACCTGCGCCGCGATACCCCTTCCAATTGGGCGCTAACCGCCGGCGGTGTCGTGGTGCTGATCTCCTCGCTGCTGGTGCTGCTGCTTGGGCTGTATCCGCAGCCGCTCATCACGCTGGTGCAGTTGGCGCAGCCCATTCTCTAACTCAGCGCGCCGCGGGGCGTTTCCCCGCGGCTGCGCCCTTTTCCAAGTGTGACATCAGCGATACGGCCGGTTTTTCGGATTGCTCCGGCGAGAATAGTTCTCCGGTAAGGGCATTTTTTGCCTATAGTTAGTCTGACACCTTTCATCAGAACACGGAGAATAGTGATGACTACACCTAACGATCCCCTTCAGCCGCACGAAACGCATGTCGACGATGACGTGCAGCTCCTGTCCGAAACGCTGTAAGAGGTGCTGGCTTATTCCGGCGATAAAACCGATCAAAAGTATGTCGAGCTGAAGACCCGCGCGTAGCAGGCGCTGGATGATGTCAAAACGCGGGTGAGCCAGGCGTCCGACACCTACTATCTGAAAGCCCGGCAGGCGGTGAGCGCCGCGGATGACTATGTGCAGGAAAATCCCTGGCATGGCGTCGGCATCGGCGCCTCGGTTGGGCTGGTGGTGGGGCTGCTGTTGGCCCGCCGATAACCGCGGCCGGCTTGGCGGCGGCTCTAGGGCAATACGCCGCGGTGCCGTCGATCCATAATCTCATTCATCTTAGGCTGAATGCGCGCAGCGTCACATGTCGGTAGCCGGCGCGTTTTTATGTCCGCTGCGGCGCACGGCGGGTTTGGTAATAGCTGCCGCCATACGTATAATCCCTCTCATTATTCCGGTTTTGAAATAAACGGCCCGCTATGCTGTCACTGCTTGTCTCCACCCTGCTTCAACACCTCACTGCCGGTACGCTGCCGGCGGCGCCCGGAGTTCGGCAAGTGATGCTGCCCTGGCCGGACGGCGCGGCGGCGCCGATGCTGGATTGGCTCAACGCTTGGCCGCTTTATCCGCAATGCTATTGGCAGCACCGCGACGGCCACGAGGAGGTGGCCAGCTGCGGGGCGGTGCGCCATTTCACCCGCCTCGGCGATGCACAGCGCTTCCTGGCCGAGCAGCCGTCGGCAAAGGCTTTGCGGATCTGGGGTCTCAATGCCTTCGGCGCCGGCGAGGATGAGCCGCAAAGCGCGCTGTTTTTGCCGCGCCTGAGCTGGCGGTGTCTGCGGGATCGGTATCAGATAATGATGACGTTTTGCAGCGAGACGTCGCTGGCCGCCGACGCCGCCGATTTTCTTGCCTGGCTTGAGGCCCACGGCGCCGACGCGCCGGTGGCCCTTCCGCCGCTAACGGCCAGAGTGACCAGCGTGACGCATCCAGGTATTACCCGAGTTGCCGGCGTGGCGACGCCTCGTAGGTCAGGCGCTGGCGCAATTCCACCAAGGCGGACTGGAAAAGGTGGTGCTGGCCCGGCGCTCCGCGCTGCGCGTGGATATGCCTCCTTCGCCGCTGGCGCTGATGGCGGCCAGCCGGCAGGTAAACACCGGTGTTTCCATTACCTGATGGCCTGGTCGCCCCATGAGGCCTTTTTGGGATCCAGCCCGGAGCGGCTTTACCACCGCGATGATCGCAGGCTTAATACCGAAGCCCTGGCCGGCACCGTTGCCTGCGATCCGGATCCCCGGCAGGCCGCCGAGCAGGCGGCGTGGCTGATGGCGGACGAAAAAAATCAGCGCGAGAATCTGGTAAGCGCCCCGTGGAGGACGTCTTGAATTATTGGTGGGTTTGTTGTATGAGACAGTAAACCTACGTTACACGCTTATGCTCATTGCATTTTCACATTGTATTGATTTTAATAACTTTTATTTCCATCCCGGTTTGAGT
>NZ_JBLKSS010000010.1:0-36438 GCF_047607725.1 Sodalis sp. (in: enterobacteria) | reverse complement strand
CACTATCACAAACTTCAGAACCACTAATTTCATATCACTCAAACCGGGATGGAAATAAAAGTTATTAAAATCAATACAATGTGAAAATGCAATGAGCATAAGCGTGTAACGTAGGTTTACTGTCTCGTACAACAAACCCACCAATAATTCAAGACGTCCTCCACGGGGCGCTTACCTGGAATGGGTGATCGGAAAATATCGGAATAACTGATCGGATGTCGCCGGAACAGATGATCGGATACGTCGGAATCTGCACTTAGCAAGCATCAGGGCAAAGTGGTGCGCCTGCACACCAACGGCGACGTGCCGGAGGATAATCCGTTTGTGCATCAGGAAAACGCGCGGCCGGAAATCTGGACCTACGGCCACCGCAACCCGCAAGGGCTGGCCATGAATCCCTGGACCGGCGATATGTGGGAAAATGAACACGGCCCGCGCGGCGGTGACGAAATTAACATCCTGCATAAAGGCGCCAATTACGGCTGGCCGATCGCCACTTATGGCATCAATTATTCCGGGTTGAAGATCCCCGAGGCGCGCGGCGACATCGTCGAGGGAACCGATCAGCCGGTCTGGTTCTGGCAACATTCACCGGCGGTAAGCGGAATGGCGTTTTATCAAAGCGAGCGCTTTCCCGCCAGGCGCCATTCGCTGTTCATCGGCGCGCTAAAAACCAAGGCGCTGTTGCGCCTAAGCCTGAAGGGAAATGATGTGGTGTCGGAGCAGCGCTTGCTAACGGATCGCGCCGAGCGTATCCACCCCGGCCCCGACGGTTACCTCTATGTGCTGACCGATGATCGCAACGGTAAGCTGTTGCGGGTGGGCCTGGAGGAGGACTAAACCGCGCGTCGGCTTCAACTGAGCGGCAGCATGACCCGCTGTTTATAGGCCGTTCGCTCGCACAACGCCTGATACCAGGCCTCCAGCCGTGGGCGGGGTTGCCGCTCGGTGGCCAGATTGAACCAGTTATAGGCCAGGCACCCGAGAGGAATATCGCCAATGCCGAAGGCGTCGCCAGCGAACCACGGCTGCTTCTCCAGCGCGCCGTCGGCGATGGCGAACAGCTTCTCACAGGCCGCGATACCGCGCTCGATGGCCTCCGGGTCGCGCCGTTTAGCGGGTGTGTGCACCAGGCTGACAAACAGCGGCTGCAGCGCGCGGGGGCCAGTAAAGACAACGTCCAGTCCATCCATTTTTCATTGCGCGCCCGCTCCGCGGCATCGCTTAGCAGCCAGACATCCTGACCGTAACGAGCGGCAAGGTAGCGTACAATGGTATTGGATTCCCACACGACTAAATCGTATTCATCATCCTGCAGGCAGGGAACCAGCACGTTGGGATTCAGCGACAAGAAGGGCGCATCCTGATTTTTACCGTATTGGCCCCCCGCCGGAATAAAATTAAACACCAGCTGCAGCTCCGCCGCGCACCAGAGTACCTTTTTGACGTTGACCGAATTCTCACGACCCCAAATCGTTAACATAACGCCTCCACAGCGAAATGATGATTGTTACGCTTTTCCTATCGGCCATAGCGGTGGGTGGGCAGCGTTCAGCAATGCACCCTGCCCAAGCCGCGGCGCCGACGGCCGCGCGCCAATAGCCAGTAAACAGTGCAGACGGCGCGGGCGGGCTCTTGGACGCTACGCAGGTGACGATGTCTCGTCCGGCGCGGGGATGCCACCGGCTTGACTGATTATGTATATTTGAAATCTATTTGATTTAAAATAAAGTTATTTGTTAATAATTATTCTACTGTGACGTATTAGCGGCGTTAAATCAATTGCCCGTGCCGAAAGGTATTTTTTTCCCCTGCGCTGCGCGGGCGCTGAAAAAATTGACAATAAAAGGGCTGATAGACGCGCGCCAATGCGGCAAAGTTAAACGGTTTCGATTAGAGTAGATTTGCTAGAACATGATATAGACATGCGCGCGGCCCCTCGCCGGCCATGCGCGCAACATCCGCCATCGGATTACACGCGGTGACTCTTATTGAATGGATACTCTGGCCTCGTCATGATGAAACCTGTTTTCAGCACTCAACGTTATGCCCTCGCTTTGGGCACCTTACTGGTCCTCGCCATCCCCGCCGTCCACGCCGCTGAGGCTCCGCCTGCCGCGCCAGAAATCAACGCCCGCGCGTATATCCTGATGGATTACCAAAGCGGCAAGGTGCTGGCGGAAGCCAATGCCGATCAGCGCCTTGACCCCGCGAGCCTCACCAAAATCATGTCCAGCTATGTCATCGGGCAGGCGATGAAGGCCGGCAAAATTCATCCGGCGGACAAAGTGACGATCGGTAAAGACGCCTGGGCCACCGGCAATCCGGTTCTGCGCGGCTCGTCGCTGATGTTCCTGAAACCGGGCGAACAGGTAACGGTCGATGATCTCAATAAAGGGATTGTTATCCAGTCCGGCAATGACGCCAGCATCGCGCTGGCGGACCACGGTGCCGGCAGCCAGGACGCGTTTGTCAGCCTGATGAATCAGTACGCCGCGGCGCTGGGGCTGAAGAACACCCATTTTCTGGCGGTACACGGCCTCGATGCGAAAGGGCAGTACAGCACCGCGCGGGACATGGCCATTCTCAGCCAGGTGCTTATTCGCAATGCGCCGGACGACTACGCGCTGCACAAAGAGAAAGAGTTCACCTACAACAAAATCAAACAGCCTAACCGTAATCGTCTGTTGTGGAGCGGTAATCTGGCCGTCGACGGCGTGAAAACCGGTTATACCAGCGGCGCCGGTCACAATCTGGTGGCGTCGGCTACCGATAACGGCATACGGCTCATTTCCGTGGTGCTGGGCGCCCCGACCGATGGCATTCGCTTTCGCGAAAGTGAGAAGTTGCTGACCTGGGCATTCCGGTTTTATGAAACCGTGATTCCTATTCCGAAAGACCGCCCGTTTACCCAGCAGCGGGTGTGGTTTGGCGATCGCAGTCAGGTGAATTTGGGCGTCGCGCAGGATGCGGGCGATTACCTTGCCGAAAGGGCAATTGAAAAACCTGAAGGTGTCCTTCACGCTGGCCTCCCCGCATCTGGAAGCGCCGCTGGCCAAGGATCAGGTGGTGGGCACCATCAATTTCAGTCTGGATGGCAATGTCATTGAGCAGCGCCCGCTGGTGGTGATGGAGGAGGTGAAGAAAGGCGGCATTTTCCGCACGCTGTGGGACTGGATCCTATTGAAGATCCACGGTTTGTTTAGCTAAACCCCGCCAGGGCCGGTGCGGTCTGCCCGCGCCGGCACCGCCGCGGGCGCTCACCGTTAGCGCCCGTCGGCTGATATGGCCGGCGTTTTGCCGTCGGACAGTGTTGCCACCCCGAACAGACATCGCCGGCGGAACGCCTCACATGAGCTTATAGATGGTCGCGGTCAGCGCGCCGAGCCCAATCGCCCAAACGAAATAATTGCTCGCCAATCCACGATAGCGCGCCATGGCGGGCACTTTGTTAATAGCGTACATCGGCATTAAGAACAGCAGCATGGCGATAACCGGGCCGCCCAAGGTTTCAATCATCCCGAGAATGCTCGGGTTGATGGTGGCGACCAGCCAAGCGGTCAAGAGCATGAATACGGCGGTTACCTTGCCCATTGCGCCAGCGGAAATTTCCTTGCCGCGGGCGCGCAAGGCCGAGGTCACCAGTCCGCTAAACCCTTCACTGGCGCCGAGATAGTGCCCCAGAAAGGATTTGGCGATGGCGACAAAAGCGATAATCGGCCCCAGCGAGGCGATAAAAGGATTATCAAAATGGTTGGCTAGATAGGACAGCATGGAAATATTTTGCTCTTTAGCCTCCTGCATGTTTTCCGGCGAAAGGCTTAAAGCGCAGCTAAAAACGAAAAACATCACGGTCAGCACCATCATCACATGGCTACAGGCCAGGATGCGGGAGCATTTCGATTCGGCCCCCACGCCATATTCTTCGCGTTTGGACATGGCAAATGACGAGATGATAGGGGAATGATTAAACGAAAACACCATGACCGGCACCGCTAGCCACAGGGTGCTAAGCAGCCCGCCGCCGTCGGCCTGCGGCTGCACCAGCGGCGCATGGAATATCGCGCCGCTCCAGTACGGGATTAAATAGAACGACAAAAACACCAGCACCGCGACGAAAGGGAACACCAGCACGCTCATCGACTTAACGATAATGTCCTTGCCGAGCCAGATAATCATCATCAGCCCCACTATCAACAGCAACGCCAGCAAAGCCCGCGGCGGCGCGCTGTAGCCGAGCTGATGCACGATGAAACTCTCGACGGTATTGGTGATGGCGACACTGTAGACCAGCAGGATCGGATAGATGGCGAAGAAATACAGCAGCGTAATAAGGTTACCCATGCGGTTACCGAAATGCTCCTTCACCACATCGGTAATGTCGTTGCATTTACCGTTGCCCGATAGCACGAACCGCGTCATGCCCCGGTGGGCGAAAAAGGTCATGGGAAAAGCGATAAGCGCCATGATAAGCAGCGGCAGCAGCCCGCCGATACCCGCATTGATGGGCAGGAACAAAACGCCGGCGCCGATAGCCGTGCCATAAAGTCCCAACATCCATACCGTATCGGTTTTGCGCCAGGCCGCGTCGGACGGGATAGCCCGCGCGGGGGAAGCTTTTGTTATGTCCATAAATTCTCCGAATAAAACGCAAAGGCTGATGGGCAATAAATGCTAGCCGCTGCCGTTACTCTGTTTTGAATAATTATATTGAGGTGGTTCAATTATCCGTCGTGGATTTATCGAAAATCTTCGGGGGAATAATAATGTGTTTATTTGTCACTTCCAGCGTTAATGCCATTTTTTTTGACGCCGGTCGAATATTTAATTGCAATAACCGATTATGGCATAATATTCTCTGGCGTGAGTCAATTAATGAGCGGATGCATTGGCGTTCATGATATAAAGGTTTAAAGGTAGTGATTATATTTCAATAGGTTAAAATTTAGTTCTCTCTTTCTCTTCTCTAGGTTATTTTTTGTTAATTGCGTGCGTTACATGTAAAATTTACGTGTCGGGAAGGGTGATTAAATAATGATCATAACGGGACGTTATTCCGGGAAATATATCACGTGATGGAATTACACCCAAGTTGTGATGATAAATTGCGCAAGAAGTGCAATAGCGCATGGAATGGGTTGCTTTGTTTTGTCGATAAAACCCCGTACGGGGTCGTAATTGATGGATTTGCCCCTGTGACGCTACCGTTTGGCGCATTTTGCTGGCGACGGCGTCTCTATCGTTGTAACGCAAACCGATATTGCGGCCAAGGGATTAGCGGCGGCGAGGGTGATAAAAAGGATAGGGGCGAAGCAAAATAAAAAACCCGAGCGTCTTGAACCCTAGTAGGCGGGACGCTCGGGCTCCTCAAAATGGGGACATCAAAGAAAAGCAGTGGCATAAAGTAGGACCGGGAGGCGAGGCAAAAGTTCTGCCGCCGCGAGAAATAATTTTTTACTCTCCATAAAGCCGCCAGCGTGTCGGCGGTCCTGGTCCGGCCATCATCGTCCCCTTAAACCGGCCGCCATCGCCCTAAGCCTGTCAGCGGAAATCTCACCAGACCCACGTCGCCCTAGCGGCCCGGCCGCTATCGGCATAACCCGCTCAGAGGCCGACGCTTACGGAACTTCGCCTCCACGGCGTCTGGCGGCTGCCGCACTCCTTGCTTACAGAAGGTGACTTAACCTGATTGGCGGTTATGGCCGTACCGCGATGGGATCTCACCTTGCCCCGCGCGCTTATTATCCTGTCTCGGTTGACCGCCAATGTATTAAGAAAATTTCCGAAAATTGCGCTCACCGGCGCGAAAGTCCCTCAGAACCGATGACAGTCTGTTAACCAGTAAATAACCCCAGACGGCGTCGCCGGAAAAAATAGCGCAGGCGTTGATGGCGCTGGGCCGTCGGGTTAATGGGCGAAAAGTTCAATCCTTTTATCGTGTTGGCAGGATGATGCGCTGTCATCACCGCGATTGACGCCCGCGCCCGGCAACAAATCACTAACACTTTCGCAGCGCGCCGTAACAAAAATATGACCTGACGCACCGGAATGTGTAACCGATATTTTACCTGCAACGCCTTGATATAGTTGAAGTTAACCGTTAAATTTACTTGACCAATTTCACCGGCGGCCAGGCTTGCCTGACCTCCCGCGACGTTACATGCTGCGACGCGCACATAGGCACATGAATACCAAAAGTCAGACGGGCTTAACGGCCGTCTGCCGGGATTTCTGCCCCAGTACACCCGGGGGCGCTTGCTTTTTTACACCGGGAAACGGGCATTATTGCCGCCATCGTGGCGGGTATCTATGAGGGAGGTAACCATGGCGATTCATCGGTATAACACAGGCATTGCGGTCAGCTCGCTGGTTTTTGTGCTTATTTTTATCAGTCAAAAAACCGCTCTGGTGTCCTTGGCCGGAGACGGCCACGGCGGGCAATTCGGCCTGCTGCTGTTTATCCTGCCCGGTATTCTCGGCGCGCTGCTGGCGGGCAACAATAAGCTGGTTTACCCGTCGCTGGCCGCGGCGTTCTGTTGGCTGCTGTTCAATATCTGCGTCACGACCGGCTACAGCCTGTGGCATCAACTGACCTATCTGCTGAGCGCCGTGTTTTGGTGCGGTTTTGGCGCGCTGGGCTGCTGCTTCGCCGGAATGCGATGCACCATCCGGCGCATTAAAGCGCCGGATGCAACCACGGCGTGGCGGCGACGTCCCACCGGGCCAAAGCACCCGCAGGCGGGCGGTAGCCGGCGTCAGGACGGGTACAGGCTCAGATTTTCCTTGGCATAGGCTTCAAAATCGGTGCAGCCGCCAATATGAATCTGATCGACAAAAATTTGCGGCACCGTTTCCACCAGTTTGCCGACGGTTTTGGACAGATCGGCCTTGGAGATGCCTTCGGCGTGGATATCAACATAACGGTAGGTGAAGTCATCCCGTTCCACGGTCAGTTTTTCAGCCAACGTTTTAGCGCGTACACAATAAGGATAACCCGGACGCCCGAAAATGACTGCAAACATAACCACTCCTCTTACATGAACGAATATCGAAACGGCAAGCGCGGCGCGCGCTGCTATTTTGCCACGATTCACTATGCCTGCCCCGACGGGTAAAAAAAAGCAGAAATTACCTCTCGCTTTCATGGCCGTAGCCAATCTTGGGCGCCAACGGGGCGTGAGCCGCTTGCGCAACGCTGCTCTGAGGCTGCCCCAGGCGCCGCCCGAATCTTTTCTCGACCCCCGCCGGCGGGGGGATTATGATGTCGCCAACGAGATATTTTGGCTGGATAAAGTGTGAAACTAGCCATTCTCTCCCGCGATGGGACCCTCTTCTCCTGCCGCCGGCTGCGCGAAGCCGCTCAGGCCAGAGGCCATAAGGTCGACATTATCGATCCGCTTTCCTGTTATATGAATATCAATAGCGCGGCCCCTTCGATTCATTATCGCGGCCGGCGGCTTAAGTATTACGATGCCGTAATTCCGTGTATCGGTCCCTTGACGACCTTTTACGGCACCGCGGTGCTACGCCAGTTCGAGATGCTGGGCAGCTATGCCCTGAACGAATCCGCCACCATCACTCGCTCACGCGACAAACTGCACTCGCTTCAGCTGCTGGCGCGCCAGGGCATTGACCTGCCAATTGCCGGCTTTGCTGACTCCCCAGACGATACCGGCGATTTGATAACGATGGTGGGGGGCGCGCCGCTGGTGGTCAAACTGGTGGAGGGGACGCAGGGGATAGGCGTGGTGCTGGCGGAGACCCGACAGGCGGCGGAAAGCCTCATCGACGCGTTTCACGGCCTGAAAGCGCAGTTTATGGTGCAGGAATTTGTCTCCGAAGCCGATGGGCGTGATGTCCGCTGCCTGGTGATAGGCGATAAAGTCGTGGCGGCGATTGAGCGCCAGGCCAAAGCGGGCGATTTTCGTTCCAATCTGTATCGCGGCGGCAGCGCGCGGCCGGTTATCATCAGCGAGGCGGAGCGGGCGATGGCGATCCGCGCGGCGACGACGCTGGGTCTGAACATCGCCGGCGTGGATATCCTGCGCGCAAAGCGGGGGCCGTTGATCATGGAGGTGAATGCGTCACCGGGACTGGAAGGCATAGAAACCGCGAGCGATCTCGATATCGCCACCCTGATGATCGCCTTTATTGAAGCCCGTCTCGCCGCTCGACCCTGCCGGTAAGCTAAAATAACCTGTTTTTCGGATAAAACCGGCGCGCGGGGCGGTGGCGGCGCTGCTTGCCTTGGGATTGCTTAAAAATCAATCGCTTGTTCCCCGGCCAACGCCGTCAGCGGCGGCCGGATTTGCCGCGTCGTCGCCAATCTCGGGTAAGGGAAGGTGAAATTGCTGCATTTGACCATAGCGCTACTATTTATTATTCCGTAAGCTATGCCCCGTTTCATACTAGAGAAGAGGTTGGCCTTATATGGATTCACTTGTCGTACCGGATCTGGATATCCTGAGGCGCTGGCTGGAGAAGCTGAATTTGTCATTCTATGAATGTGACTCTTGCCAGGCGTTGCACTTGCCACATATGCAAAATTTCGACGGCATTTTTGATGCCAAGGTCGATCTGGTTGACAATGTCATCTTGTTTTCCGCCATGGCGGAGGTACGGCCGACGGCCCTTATCGCACTGGTGGGGGATTTGAGCCAGATCAACGCCAGTTCGCTGACGGTGAAAGCGTTCATCGATATTCAGGACGATAACCTGCCCAAACTTGTGGCCTGCCAGGCCCTGGTCAGCGCCGCCGGGGTGACCCTCGACCAGTTTCGCCACTTTATGCAGCAGGCGGAGGAGCAGATTTCCATGCTGATTATGGAGGCGCGCGCCAACGATCTGTTATTTATGGGCGAAGAGGACGACACCGACGCCCATGCCCCTTCAACGCCGGTGATTCATTAAGCCGCCTCTTTGCCGCAGCGCCCGGCATGCGTCCTGATTTACCGCGTTCAGGCCGATCGCCACATCTGCCGCGTCTTGCATCGCCGCATCCTCACCGGCGATGCCCGGCCCGCCTCCTGGCCCATGGCCACGCCGCCACCGCCAAGGTGTTATCCTGCCAATCGCTAGCGCTGTATGCCTTTATACTGCATAAGGGTTATTATTCGCTATTTTATTTGCCTTTCGCCGGTCGGACACGCCCGAAAATGCGGAGAAATGCATAATTAATCATTTAAAATCGTTTTTTACGCCGAATGCTGGCGATCGGCTCTGCGGGCGCCTGACGCGGGAGGTTACCGCGTGCAACCGCGGCGCTGTCTCGCGCAAGAAACCGGCCGTTGTGGGGCGGGTTTACCGCACGGGCCACCCTTGAATGCCGGGATCGCGCTTATTGCCAATCAGCGGGATCGGGGCAGCGACATTAACGCCGCCTTTAGATGAAGGTTTTAGGGAGGAAGTAACGGATGTTCACCCAACGTCAAACATGGCTTACCGGTGCGATTGCCGGCTAACTGATGGCCGTTTCCGCGTCTGCGTTCGCGGAGCAGAAAACGCTGCACGTGTATAACTGGTCGGACTATATCGGGCCGAATACGGTGCCTGATTTTGAAAAGAAAACCGGCATCAAGGTGGTTTATGACGTTTTCGATTCCAATGAGGTGTTGGAAGGGAAACTCATGGCCGGCAGCACCGGCTTCGATATCGTCGTGCCCTCCGCCAGTTTCCTGGAGCGCCAAGCTGTCGGCCGGGGTATTCCAGCCTCTGGATAAGAGCAAACTGCCCAATTACAAAAACCTCGACCCGGAGCTGCTCAAGCTCATCAGCCGCCACGATCCCGATAATAAATATGCCGTTCCCTACATGTGGGCTACCACCGGCATCGGCTATAACGTCGACAAGGTGAAGGCGGTGCTGGGCAAAGATGCGCCGGTTAACAGCTGGGACCTGGTGCTCAAGCAGGAAAACCTGGAGAAGCTGAAAAGTTGCGGCGTCTCGTTCCTCGACGCACCTTCCGAGATTTACGCGACGGTGCTTAACTACTTGGGTAAAGATCCCAACAGCGACAGTGCTGCCGATTACACCGGGCCGGCCACCGATTTGCTGCTGAAACTGCGCCCGAGCATTCGCTACTTCCACTCCTCGCAGTACATTAACGACCTGGCCAACGGAGATATTTGCGTCGCCATCGGCTGGGCAGGCGATGTTATGCAGGCCGCCAACCGGGCCAAGGAAGCGAAAAACGGCGTCAATATCGCCTATTCGATTCCGAAAGAGGGGGCGCTGGAGTTCTTTGACGTGCTGGCCATCCCGGCGGACGCCAAAAATCTCGATGAAGCCTACCAGTTATTAACTATCTACTGGAGCCGCAGGTCATTGTCGACGCCAGTAATCAGATTTTCTACGCTAACGGCAATAAGGCGGCCACGGCGCTGGTGAACCCGGAAGTGCGTGACAACCCAGGTATTTACCCGCCGGCGGAGGTGCGCGCCAAGCTGTTTACGTTGAAAGTGCAGCCGCCGAAAATCGACCGTGTAATTACCCGTTCCTGGACGAAAGTAAAAAGCGGCAAATAACCCGGCGAATTACGCTACGCTTACCTTAACCGACAGGCGGCTCACCCCCGCCTGTTATGCTTTGTTCGCGGCAATGCGCCGGCCGAGCCGGTCCGCTGCCCCCGCCGATACCGGAGAGTGATGTTAGTGAACGATGCTATACCCCGTCCGCCATCCAACAGCACCCGCAAAATGGTGACGCCTTTGCTGGAAATCCGCAATCTGACCAAGAGCTTTGACGGGCAGATGGCGGTGGATGATGTCAGTCTGACTATCTATAAAGGGGAAATGTTCTCCCTGTTGGGGGCTTCCGGCTGCGGCAAATCCACTTTGTTGCGGATGCTGGCGGGTTTCGAGACTCCGACCCACGGCGCCATTGTCCTCTATGGCCAGGACCTCTCCCATACGCCGCCCTATCAACGACCCATCAATATGATGTTCTAGTCCTATGCACTGTTCCCCCACATGACGGTGGAGCAAAATATCGCCTTCGGCCTGAAACAGGACAAGCTGCCGCGCGCGGAAATTAAACCGCGGGTGGATGAGATGCTGGCGATGGTGTATATGCAGGAATACACGGCGCGCAAACCCCATCAGCTGTCCGGCGGCCGGCGCCATGGTCACTCACGATCAGGAAGAAGCGATGACCATGGCGGGCCGTATCGCCATCATGAACCGCGGCAAGTTTGTGCAAATCGGCGAGCCGGAGGAAATTTATGAACATCCAAACAGCCAGTTCAGCGCCGAATTCATCGGCTCGGTAAATATGTACGAGGGGTTGCTTAAAGCGCGTTCCGACAACGCGCTGATATTGCAAAGCCCGGGGCTGCTATCTCCGCTGCGGGTGAATACCGATGTCTCGGTGGTGGATGGCGTGCCGGTTCTCGTGGCGCTGCTGCCGGAAAAAATCATGTTGTGCGAGGGCGCGCCGGCGGACGGCTGCAACTTCGCCGTCGGGGAAGTTATCAATATCGCCTACTTGGGGGATTTGTCCATTTACCACGTCCGCCTTAACAGTGGGCAGATTATCAGCGCCCAGCTGACCAATGCCCACCGTTACCGCAAGGGCGCGCCCACCTGGGGCGACCAGGTAAACCTGTGCTGGGACGCGGACAGCTGTATTGTGCTTACCGTATAGGGGAGGGGAAATGTATGTCCAACGCCAACCCTAAATCGCCGACCGATGGCGCGCGGCGCGTGGTGATCCCTGGCCTGTTGACGCGCTTGCAGATGGCCCACGGCCGCAAGGCGGTGATTCTCCTGCCGTACCTGTGGCTGCTGCTGCTGTTTATGCTGCCGTTTTTGATTGTCTTTAAAATCAGCCTGGCCGAAATGGCGCGCGCCATTCCGCCCTATACCGATCTGGTTACCTGGCTGGACGGCACGCTGACCGTTTCGCTTAATCTCGCCAATTTCATGCAGCTGCTGGACGATCCGCTCTACATCGAAGCCTATCTGCAATCCCTTCAGGTCGTGGCGGTATCGACCTTCTTTTGCCTGCTGTTGGGCTATCCCATGGCTTGGGCGGTGGCGCACAGCCGGGCATCGACCCGTAATATTTTGCTGCTGCTGGTGATTTTGCCGTCCTAGACGTCGTTTCTGATTCGGGTATATGCCTGGATGGACATTTTGAAAAATAACGGTGTGCTGAATAATGTGTTGATGTGGCTTGGGGTTATCGACGAGCCGCTGGTCATTTTGCACACCAACCTGGCGGTGTATATCGGCGTGGTGTACGCCTATTTACCCTTTATGATCCTGCCTATCTATACCGCGCTGACCCGACTGGATTATTCGCTGGTGGAAGCTTCGCTGGATCTGGGCGCGCGGCCGCTGAAAAGCTTTTTCCAGGTCATTGTGCCGCTCACCAAAGGCGGCATTATCGCCGGTTCGATGCTGGTCTTCATTCCGGCGGTGGGGGAATATGTAATCCCCGAGCTGCTCGGCGGGCCCGACAGTATCATGATTGGACGGATTTTGTGGCAGGAGTTCTTCAATAACCGCGATTGGCCGGTAGCCTCGGCGGTGGCGGTGGCGGTGGCGGTGGCGGTGGCGGTGGCGGTGGCGGTGGCGGTGGCGGTGGCGGTGGCGGTGGCGGTGGCGGTGGCGGTGGCGGTGGTGATGCTGGTGCTGCTGATAGCGCTTATCATGTGGTTCCATAAACATCAGAACAAAGCCATGGGGGATCAGCGATGAATCAGTTACCGATGTCCGTTCGCCCTGGCGTATCGTGATCTTGCTGGTGGGCTACACCTTTCTCTACGCGCCGATGCTGATGCTGGTGATTTATTCCTTCAACAGCTCGCGGCTGGTCACGGTCTGGGCCGGCTGGTCCACCCAGTGCTACCACGTGCTGGTGCATGACGACGCGATGATTAACGCCGTGACGCTAAGTATGACCCTGGCGGCGTCGACGGCCACCATGGCGGCGGTGCTGGGGACCCTGGCGGCGGTGGTGATCGTCCGCTTCGGCCGCTTTCGTGGCGCCGGCGGGTTTGCCTTTATGCTGACCGCGCCGCTGGTGATGCCGGACGTGATAACCGGTCTGTCCCTGCTGCTGCTGTTTGTGGCACTGGGGCACGCGATAGGCTGGCCCGCCGAGCGCGGTATGTTTACTATCTGGCTGGCGCATGTCACCTTTTGCACCGCGTATGTGGCGGTGGTGGTGAACTCGCGCCTGTGCGAGCTGGATCAGTCGATTGAAGAAGCGGCGATGGATTTGGGCGCGACCCCGGTGAAAGTGTTTTTCATCATTACGCTGCCGATGATCGCCCCGGCCAGCATCTCCGGCTGGCTCCTGGCGTTTACCCTGTCCCTTGACGATTTGGTTATCGCCAGTTTCGTCGCCGGTCCCGGCTCCACTACGCTGCCGATGCTAGTTTTCTCCAGCGTGCGCATGGGGGTCAATCCGGAGATTAATGCCTTGGCAACGCTCATCCTGGCGGTGGTGGGCGTGATAAGCCTTATCGCCTGGTGGCTGATGTCCCGGAAGGAAAAACAGCATCAGCGCGATCGTCAGCGCGCCGCGCGTGGCTGATAAACGGAATCGCTGCTAATCTTAGGGAGTGCGCCAGCGACAAACGGCGCGAGCGTGAAGGAGAGAGGTGATGTCGGAGATACTGAGAAACAGCACTACCGTTGGCGCCCGTCCCCGGGTTCGGGGGCCGATCGGCGCGCCGGTGGCGGTGATGATAGCCGGAATCGCGCTAATTACCATTCATTGTCTGGACGTGGTGGTGCTGTTTAATGCGTTTGGCGTCAATGGGATGCACAGTTTTGTCAACAACAACAGCCGCGCTTGGGATCTGACCGGACTCTTCCTGGCCAGCCTGACCATGGTATTTATCGAAATCCGCTGCGGCTTTGGTGTCATGCGCGCCGTGCCCTGGACCCGCTAGTATTATTTAGGCTGCCAGATTCTAAACACCCTCTACCTGTTTTTCGCCACTTGGCGGGGGGTTTTATCCGGAAATGTTTATGCTGCCGGGCGACACCGCCGGGCAAATCAGCTATGAGGTATTGATGCTGAAATTGCCGGATCTGCTGATTATCGCGCTGTTGCCCGCCGTGCCCGCCGATTGTTGGCAGCAGGCTATGGGCTCTGCGCCGCAGGGGATGCGCAATAAAGCCAAAATGGTGGTGAGCGGCAGCGTTGAGCGGCCGCTGCTGGGCATTGCCGATGCCTATGGCGGGGTGGATCTGTCCGCTGTATCCGGCCAGCTTCGCGCCGGTGTTCGCCGTTCTGAAACAGTTTATCCCGCGCGCGGGGCTGACGCCCTATCACGTGGCGCGTCGGCGCGGCGAATTAAAATTCCTGCTGTTAACGGAGAGCCGGCTTGATGGCGCGATGATGCTGCGCTCCGAGGCCAAGCTGGCGCAGCTACGCGCGGCCTTGCCCTGGCTGCAGGCGCGGTTGCCGCAGCTGCGGGTCATCTCGGTCAACCTGCAGCCGGTACCGATGGCGGTCCTCGAAGGGGAGCGGGAAATCGTGCTGACGCCGGACTGTGCGCTGGAGGAACGGCTTAACGAGGTGCCGCTGTATATTCGGCCGAAGAGCTTCTTCCAGACCAACCCGCAGGTGGCCGCCGGCCTGTACGCCACCGCCCGCGATTGGGTCGCCCCGCTACCGGTGACCCGGCTTTGGGACCTGTTTTGCGGCGGCGGCGGCTTCGGTTTGCACCCTGCCGTCCCGGCATGCGGCTGACCGGCATTGAAATCAGCGCGGAGGCGCGATCGCCAGCGCGCGCCAGTCGGCACGTCAGTTGGGGTTGGAGCAGATATCGTTTCAGGCGCTGGATTCCACCCGTTTTGCCGTACAAAACGGCGAGGCGCCGGATTTGGTGCTGGTCAATCCGGCGCTGCGCGGCATCGGTCATGACCTGTGCGCCTGGCTTAGCGCCACGGCGCCGCGCTGGATCCTGTACTCCAGCTGCCAGGCCGCGCCGCTTATACGGGATCTCGGCGAGCTGGATGACTACCAGGTGCGCCGCGTCCGGCTATTCGATATGTTTCCTCATACCGCCCATTATGAAACGCTGGTGCTGCTGGAGCGCTGCGCACCAACGCCGGTTGCGGCAGGCTAAGTTCACGCCGGCCCGCTAGTGTTCAGAGGAGCCACGCCCGTACACTCTTGCTGCGGTGCGGCAAGCGCGCGCGCAGCGCCGGCCGCCGCGGGATCAGTTACGGCGCTTACGTCCATAATAGATAAGGAAAATCTGCACCAGCAGCGGCGTACCGGTAAACAGCGTGATATACCCCGTCACCAGCGGCGAAAGCACGGGCGTACGCAGAGTGAGGATCAGGGTAAACAGCAGCGCCAGCAACAGCGCCACCAGCACCGCTGCCGCCGTCAGCGACAGGCTGAGCGGTAAGCCGGGCAGCAGCGCCAGCAAATAACCGGCCATCAGGATGCCCTCTTGTCAAAACGCGTGGCGCGCCGTTCGCAGGCGCGCAAAACGGCCTGGCTGAACAGCGTAATCACTAGGTAGACCCCCGCCGCCAGCAGATACCAGGTAAACGGCTGTTGCGTAAAGCTGACGATACTTTTGGTCTGCAGCATCAGGTCGTTAACGCTAATCAGCGACACCAGCGCCGTGTCCTTTAACAGCACCAGCCACTGATTTCCCAGGCCGGGCAGGGCGTGGCGCCACATTTGCGGCAGGATCACCCGAAAAAACGTCGCGCCGTTACTCATGCCCAGCGCCTGCCCCGACTCCCACTGACCCTGCGCAATGGCTTTCAACGCGCCGCGCAGGGTCTGCGAGGCGTAGGCGGCGTACAGCAGCGCCAGCGCGATGACGCCGCAGAGAAAAGGGCTGACATCGAAGTTGTCGATGGGAAGCGCGAGGGAAATACGCAATGACCCCAAAGACAAGGTAACGCCATCCGCCAGCGTCACCAGCAGCTGCGAGGCGCCGAAGTAAATAAACAACACCACCAGGATTTCCGGCAGACCGCGCAGCAACGTGACCAGTGCGGTACCACTCAAAGCGAGCCATCGCCAGCGCGCCGATTCCAGCGCGGCAAAGCCCATGGCCAATAGCAGACCAATGACCAGCGCGCACAGCGCCAGGCCAAGGGTCGTCCCCGCGGCGGTGGCGATGGGGTAGAGTTCCGTCATCAAAGTAACTTATTGCTTAAACCATTTCTGATACAGGGTCTGATAGATACCGTCCTGCTTAACCTTGTCCAGCGCCTGATTGGTAAGCGTACGCCCAGCATCGTATTGACAGTTATTCAGCAGGGATGGTAGGGTTCCACGGCAGGAGCTCTTTGATTTTGTTGACGGATGGCGCAATGGATATCATGGATTTTACGCCGGGCGTGGGCCATGCAGCCGACCTCGCGGATATGGCCTTCTTCATACAGTGGATTGAAGCCCGCGTACGCATCCGCCTGCAACAGGCCGCTGAACCCGGCCAGATGCGTTTGCGGATGAACACCCTTGCGGTTCGGGCTGTAAGCGAACCACACTGCGGGCGGCAGTGTCGAACCGGCATTCCGGTCGTCACGCACATAGACCCATAGCCAGCCGGTTTTAGGCTTGCCTTTGCCCGGTTGCAGCACGTCCACCGGCGTGTCGTCGACGTGGACTTTACCCGTCGACATCACATAGTCGCATACCGCGTCGGCCAACGGCGCCAGCAGGTTGCCGCATAACCCCACCCAGCCGGCCATCGTGACCCGGCTCAGTGTGACGCCCTGGCGGGCGAAGATTTCCGACTGGCGATACAGCGGTGAGGGCTCAACCCGCGCATTGTGCTGTGCAACTACCTGGCCCAGCAGGCGATCATGGGCGCGGAAAAGGGGGATATTCGCGAACTGGCGCGGCTGCATCAGGCCTTGCGCGATCCCTACCGCGACGACCCCGACCAGGATGATTTGGCGCCGCCGCCCCCCGACTGGGGACGCCATCTGGCCGTCTCCTGCTCCAGCTAACGGCACTTGGCTAAAGGCCCGCCTCGGCGGGCGCATCCTCGCGGTGTCGGCATCGGCCCGCGCGGTGCCAGCGGCTTTCGCCGCTCATTTTAGCCGGCGGTGTTTTTCGCTATAGTGGCGGATAAGCATCCAGGCATCCCCTCCCTCCGCGCGTTCCATCGTCAGGATACCGAAACGGGATTCGTATCGGGAACCGTTCAGCGCCGGCAACAGCGTCAGGCAAAACAGATCCAGGCGGCGCTGCGCCTCCTCCCACTGCACTGAAATCGTCGTGCGCAGGTTGTCGCGCACCAGCGTGATCTTCAAGCGCAGAAATTGATGTTTCTGGAAACCCAGCTGCGACAGGCTCACCCGATGAGCGATGGCAGACGCCGAGGATTGCTGTCCCGACGTTTGGGCCACCAGAGCGTTGTCGGCGGTGCGGGTGAGGGTGAACACCGGCTGCCGTCGGCCGTCGCCCACTTTTTGCATCACGGTAAAAAAAATCACATCCCCGCGAAAGGAAAGCGCGCCATCCAGCCGATAAGTCGAATGAATTTGCGGCGGGTAACTTTTCTTAGCAGATAAGATAGCGTGAGATCCGTCGTTGTTGTTAGCGAAAAGGCACAGCAGGTTGGCCGACTCCCGGTCGTTGGTCATGTGCGTATAAAACAACAACCGCCGCTGCTTAAGTTGATAAAGGCAGTGGCTCATACAATCGCCGGGCGGGTAGCTTTGGTGCTGAATGTCCACGCGGAAATGGCGCAAATCGCGGCTTGGGATACCGGTAATGCCGAGCGTGACGGTCTTGA
The DNA here is from genome assembly GCF_047607725.1 of Sodalis sp. (in: enterobacteria). Lineage (GTDB taxonomy): Bacteria > Pseudomonadota > Gammaproteobacteria > Enterobacterales > Enterobacteriaceae > JBLKSS01. Next base: position 18,707 of record NZ_JBLKSS010000010.1, on the reverse strand, counting down.
TATGTTTACCCGTGGCGGGGGGGATCAGACCGCGGCAGGCCACGGGAGGCAGCGTCAGCGGCATCGCCTGCACCCCTACTAGCCGCTGCGCCAGCGCCGAGGTGACAGGGGGAGGCGGCACCAGATGGGGAACGGTTAGCGCGTTCAGCGTAACGCCATAGGAAAGGCTGGTTGGCATGAAAAACCTCGTGGAAGTGAAGCGACAACGCTTGTCCGGGGAACGCCGGTGAGAAAGCCTGCGGATGGTGACGACATTCAGTTTACGCGTGTTTTCCCTTAAAAAAATAGGGGTTATTCATGCTGAAATGAGGGCGTGATGGTCGTGTGCCGACGACGTGGGAGAGGGCGTGGCGAGGCATGAAAGGGACGCGTAACCTGGTAAGGGGAAACCTGAACGGATCAGGGCGCCGGGCTTGCAAAGGCGGCGTCACCATAGCGCCGCCGGCCGACCTAGGCGGCTGAAACCTAGAAGCGGCAATCCACCGCGTCGCTTAACATTGCCAGCAGGCGCTCGCTGTCTTCCCAGCCCAGACAGGCGTCGGTAATGGATTGGCCATAGACGAGAGGCGTATCGGCACCCAAGCTCTGATTGCCCGCCACCAGATTGCTCTCGGCCATTATGCCCACCACCTGACGGCTGCCGTCGCGCAACGGTTGGCAGACAGCGTGCGCGACATCCAACTGACGTAAATACTGCTTTTGGCTATTACCGTGGCTGAAATCCACCAGCAAATGCGCCGGCAGCCCGAACGACGCCAGCTGCACGCAGGCATCGTCGATAGCCTGCGGCTGGTAGTTCGGGACTTTGCCGCCGCGCATAATAATGTGCCCATACGGGTTGCCGCCGGTTTGATAAATTGTCATCTGGCCCTGCTTGTCCGGCGACAGAAACAAATGAGACGCGCGGGCGGCGCGAATGGCGTCGATGGCGATTTGAATATTGCTGTCTGTGCCGTTTTTGAACCCGACCGGACAAGAGAGCGACGACGCCATCTCGCGATGAATCTGGCTTTCGGTCGTGCGCGCGCCAATCGCCCCCCAACTTATCAGATCGGCAATATACTGGCCGGTGACCATATCCAGGAACTCTGTCGCCGTCGGCAGGCCCAATTCGTTAACAGCCAGCAAAAGCCGCCGGGCGACCTCCAACCCGTCATTTACCCGAAAGCTACCGTCCAATCCGGGATCGGCGATTAACCCTTTCCAGCCCACGACGGTGCGCGGTTTTTCAAAATAGGTGCGCATGACGATTTCCAGGCGGTCCTGGTATTTTACTCGCAGCGGATTCAGCAGGCGCGCATACTCCAGCGCCGCATCGGTATCGTGAATGGAACAGGGGCCGATAATCACCAGCAGGCGGGGATCCTCGCCATGGAGAATACGTTCAATACGCTGACGCACCCGCAGCACATTTTCGGCCATCGCTGCACTTACCGGCAAGGCGGCGGCCAGCGCGGCGGGGGCAACCAATCGATCGATGCGCCGCGTGCGCAATTCATCTGTCTTTTGCATGCTTATCTCTAAAATGGGGACTCACCGCGGTGGAGTTACCGGGAAGCGATGATGCTCACGATACCCCAACCGGCGCTGAATTCAACCTTGCCCGGCAAAATTTGCTAATACATTCGCCGACTCATCCCCAGCACATCCATTATCTTCGCCGCAATTTCCTCCACGGAATGGTTGGTGGAGTTGAGATAGCGGATATTGTTATTGCGAAACAAGGACTCCACCTCATTAATTTCCATACGGCACTGCCGCAGCGAGGCGTAGCGGCTGTCGCTCAGGCGCTCATCGCGAATGGCCGCCAGCCGCTCGGGATCAATGGTCAGGCCGAACAGTTTGGCGTGATGCGACTTCAACGCCGCAGGCAGCGAGAGATTATCCATATCGTCGGCGATAAACGGATAATTGGCGGCGTGAATGCCGTATTGCATCGCCAAATACAGACTGGTGGGCGTCTTACCGCAGCGCGATACCCCGAGCAAAATAATTTGCGCCTGATCCAGATTGCGCAGCGAAATACCGTCATCATGGGCCAGGGTATAATCGATGGCGGCGATGCGGGCATCGTATTTGCTTAAATTGGTGGCGGTCAGGCCGTGGGTCCGGTGCGCCACCGGATCCGGCGCGATGCCCAATTCCTGCTGCAGCGGCCCTACCAACGCCTGCACCACATCCTGACAAAAGCCGGCGCTCTCTTCGATAATGTGCCGTACCGCCGGGGTAACAATAGAATAGAACACCAGCGGACGAACGCCGCTTTGCTGATGCAGGGCGTTAATCTGCTCGTGCACCGCGCGGGCACGGGTTTCGCTCTCAACGAACGGCAGGGTGTAGAGGGTGGTCGTCAGGGGGAATTGCGACAAAACCGAGTGCCCCACCACCTCGGCGGTGATAGCGGTCCCATCAGAAATAAAAAATACGCTTCTTTCCATCGACGGCTCCCTTGCCGGAATGTGGCTTAGTCTTAATTTGGGCGCTGGCACGATTCATATTGGGCGAGCGCACGGCGGATTATGCTAACCTCAAAGTAAGCTTCCCGCCTGTCGTCTGTCGTCACGATAGCGACACGATGTTCGTGCCCATATTTAAAAAGGATGACCCAGATGCCGCAAAATGACAATGATTCCGAAAATGTGCTGTGGTATGACCAGCTTGGTATGCACGATGTGGACTGGGTAGGCGGGAAAAACGCCTCGCTCGGGGAGATGATTACCCATTTATCCGCCGTGGGCGTGTCGGTGCCCAATGGTTTTGCTACCACCGCCCAGGCATTTAACGATTTCCTCACTCAAAGCGGTATCAACCAACGGATTTATCAACTGCTGGACCAGACCGATATCGATGATGTCGCAGCGCTGAGCAAGGCCGGCAGCCAAATCCGGCAATGGATTATTGACACCCCGTTCCAGCTGGGCCTGGAAGCCGATATTACCGCATGCTATCAGCAGTTGTCGGCCGATGATGCCGATGCCTCGTTTGCCGTGCGATCCTCGGCCACCGCGGAAGATATACCCGATGCGTCCTTTGCCGGTCAGCAGGAAACCTTTCTCAACGTGCAGGGCATTGACGCGGTGATGACCGCCATTAAACATGTTTATGCCTCGCTGTTTAACGACCGGGCCATCTCCTACCGGGTCCATCAGGGCTACGATCACCGCGGCGTGGCGTTGTCGGCGGGCGTTCAACGCATGGTGCGCGCCGATCTGGCCGCCTCCGGTGTTATGTTCACCATCGATACCGAGTCGGGCTTCGACCAGGTGGTATTTATTACCGCTGCCTATGGGCTCGGGGAAATGGTGGTGCAGGGCGCGGTCAATCCCGATGAATTCTACGTGCACAAACCCATCCTGGCCAACGGCCGTCCCGCGGTGGTGCGCCGCAATCTCGGTTCAAAGAAGATCCGCATGGTCTATGCCGACAGCGCGGCCCACGGCGAACAGGTGCGTACCGAACCGGGGCCTGACGCGCAGCGCCAGCGCTTTGCCCTGACGGACGACGAAGTGCAGGATCTGGCGTGTCAGGCGGTGCTGATTGAGAAGCTCTACCAGCGGCCGATGGACATCGAATGGGCCAAGGATGGGCATACCGGCAAGCTTTACATTGTGCAGGCGCGGCCGGAAACGGTGCGCTCACGCGGGCAGGTGATGGAGCGTTACCGGCTCGAGCGCCGCGGCGAGGTGATCATCGAAGGCCGCGCCATCGGCCATCGCATTGGTGCGGGTCCGGTTAAAATCATTCACGATATCAGCGGGATGCACCGGATTGAAGCTGGCGATGTGCTGGTGACCGACATGACCGATCCGGATTGGGAGCCGATTATGAAAAAGGTCGCCGCCATTGTCACCAACCGCGGCGGGCGGACGTGTCATGCGGCCCTCATCGCCCGCGAACTGGGCATTCCTGCGGTGGTCGGCTGCGGCGACGGGCAATCCGTTACGGTGTCCTGTGCCGAAGGGGACACCGGTTACGTCTATCAGGAGATACTGCCTTTCGAGGTTGCCCGCTCGGATATCGATGAAATGCCCGCGCTGCCGCTGAAAATCATGATGAACGTGGGGAATCCCGATCGCGCCTTCGATTTCGCCTGTCTACCCAATGACGGTGTGGGGCTGGCGCGACTGGAGTTCATCATCAACCGCATGATAGGCGTGCATCCGCGCGCGCTGCTGGAATTTGACCAGCAGACGCCGGCCCTGCAGCGCGAAATCACCGACATGATCCACGGCTACGATAGCCCGAAGGAGTACTACATTGACCGCCTGACCGAAGGGATCGCCACGCTGAGCGCGGCGTTCGCGCCGAAACGCGTTATCGTGCGCCTGTCCGACTTCAAGTCTAATGAATACGCGAATCTGGTGGGCGGAGAGGCCTATGAGCCGGATGAGGAGAACCCGATGCTGGGCTTCCGCGGCGCCGGCCGCTACGTTTCCGACAGCTTCCGCGACTGTTTTGCGCTGGAGTGCGAGGCCGTCAAGCGGGTGCGCAATGAAATGGGGTTGACCAATGTTGAGATCATGATCCCCTTCGTGCGCACCGTGGCGCAGGCGGTGTTGGAAGAGCTGGCGCTGCAGGGCTTGAAGCGGGGAGAAAACGGGCTGAAGGTGATCATGATGTGCGAGATCCCCTCCAACGCGCTGTTGGCCGACCAATTTCTTTCCCATTTCGACGGCTTCTCCATCGGCTCAAACGATATGACACAGCTGGCCCTGGGGCTTGACCGGGATTCCGGCTTGGTGTCGGCGCTGTTCGATGAGCGTGATGAAGCGGTCAAGACGCTGCTGTCCCTTGCTATCCGCGCTGCTAAAAAAACAGGGCAAATATGTCGGCATCTGCGGGCAGGGGCCGTCCGATCACGAAGACTTCGCCGCCTGGCTGATGGAGGAAGGCATAGACAGTCTGTCGCTCAACCCTGATACCGTGGTCAGCACCCTGGCTGAGCCTGGCAAAGAAATAATGGCGTCCCTCGGGGCGCAAATTTAGCGCCGCCGCAGAAAAACGCGCAGCGAAATAACCGGCGCCGGTCTATTACTACCGGCGCCATTATTTTATTTGTCACAAATTTTATTAAAAAAAAAGCCCATCATGAGAGATGGGAAAAGACTACACACAGCAATTCTGTCATGCCGGGGAGCATTAAAATCATCACTAAATCATAGAGCTAATAACACGCATAGTAGGGATAAACCGGCGGCGCGTCACTCAGATTCATCCTATATAAGCTACGCCCAAGGATAGGTGTTCGGCGCGGGGAAATAACGGCGGCGGTAAATATCGGCGAAAAAATAATTGTCGGCACGGGCAGGACATTATTGTCCCGGCGTACGCCGGGACGAAGCGGGATTAATGTATTTCCCTAAGCTGTTTCTCCGGATTGTCGATTTTCTCCGGCGGCGGCGCTTCCTGCATCCAGGCGAACACCAAACGCCAGGATACCGCCAGTACCACCGGGCCGATAAATAGGCCAATCATGCCGAAGGCCAGTAAGCCGCCCAACACGCTGCACAGTACCAGCAGCATCGGCAAATCGGCGCCCATATGGATAAAAATAGGCCGTAGAATATTGTCCAGGGTCGCCACGACGCAGCTCCACACCAGCAGTACGGTCCCCCAGGTGGTGTCGCCGCTCCAATAAAGCCAGATCATGGCTGGGATCAGCACCGGCAGGGGGCCTAGTTGGGCGATGCACAGCACGAACATGGTGACGGTTAACACGGTCGCCAGCGGGATGCCGGTGATAGCCAGGCCGATCCCCCCAGCACGGCCTGAACGATGGCGGTCAGCACCACGCCGAGCGCGACCAGCAGAACCGAGGCATCGCCGCGCTCCGCCCCCAGGCGAATGGCGAAATGGCGCACCGCCATCCCCACGCGTTCGCCGCGCAGATAAAGCAATACGCTGAACAAAATCATTAACGCAGTGCAGCAGCAGGCTACCCAAGTTAGCCACCTGGCCAGCAGCCAGCTGGCGGCCTTGCCGATGTAGTGCTGGATCTTGGTCATCAACGAGGCGCTGCCGCCGGAAATCAGCGATTGCCAGGCGCTATACAGTTTGCGTCCCACCATCGGCACATCCTGTAGCCAGGCGAGAGTGGGCAAGTTCAGCCGGTCCGGCTGCGACGCCCAGGCCACCAGCGGGGCGCTGTTATCAACGATACTGCTCACCAGAATCGAGACCGGCAGTACAAACAGCAACAACAGCAGCAGCGTCATGACCACGACCGCGAGGGAACGCCGGCCCCAGAGCAGATGCTGCACTTTGATGAGCAGCGGCCAAGTCGCTATCACCACCATCGATGCCCATGAAAAGCCGAGAATAAAGGGCTGAACCACCCAAAAGCAGCCGAGGGTCATCAGCGCGATAAAGGTGACGCTGAATAGCATTCTGGGCAAATCGTGTAGCGTGCGCGGGAAATCCATGAAACACCTTTCTCCTCATACGAGCGACGGGTTGCGAGCGGCCGGAAGCGGGCCGATTCTGAGCTAGTTGCATAATGATGGGGTATATCGGCATTTTTTGACAGGGGCGGATGAAAACTTTCGCCGTGTGATGTCCCCGGGCCATGCCTGGGCGAGGGAATTTTTATCGCCGGCAGGGCATGGACAAAAAAATATGATAAAACAGTCAGGTTCGGCTGCAGCCGGCGGGGTCGTCATCGCCCTGATGAGGCTCTAACACAATAGGTTTATCGTCCATGCTTCCAAAGATTTCCCAGGCCCCGGGCGTCGACCCGGTGGTGACCGAATTCCTCGCCCACTTGACGCGGCAGGGATTCACCGGCGATAGCGCGACCGCCTGACCATGGCTACCGATAACAGCATTTATCAGCTGTTGCCCGATGCGGTGATTTTCCCCCGCTCGACCGACGATGTGGCGCTGATTGGCAGGCTGGCGGAATGGCCGGCCTATCGCGGTCTCACGTTTACCCCGCGCGGCGGCGGCACCGGAACTAACGGGTAATCCCTCAATCGGGGGGTCATCGTGGATATGTCTCGCTATATGAACTGAACCGCATTTTGGAGGTAAACGTCGAACAGGGCTGGGTGCGGGTAGAAGCGGGGGTCGTCAAGGATCAGTTAAATCAATATCTCAAGCCGCTGGGCTATTTCTTCTCCCCCGAGCTGTCCACCAGCAAACTGCGCCACCCTCGGCGGGATGATCAACACCGACACCTCGGGACAGGGATCGCTGGTGTACGGGAAAACCTCCGACCATGTTCTGGGGCTGCGGGCGGTGTTGTTTGGGCGGTGAACATCTCGATACGCGCGCGATGCCGTCCCCGGCGGCGCAGGCGCTGGCGGCCGAGCCCGGCCGCTTTGGTGAGATTTATCGCACGGTATTTGAGCGCTGCCGGCAAAAGCGTGGCCTTATCGTCGAAAAGTTCCCGGATCTTAACCGCTTTTTGACCGGTTATGATTTACGCCATGTGTTCAGCGACGATTTGCAAACCTTTGATCTCACCCGTATTCTTATCGGCTCCGAGGGCACGCTGGCGTTTATCACCGAGGCGACGCTTGATATCACGCCCTTGCCGCAGGTGCGCCGTTTGGTGAACGTCAAATACGATTCTTTCGATTCCGCGCTGCGCAACGCACCGTTTATGCTGGAAGCCCACGCGCTGTCGGTGGAAACCGTCGATTCCAAGGTGCTCAATCTGGCGCGGGAGGATATTGTCTGGGACTCGGTGCGCGAGCTCATCGAGGATGTCGCCGGCCACACGATGCAGGGGCTGAATATCGTCGAGTTCGTCGGTGACGATCGCGCCCTGATAGACGGTCAACTGGCGCCGCTGTGCGCGGGGTTGGATAGTCTAATGGCGGCCGGCGAGGCCGGCGTGATAGGTTACCAGCTGTGTAGCCAGCCCATGGAAATCGAGCGTATCTACGCCATGCGCAAGAAAGCGGTGGGGTTGCTCGGCAACACCAAAGGTGCCGCGAAACCCGTCCCGTTCGCCGAAGATACCTGCGTACCGCCCCGACATCTGGCGGATTATATTGCCGAATTCCGGGCGCTGCTCGATAGCCATCAGCTGAGTTACGGCATGTTCGGCCATATGGACGCCGGCGTGCTGCATGTACGTCCGGCGCAGGAAGTGCTCATGAAACAGCTTTCCGATCGGATTGTGGCGCTGACCGCCAAATATGGCGACCTGCTGTGGGGGGAGCACGGCAAGGGATTTCGCGCCGAGTATAACCCGGCGTTTTTTGGCGACGAGCTGTACCATGAGCTGCGCCACATTAAAACGGCGTTCGATCCCGACAACCGGCTGAACCCCGGTAAAATTTGCCCGCCGCTGGCAACCGATGCGCCGATGCTGACGGTGGACGCCGTGAAACGCGGCACCTTCGATCGCCAGATCCCGGTCGCGGTGCGCGGCGCCTGGCGCGGTGCAGATGGAGTGCAACGGCAACGGGTTATGCTTTAACTTCGACACCCTGAGCCCCATGTGTCCTTCGATGAAAATCACCGCCAACCGCATCCATTCGCCGAAGGGACGGGCGATGCTTGTACGTGAATGGCGGCGGCTGCTGGCGCAGCAGGGTGTCGATCCGCTCCAGTTGGAGCAGGCATTGCCGCGCGGTATCGCCACGCTACGCGATGTCGCCGCCCGGGTGGGCAACAGCGGGCTGGCGCGGCGAGTACGATTTTTCCCACGAGGTGAAAACGGCAATGTCCGGCTGTCTGGCCTGTAAAGCGTGCTCAAGCCAGTGTCCCATTAAAATCGATGTGCCGGGCTTTCGCGCCCGCTTCTTGCAGCTTTACCATAGCCGTTATCTGCGCCCGGTGCGCGATTACCTGGTGGCCGGCGTGGGGGGATACGCCCCAGTCATGGCCCGGGCGCTGGTGACGTTTAATTTCTTTCTCCGGTGGCCGTTGCTGCGCACCCTGGGCGAACGGGCCGTGGGGATGGTGGATGTGCCGCTGCTGTCGCAGCCGCCGTTGCGCCGTCAGGCGGCGGACGAGCTCGCAGCGGCCCCGACCCTGGAGCAGTTGGAGCGCATGACCGTTGACCAGCGCCAGGCGCACGTGCTTATCGTTCAGGATCCGTTTACCAGCTATTATGACGCGCGTGTGGTGGCGGATTTTGTCCGCCTGGTGGTTAAACTGGGCCGCATACCGGTATTGTTGCCGTTTTCCCCCAACGGGAAAGCACAGATATTAAAGGTTTTTTGCGCCGTTTCGCGCGGACCGCCCAACGCACCGCCGATTTTCTCAACCGCATCGCGCGGTTGGAGCTGCCGATGGTGGGGGTCGATCCGGCGCTGGTGCTGTGTTATCGCGATGAGTACCGGGAGGTGCTCGGCGCCGCGCGCGGCGATTTCCAGGTTCAATTGGTGCATGAATGGCTTGCCGGCCTGCCGACGAGCGGGCAAACGGCATCGCCGACGGCCCAGGCACCCGCTCCGGCGGGGCGCAGGCGCCCTGGTATCTGTTCGGCCACTGCACCGAGGCCACTCAGCTGCCGGCAAGCGCCCGACAATGGCGCGAAATCTTCGCCCGTTACGGCGCCAGGCTGGAGCCGGTTAGCGTTGGCTGCTGCGGCATGGCGGGCACCTATGGACACGAGAGCGCGAATTACACCCATTCGTGGGGTATTTATGCGCTGTCTTGGCAAAACAGCAACTTGCACAGCTGCCGCGCGGCGGCTGCCTGGCGACCGGTTGTTCCTGCAGCAGCCAGGTCAAGCGTATCGAGGGTGAAGGTATCCGCCATCCGCTGCAGGCGCTTTTGGAGATTATCGCATGATTTGGACGCGCACGCCGTCGCTGGAAAGACTCAACCAGGTGGCGCAGGATGCATGATAGGCTATCTGGGCATTCGCTACACCCGGTTGGAGGATGACGAGCTGGAGGCGGTCATGCCGGTGGATAAACGCACCCGCCAGCCGTTCAGCATACTCCCCGGCGGCGCCTCGGTGGTGCTGGCAGAAACGGTGGGATCCGCCGCCGGTTATCTTTGTACCCGGGGAGATCAGCGGATCGTGGGGCTTGATATCAACGCCAACCATTTGCATAGCGTGTACGACGGCTGGGCGTGCGCGGTGTGCCGCCCGTTTCATCTTGGCCGCACGCGTCAGGTTTGGGATATTCATATTTATGACCAGACGGCGCGCTTAACCTGTGTCTCCCGGCTGACCACCGCCGTGCTGGACGGGCAGAGCGGTTAATGCCGCCCCGACGCCGGGATTAGCGCGTTTGCGCCGGCGCCGTCTGTTTTAGCCGCAGCATTAATAGCGCCGCCAGCACCGCCATCAGCGCGCCGGCCAGATAGATCCACGACATGCCCTGATGTGACATCACCAGGCCGGCGGCCGGCCCGGCCACGCCCAGCGCCAGATCGAGAAACGCGCAATAGGTGCCGAGCGCGGTGCCCTGGTTCTGTGCCGGCACCTGTTTCATTGCCTCCACCCCCAAAGCCGGAAACACCAGCGCAAAGCCGGCGCCGGTCAACAGCACGCCGAAACCGGCGATGGCGGCCGTCGGCGCCGCCCACAGCAGCAGTAGCCCCGCGGTTTCAACCACGAAGGACAGAGCGCCACCCGGCGGCGGCCGAAACGGCTGATGACGTTGCCTAACACCAGCCGTACGCCGACGAAGGCGCAGCTCATCAGCGTCAGGGCGAAGGCGGCGCCGTGCCAGCCGCGGGCCGCGTAGTAAAGGGTGATAAAGCTGACGATGACGCCAAATCCGAGCGTGCCAAGCCCCAGCACCAGGCCAAACAGCCAGACTTTACCCACTACGGCGGTAAATGGAATGCGCTTGCCGGCGCTCACGCTCACCGCGGGGTGGCGCAACGCGACCCCCCAGGCGCCGACGCCGGCCAGCAGGATAAAACCGCCCACAGCGCCAGCACGCCCAGCGGTGCGCCAATGGCGATGGCGCCGTAGGTGGCCACGCCGTTCCAGGAGATGACCCGGCCGGTATGTCGCTGTCCCACCGTGCCAATCCCCCACAGCATGGACCCGGTGCTGGCGAAGCTTTCGCCCCCGCCCAGCAGCAGCCGGCCGGCAAAAAGGCAGCCGAGGCTTAGCGCCGGGCGGGCGCTGATGCCGAGGGCCAACAGATAGCAGGCGCCGCTCAGGGCGCAGCACAGCAGGCCGATGAGAACAATTTTTTTCGCTCCCAGCAGGTCGGCGCAGCGGCCGGCATAGGGGCGGCTGGCCAGCGTGCTGAAATACTGTACGCTGATGGCGATACCGGCTATCAGGGGAGTAAATCCCAGCGTCGTGTGGGTAAACCCCGGCAAAATGGCCAGCGGGATACCAATGGTCAAATAACAAATAAAGGTGAAAAAAATGATGGGGATAATGCGCTTGTTCAATTCCGGTGCCGTAAGAGACGCGGTGGGGCGGTCGGACGTGGGCATAGCAGGATCCAGCGGGAAAAAACCAGGCTCCAGCATAGCGCTATCGCACGCGTCAGGGGAACCAAAAATGTTCCCGCCCGGCGCCGGAAGTCCTGCTCCTTCGCTAACGTCGGCCGGGATAACGTTGCGCCAGGGATGGCGCCACAGCGGCGCGGTCATGTCATTGGCGGCGGCAGAGCGGGGCGTCGACGCGCATGCCACGACGATGAATGCTTCCACCCGGCGAGGCACAGAAGAGCCTGCCGCCGGCGACGCTTTTGTGATATAATTGTTATCAATACGAGAGACTCAGAGAGAATGCGACACAGGCTGCGGTAATAAATAGGGCGTCATCGACGACCAACTAAGCTAATGATAATTATTATCAAATAAAGACAACATCGCCGCTGCGCTTATTTCAGTCGCATTTTAGGGTTATTTCCCCATTGGCTATTTGCTGAGCAAAAATGACGAATTATTTTTTCGCCTGTTATGAAAATAGTTTATTTCTATGAATATTTGCTTTAGTCACGGGACAGAAAGTTTTAGTATTAAAAAAACGGTCCTTTTTTTTCATACATACGGAAAATCAGGGTATTAGCGGTGAAATGGCCCTATATAATTTAGGGGAATAGCGGATGAAAACGGCATTTGCCGACGGTAGTTACCTCCCTTTCCTGTAAAACGGCCTATTCCCCTATAAAGGTCAAGGTTGAAGAGAAAATACAACTCTTTAACATAGGCGGGTTTTCCGAGTATCACCTTGTAATGTCATGAGGTAAACCTGATGCAAGTAGACAATAAGGTTGAGACGTTCTCCCTTGAGGAGAATATCTGGCGCGGCCTGACGCTAACCGATTCCGCCGCCCGTCAGATCCGGCGCCTGGTGGAAAATGACCCCACCATGCTGGGGTTGCGGCTTAGCGTAAAACAGTCCGGCTGCGCCGGCTTCGGCTATGTGGTGGAAAAGGCCACGCAATCTGAGGACAGCGACCGGGTTTACGAGCATAACGGCGCCAGATTATATGTGCCGCTGAAAGCAATGCCTTTCATCGACGGCACGGAACTGGACTACGTTCAGGAAGGCCTGAACCACGTGTTTAAATTTAACAATCCCAAAGCTCAGCACGCCTGCGGGTGCGGCGAAAGTTTTGGCCTTTGAGCGATGAATCATTATGGCACGAAGCAATACTGACACCCCTGAGGCGATTGACGCGACTCAACCCTGGGTGAAAAGCGAGCGATATAAAGAAGGCTTCTTTACCCAACTGGCAACCGAAGAACTGGCGCACGGCATCAGCGAAGACGTGGTGCGCGCCATCTCGGCGAAACGCGATGAACCGGAGTGGATGCTGGAGTTTCGTCTTAATGCCTATCGCGCCTGGCTGGAAATGGACGAACCGCACTGGTTGAAAGCCTATTACAAGCCGCTCGACTATAACGATTACAGCTACTATTCCGCGCCGTCCTGCGGCGCCTGCGACGATACCTGTGGGTTGCAGCCCGGCGCGGAAGGGGCGAAGAACTATCTGACCGATGAAGTGGAACAGGCGTTCAACCAGCTGGGCGTGCCGGTGCGCGAAGGCAGCGAGGTCGCGGTGGATGCCATTTTCGATTCGGTGTCGGTTTCCACCACCTATCGCCATAAGCTGGCGGAGCAGGGCATTATTTTCTGTTCCTTTGGCGAAGCGATTCATGAACACCCGGAACTGGTGCGCCAATATCTAGGCAGCGTGGTGCCGGCCAACGACAACTTCTTCGCCGCGCTCAACTCGGCGGTCGCCTCCGACGGCACGTTCGTTTATGTGCCGAAAGGCGTGCGCTGTCCGATGGAGCTGTCGACCTATTTCCGCATCAACGCCGCCAAAACCGGCCAGTTTGAACGTACCATCCTTATCGCCGATGAAGGCAGCTATGTGAGCTATATCGAAGGCTGCTCTGCGCCGGTGCGCGACAGCTATCAACTGCATGCGGCCGTGGTGGAAGTTATCGTGCTGAAAGATGCGGAAGTGAAGTATTCCACGGTGCAAAACTGGTTTGCCGGCAGCGAAGCCGAGGGCGGTATTCTTAACTTCGTCACCAAGCGCGCGCTGTGCGCGGGCGAAAACGCCAAAATGTCCTGGACGCAATCCGAAACCGGCTCGGCCATTACCTGGAAGTACCCGAGCGTGATTCTGCGCGGCGACAATTCGGTGGGGGAATTCTTTTCGGTGGCGCTGACCAACGGTCGCCAGCAGGCGGATACTGGCACCAAGATGATCCACATCGGCAAGAATACTCGCTCCACGATTATCTCGAAGGGAATTTCGGCCGGTCAGAGCGAAAACACTTATCGTGGGCTGGTGAAGATTATGCCGACCGCAACCAACGCGCGTAACTTTACCCAGTGTGACTCCATGCTTATCGGCAGCGAATGTGGTGCGCACACTTTCCCTTATGTGGAAGCGCGCAATAACACCGCCCAGTTGGAGCACGAGGCTACCACGTCGCGTATCGGCGAAGATCAGCTGTTTTATTGCCGCCAGCGTGGCATCAGCGAAGATGATGCGATTTCGATGATCGTTAATGGCTTTTGCAAAGACGTGTTCTCCGAACTGCCGCTGGAATTTGCCGTGGAAGCACAAAAATTACTGGCTATCAGCCTTGAACACAGCGTGGGCTAAAGCCGCGCTACCACGTTTGCTGCCCGGACGCCGCAACCGGCCGGGTAAAGGAAAAATGAAACATGTTATCGATTAAAGATCTGAACGTCAGCGTGGAAGACAACACCATTCTCAAGGGACTGAGCCTAGAAGTGAAACCCGGTGAGGTTCATGCCATCATGGGGCCGAACGGCTCTGGGAAAAGTACCCTGTCAGCGACGCTTGCCGGGCGCGAAGACTATGACGTCACCTCCGGGGAGGTCTTGTTCAAAGGCCGCGATTTACTGGCGCTGGAGCCGGAAGAGCGCGCCGGGGAAGGCGTGTTCATGGCGTTTCAATATCCGGTGGAAATCCCGGGCGTCAGCAACCAGTTTTTCCTGCAAACGGCGGTCAATGCCGTGCGTAAATACCGCGAGCAGTCGCCGCTGGACTGCTTTGATTTCGCCGATTTCATCGAAGCCAAGATTGAGCTGCTGAAAATGCCGGCCGACCTGCTGACCCGGTCGGTTAACGTGGGCTTCTCCGGCGGTGAGAAAAAACGTAATGATATCTTGCAAATGGCGGCCCTGGAGCCGGATTTGTACATTCTGGACGAAACCGACTCCGGTCTGGATATCGATGCGCTGAAAATCGTCGCCCACGGCGTGAATACCCTGCGCGACGGCAAACGTTCCTTTATTATCGTCACGCACTATCAGCGTATTCTGGACTACATCCAACCCGACCACGTTCATGTGCTGTATCAGGGCCGCATTGTGAAATCCGGTGATTTTTCCCTGGTGAAACAGCTTGAGGAGCAAGGCTATGGCTGGCTTACCGAACAACAGTAATGCCCGCGCGCTGACACAGTTGCACCAATTGTTTGCCGGCCAGAGCATGGCGCGCTCCGCCGAGGCCTATGCGCATTGGCAGGACGTTGAGCGCCTGGGGCTGCCCACCCGCCAACACGAGCATTGGAAATACACCCCGCTTGACGGGCTGTTGGCGCATCGTTTTGCCCCCGCCACCGCCCGCGCGGTAGCCGCCGTTGACCGTGATGCGCTGAGCCTGGGCCTGGACGCCTGCCGTCTGGTGTTTGTCGATGGCCGTTTCGCGCCTGCGCTGAGCGACAGCGACACCGGCGTGTGGCATGTCGAGGTAGAGGAGGGAGCCGCCAGGCGGTCGCTGCCCGCGCCGATCCAGCCGGAGGTGTTCTTGCATCTGACCGAAAGTCTGAGCCAGGAAACCACCCGCATCCGCCTGCCGGCGGGCAAGGCGGCGCCCCGCCCGTTGTATTTGCTGCACATTAGTCAGGGCAGCGAAGATCAAGAAACGCTGAGTACGCTGCACTACCGCCACCACCTCGATATCGGGGCCGGCGCGCAGGGCCAGGTGATTGAACATTTCGTCAGCATGAACGCCCAGGGGCATTTTAGCGGCGCGCGCACCTCAATGGTGGTCGGCGAAAATGCACACTTAAGCCATATCAAACTGGCCTTTGAAAGTCGCGCCAGCTACCACTTCGGCCATAACGATATCAGCGTGGGCCGCGATGCGGTGGTGCGCAGCAGTACGTTTATTCCCGGCGCGGGCTTGACCCGGCAT
The DNA here is from genome assembly GCF_047607725.1 of Sodalis sp. (in: enterobacteria). GTDB lineage: Bacteria > Pseudomonadota > Gammaproteobacteria > Enterobacterales > Enterobacteriaceae > JBLKSS01. The sequence continues at coordinate 3,132 of NZ_JBLKSS010000010.1, read as the reverse complement.
CAGACCAGCGCGCAGCTGAACGGCGAAGGGTCCGATTTGGCGATAAACAGTTTGTTGCTGCCGTCGGGGCAGGATATCAGCGATACCCGCACCTACCTTGAGCACAATAAAGGCTATTGCTTGAGCCGTCAGTTGCATAAGGTGATCGCCCGCGACCGCGGTAAAGGCGTATTCAACGGCCTGATTAAGGTGGCGAAACATGCGCTCAAGACCGACGGTCAGATGACCAATAACAACCTGTTGCTCGACCGTCTGGCGGAGGTGGATACCAAACCTCAGCTGGAAATTTACGCCGATGATGTCAAATGCAGCCACGGCGCCACCGTCGGCCGGATCGACCAGGAGCAGATGTTCTATCTACGTTCGCGCGGTATCACCCACGAGGATGCCCAGCAGATGATAATTTATGCTTTCGCCGCGGAAGTGACGGAAGCGATTGGTCACGATGGGGTGCGCGACACGGTGCTGGCGCGTATCGCCGATGCTTTACAGGGGGTGGCGGCATGACCTATCCCATTGCGCGAATCCGGTCTGATTTTCCTATTCTGGCGCGGCAGGTGAACGACCGGCCGCTGACCTATCTTGACAGCGCGGCGAGCGCACAAAAGCCTAACGCCGTCATCGATTGTGAAAGCGACTATTATCGCCAGGGATACGCCGCGGTACACCGCGGTATTCATACTTTAAGCAGTGAAGCCACGACCCGCATGGAGAATGTGCGGGAACAGGTGGCGCGCTTTATCCACGCTGCGCGAGCGGACGAGCTTGTTTTCGTCAAAGGCGCCACCGAGGGCATCAATCTGGTGGCCAATAGCTGGGGGCGGCACAACCTGCGGCCCGGCGACAATATTGTTATCACCGAGATGGAGCATCACGCCAATATTGTTCCCTGGCAAATGCTGGCCGAGGAAAAGCAGCTGTCGCTGCGCTACATTCCTCTGCTGCCCGATGGTACGCTCGACATCGCCCGACTGCCGGCGTTGATTGATGAGCGTACCCGCCTGTTCGCCGTCACCCAGGTATCCAATGTGCTCGGCACCCGCAATCCGCTGCCGGAACTTATCGCCCAGGTGCGCGCGGCGAGCGACGCGGTGGTGTTGGTCGACGGCGCGCAGGGCATCATGCATCAGAAGGTGGACGTGCAGGCGCTAGACTGCGATTTTTATGTGTTCTCTGGGCACAAGCTCTACGGCCCTACAGGCATTGGTATTCTCTACGCTAAAAAAGCGCTGCTGGACGCCATGCCGCCTTGGGAAGGCGGTGGATCCATGATTCGCACCGTCAGCCTGACCGAGGGCACCACCTTCAACGATGCGCCCTGGCGTTTCGAGGCGGGTTCGCCCCATACCGCCGGGATGATGGGACTGGGCGCCGCCATCGACTATGTTGAGCAGGTGGGGCTTGACAATATTCAGGCTTATGAGCATGAGCTGATGCGCTATACGCTCGAAGCGCTGCAGCAGGTGCCGTACCTGACTCTGTACGGGCCCGACGATCGCACCGGCGTCATCGCTTTCAATTTGGGGCAGCATCATGCCTATGATGTTGGCAGTTTTCTTGACCAGTACGGCATCGCCATCCGCACCGGCCACCATTGCGCCATGCCGCTGATGGCCTATTTCCAGGTGGCCAGTATGTGCCGTGCGTCCCTTGCGATGTACACTGACCGCGCCGATATTGACCGGCTGGTGGCCGGTCTTGTGCGAGTGCAGCGTTTGCTGGGCTGATAGCCAAACAGGGAGCGAGTAACGATGGCGAATCTGCCTGATAAAGATAAATTGCTGCGCAATTTTTCCCGCTGCGGCAATTGGGAAGAGAAGTACCTGTATATTATCGAGCTGGGGGGCCATTTACCGCCCCTGCCGGCTGGCATGCGCACCCCGGATCATCTTATCGCCGGCTGCCAAGGCCAGGTGTGGATTGTCATGGCGGCAGATGACAATGGCAGCGTCCAGCTGTACGGCGACAGCGATGCCGCTATCGTTAAAGGCCTAATCGCTATGGTGTTTATCCTCTATCAAGGCATGACACCGGCGGAAATCGTTACCTACGACGTGCGGCCTTTTTTCGACACGCTGGCGCTCACTCAGCACTTGACGCCGTCCCGGTCGCAGGGGCTGGAGGCCATGGTGTGGGGTATTCGCGCCCAGGCCGCCGCGCAGGGGTAACCGCTTGCGCCGTCCCTGCCGGGGGACGGCTTGGCGTCAGGGTATTTTGGCTTCACCCGCTCGGCCCAGTGTGCCTGTCGCTGAGTGACGGGCGCGGGCGGTGTACTTTTTAGCCTGTCCCCTTGGGGCAACCTGTATTCTTCCGCCCATTGTGGCAGCGCTTCTCTTTTCAGGCCGTTTCTTCCCCCCCTTCTCACGCCGGGTTCCTCTCTTTTCGGGGTATGTTATTCGCCTGTTCTCATGAGTCGTATTTTTGCGTGAGCATTGCTTGCGCCCGTTTTCATGCGTGATGCCTCTCTTCGGGTATCTCTTCCGCCTGTTTTCATGCGTGGCCCATTCTCGCGGTGGCATTCACTCCGTCCGATCGGCTAAGCCTTTTTATCGCGGGCCTCCCTCCCTGGCGGTGGGACGGCGTGCGGCGGTGATGCGCGGCAGCAACGTGTGCCGCCGTGCTTTCGGACTTCGCTGCATCGCGCCGGTGGCCGGTCATTTGTTACACTGGGGCTTGGCGCCCATCGGCCGTATCTCCACGGCTCATCGTCGCGCCGCTTCGCAGGTTACTGACCTAGGATCGCTTATGCTAAATATAACCAAAAGGCTGGCGTGGACGCTGGCCGCCATGCTGGCCAGCACCATTAACGCGGCCGACGCCACTGTCTACCCGCTGCTGCCGGAAATAGCCGGCTCATCGGCGAAAACACGACCCACACCGTCATGCAGGATGGCGGTTCGCTGGAGGCGATTGCCGACAAATATAAAACTGGCCTGCTGGCAATGCTGGAGGCCAATCCGGGCACCGACCCCAGGCTGCTGCAGATTCCGGCGTATCCGATCATCTGTTCCGGCGACATCCGATCAGTTATTCCGATATTTTCCGATCACCCACTCCAGTGATATTCGATCACGTGTTCGCTCATCTTCTGACTCGGTTTTAGTCTATTTTTCCTGTGCTGGCTACTCCTTG
>NZ_JBLKSS010000009.1:0-43942 GCF_047607725.1 Sodalis sp. (in: enterobacteria) | reverse complement strand
CTCAAACCGGGATGGAAATAAAAGTTATTAAAATCAATACAATGTGAAAATGCAATGAGCATAAGCGTGTAACGTAGGTTTACTGTCTCGTACAACAAACCCACCAATAATTCAAGACGTCCTCCACGGGGCGCTTACGAACCGAGCATGGCATTGCCTTCCACCGATTGACGGGTATCCAGGCGCCGGAATTTACGACCAGCGACGATTTCGGTGCTTTGGCCGGTTTTCTGCACGTCCTTATATTGGGATATTGGGTTTTCAGACCGGACAGGCTGCCCTGAGCCATCTTGTTAAAGGCATCGGTGCTGGTATCATTGGCATCGCCGGCCGTGGTCGGCACTTCGCTCACCCCGATCACCTGCTGACGCTGCCGATCGGTGAACACCTGGATCTTCACGCCGAGATTTTGCGAGGTGGTGTCTTCGCGGGTTTGATTAACGAAAGCACCCGGTACTTGCAGCGTCACTTTGCCGTTCAGCGCAGCGACGTCGATGCTTTTGACCGACGGCGCGGACGCGTTGCCCGTCCCGCTGTCGGCCGCCGACGCCACCGTACCCGCCGTGCCTGCCAGCCCGGCGGCCGACAGCATAAGGAATAGCGCGATCTTGAAATAATGCCTGGTCATAGCCCTCAATCTTTATCCGCAATGATGTTCCATTAACCGTAGCAACGGCCGACGGATTACGCAACTGACTGAAAAAGAAAACTGTTTACATTATGGTGCCCGCTTACCTGGGTCAAGGGTTTGCATCGCTGGCCGTAGCGGCGAATAATAGCGCCCTACCCTCATTGCGGGAGAAACCCCTCGTGAAACACGCCGCTTTTCACGCCGATGACGCCCAGCCGGGCATTTGTCAGTACTGCGTCCGCCGGCGCGGCCGGCTCCACCAAACGGAGCCGGACTGGCTGGCCGAGGAAGTGCCGGTCACGCTGGTCTATAACGGCATCTCCCATGTGGTGATGATGGCGTCGCCGAAAGAATTGGACGCTTTCGCCCTCGGCTTCTCGTTATCCGAAGGCATTATCGCCTCGCCGGCGGATATTTACGGTATCGATATCGTGCCGGCCCGTCAGGGTCTAGAGGTGCAGGTCGAGCTTTCCAGCCGCCGTTTTATGGCGTTAAAAGCGCAGCGGCGAGCGCTCGCCGGGCGCACCGGTTGCGGTATCTGCGGCGTGGAACAACTGGATGAAATCGGCAAGCCGCTGCCGTCATTACCTTTCACGCAGCGTTGGCCCCTGGCACAGTTGGATCGGGCGCTGGCACAATTGCCAGAGGTGCAGCCCATCGGCCGGCTCACGGGCTGCACCCATGCCGCGGCCTGGATCTCGCCGGATGGGGACTTAGGCTATGGCGCCGAAGACGTCGGCCGCCACGTGGCGCTGGATAAACTGCTCGGCATGCGCGCGCGTCGGGGTGAAACGCCCGGGGCGGCCCTGGTTTCCAGCCGCGCCAGCTATGAAATGGTACAGAAAGCGGCCATGTGCGGGGTGGAAATCCTGTTCGCCGTTTCCGCCGCCACCTCGCTGGCGGTAGAGGTCGCCGAGCGCTGTGGCCTGACGCTGGTGGGATTCAGTAAACCGGGGCGCGCCATGGTCTTTACCCATCCAACGCGGATTGTTGAAGACGTAAGTTAAACATGTTCTTTTTAAAGTCACCGATAAACGTTTTATTCAACGTTTAATTAACTATAATGATCAGATTGCTTACGCGACCCTAACATACTTTTAAAGGGGGCCGGTTCAACTAGAAATGGAGAGATTGTTATGAGCTTTACGCTACCTTCCCTGCCTTATGGCTATGACACCCTGGAACCGCATTTCGACAAAGAAACGATGGAAATTCATCACACTAAACACCATCAGACCTATGTCAACAACGCCAACGGCGCCCTGGAAAGCCTACCGGAATTCGCCAATTTGCCGGTCGACGACCTTATTCAAAAACTAGACCAGCTCCCGGCGGACAAAAAGACCGTACTGCGCAACAACGCCGGTGGTCATGCCAACCACAGCCTGTTCTGGAAGGGCCTGAAGCAAGGCACCACCTTGCAGGGCGAATTGAAAAGCGCTATCGAGCGTGATTTCGGCAGCGTTGACGCCTTTAAAGAGGCGTTCGAGAAAGCCGCCGCGACTCGTTTTGGTTCCGGCTGGGCCTGGCTTGTGAAAAAAGACGGCAAACTGGCCGTGGTGTCCACCGCCAACCAGGACAACCCGCTGATGGGCGAAGCGATTTCCGGCACCTCCGGCTACCCGATTTTGGGTCTGGACGTCTGGGAGCACGCTTATTACTTAAAATATCAGAACCGCCGCCCGGATTACATCAAGTCATTCTGGAACGTGGTGAACTGGGATGAAGCGGCCGCGCGTTTTAGCCACGCCTGATTTATCCCCGCCACGCGCCCGAGCATCGGGATAACGCCGGCTCATCCCCGCCCTCGGCGGGGATTTTTTTTTGCCCGCGCGCCGTCAGCGAATAACACGGACGTTCGGGAGGAAGGTGTGAGTAAGTGGGATTCAGCACTGCCCTTTCGGCGGATAACGCGGGCGCAACAAGCCCGGCGCGGCGTTTATTTCAGCAACAACCGATCGGAGAACGCTTTTTTGGCGCTGATCCGCACCAGATATTCGGGGGCGGAAAGGACCATTGTGGAGCGCACCATTTGCTGGTAGCGCTGCCGTTGCATCTTCGCCAGCTCTTCATCTCCCGGCGCGTGCGCGATCTGCGGCGACGGCGGGAACGCGGCGACACAATGCAGCTCGCCAAACGGCCCCATAATTTCATCATCGGTAAAGCGGTAATCGCCCGGATCCTGCTGCAATTCCTCATGCAGCGCCATCAGCAGTTCGGCGTCTTCATACTCCTGGCGGCTTATCACCCCCAACGCATAAACCAATTTCAAGCGCACCGACAGCGGACCTGCGCCCACCAGTAGCGGCTCCACGGTGTATTTAACCGCATAGTCATCCTTGCGGAACACCTGCGTCACCAGAATGGCCACGGCTTCCGCCAGCAGCGTAATCGCCGCCCGCAAAAACTCCCGCACCGTGGTTCCGGCATTCAGGCGTTCGAGCACGCTATTTTCCAGCAGCTGAGTGTTTTCCGTCATGTTGCATACCATGTAGCGGGCCAGGAAGCGGCATCGCATCCGCCCCCGGTTCTGTCGATTACTGCATGGCGTTATAGGCATTCACCACTTGCGCGACAACTTCACTTTCTTCATCGAGGCCAGAGACTTTGGCCAACGCCGCCGCAGCGCCAACGTCTGCCAGCAATGCCGCCCACTCTTTGGCCTGCGGGTTCTGATCGCTGCGATAGTGCATGGCGGCGGCGATGCCTTTGACCAGATTGGCATGGCCAAGGCCGTATTCCAACGTACCGCGCAAAGGTTTAATTAACCGATCGCCTTCGCCAAGTTTACGCAACGGCTGCCGGCCAACGCGTTCCACGTCGTCGTGCAGATAGGGGTTCTCGAAGCGCTGCAAAATTTTGTTGATATAGGCAGCATGCTTTTGCGCATCGAAGCCATAACGATTGATAAGTACCGCCCCGCTCTCCTCCATCGCGCCTTTGACTACTTGGCGTACGGCAGGATCGAGAATGGCATCGCGGATGGTCTGGTGACCGGCAAGCTGGCCCAAATAAGCGGTGATGGCGTGGCCGGTATTAAGCGTAAACAACTTGCGTTCAACAAACGCCATTAAATTGTCGGTCAGTTCCATACCGGCGAGGGTGGGCGGGACGCCTTTGAACTGGGTTTTATCCACAATCCACTCGCTGAAGCTTTCGACCATCACCGCCAGTGGATCGTCACTGCCCGCTTCGGCGGGCGGCACGATACGGTCCACGGCGGAATCGACAAAACCCACCTGCTGCTCTATCCAGGCGTGATATTGCGGCTCCAGCGCGTTAAGAACGTGTTGCTTGAGCTGGCTAGTGCCGCGCACCATATTTTCACAAGCGATGATGTTCAGCGGCTGCGTGTTGCCGCCATCGTGCCGCTTAACCAGTCCGCGAGCAATGGCCGGCGCGATGCGCTCAAGAATCTGCGGGCCCACCGCGGTGGTAATCAAATCCATGCTGGCGATAAGCGCCACGACGTCGTCGCTGCCGCTGTGAACCGCGCTGACCCGGCTGACGGTCTCCACCTGTGCCTGTTCACCCACCACCCGCACCTGGTATTGATGGCGCTGGTTAAGCGCATCGAGAACCTGCTGGTTCACATCGGCGAAAACAACCTCTACACCGGCATCGGCCAACAGTTTACCGATAAACCCGCGGCCGATATTACCTGCTCCGAAATGTAATGCTTTCATAACGTTAACCTTAAATTATCTCAGCAAAAATCTAAGCAAAAAAAGGGCCATGGCAGGCCCCTCGTTTCTTGCGCAGAGTGACCCCGCCCCCATGCCTGGTCAGGACGCTTTAGCGCTCGCCAGCAGTTCCAGGACTTCCTGCACGTCGGTGGTTTGACTTAAACGTGCGATCACCGCGTCATCATCCAGTGCATTGGTTAAACTGGTGATGACCTGAATATGCTCGTTATTGCGCGCGGCTATACCTATCACCAGCCGGGCGATATCGTCTTCCTCATCACCAAAGCGTACGCCGTCAGGGTACTGGCAGAACACGACGCCGGTACGCAGAACGCGATCCTTCGCCTCGATCGTGCCGTGCGGCACCGCGATGGACTCACCCAGATAAGTCGAGGTCAGTTTTTCGCGATCCAGCATCGCCTGTACATATTCGGGCTGGACATAACCGCCTTTAACCAACTGCTCACCGGCGAAACGGATCGCCTGCTCTTTATGATCCGCGTGTTGACCGAGAAAAACGTTGTCTGCGGTGAGGCGGAACAGGTTTTGTTCGCTGTCGTCCAGCGTGGTCATGACTTTTTGCTGATTATCCCCGCTTTTCTGTACCGCCACCAGACGCGCGGTCAAATCGCTGTAAAGCTGGCTGTCGAGGAAGTTATTCAGCGAAATATGCTGCGCCTGCGGCGCATGACGCATCACGCGCTCAGTCAGATCGCGATGGGTTATCACCAAATCCACATCGTCGGGTAGATTATTGATGGCGCTGTTGGTCACGCTAATGTTCTTCAACCCGGCCTCGTTCACCTTTTTACGCAACACGCCGGCGCCCATCGCGCTCGATCCCATACCTGCGTCACAAGCCACAATAATTTTGCGCACCGAGCTTAAATCGCCCGTGGCGCCAGCGTTAACGGGGGCGGCGACGCCTTTTGACTGGGCATTCATATCCTGCACGCGGCGTGACGCCTCGGCGAGATTATCTTCATCGCCGGTCGCGCGTGAACTCTTGAGCAAAATCGAAGAGATGATGAACGAGACGGCGAAAGCGGCAACGATAGCGGCCAGGTTAGCGAAATAGGTGCCTTTGGGGGTCATGGCCAACACGGGCAGAATGGAGCCGGGAGACGCCGGCGAAACCAGACCGCCGCCCAGCAGATTCAGCGTGAAAACGCCGGTCATGCCGCCGAGGATCACCGCAATCAGTAAACGCGGGTTCATCAGCACATAGGGGAAGTAAATTTCGTGAATACCCCCCAGGAAATGGATGATGCCTGCGCCGCCGGCGGACTGCTTGGCGTTACCGCGGCCAAACAGCATATACGCCATCAGAACGCCCATGCCCGGGCCGGGGTTGGCTTCAATCAGGAAGAATATCGATTTACCGGTCTCTGTTGCCTGCTGAATACCCAGCGGCGAGAAGATGCCGTGGTTGATGGCATTATTCAGGAACAGGATTTTTGCCGGCTCGACGAAGATGGAGGTCAGCGGCAGCATGTTATAGGTCACCATCAGGTGAACGCCGGCCGCCAGGCCTTTTGACAACATTTCGACCAGCGGACCAATAGCCAGGAAGGCCAAGATCGCCAGCAACATACCGATAATACCGGCCGAGAAGTTATTCACCAGCATCTCGAAGCCGCTTTTGATTTTACCGTCTACAACGCGGTCGAAGCGTTTGATAGCCCAGCCGCCCAGAGGACCGGCAATCATCGAGCCGAGGAACATCGGCATATCGGCGCCGGCGATCACCCCCATCGTGGTAATCGCGCCGACGACGCCACCGCACTCGCCCCCTACCATCCGACCGCCGGTATAGCCAATCAGCAGCGGTAGCAGGTAGGTGATCATCGGTGCGACCAATTTGGCCAACGTCGCGTTTGGCGTCCAGCCCGTAGGAATAAACAGCGCGGTGATGATGCCCCAGGCGATAAAGGCGCCAATATTGGGCATCACCATATTGCTCAGGAAGCGGCCAAAGTTCTGCACTCTGACCTTGATATCCGAAGAAGACATAAAAACTCACCCTTATTGAGACGCGCTATACAACTATACAATAAGAGCGCGTGAAATTTGTTGCGGCAGTGTTGCATCATCCGCCGGTATTACTATTGGCAGCGCGACTCTACCACGCTCTTTATGCGATAGCGTAGCGAGGTCAATTATTGTGATGCTAATCACGAGGACACCCCCTAAAGAGGGCTATCCTAGTGATACCCATCACAAAATAACGCTGAAATAAAAGCACATTCATGAGGAACCGGTTTAATTTAGCGCCTTATTGTGATCTACATCACATCATAAGGCAGCGAATTTGTAATGGAAACGTGACTTAAATCACAAAAAACTTGTTAGCGGGGCGCCTATACCGGCGATGCTTGGCGCTAAGGGCCATCAGCCGCGGCGGTATGCTGCGAAAAGGTGTAACAAAGTTACCGTTAGAAAAAGAGGAATATGCGCTACCGCCGCGCGCTGGGCGACAAGCGCCAACGAGGTACGCCGGCGCGGTTGCGCTTGCCGGCGTATTAAGCTCGGCGGCAGGACGAGCAGGCCAACCGTGCGCCCGTCCGGCATCACCTAGCCCAGGGCGGTGGCGCACAGGCCGCGCCTGCACTGTTTTGCGCCTGTAGCAGCTGCTGATGCTGGTTTTGCAGGCCGGTCATAAGCTCGTTATATTGCGTGACCTGCAGCTGCGTGGGGAAACTTACCGATCCCCCTTCATAGCTGGGCTGCCCCTGTCCCGTCTGCATGGCGAGAAAATCCCCACATGGACCAGCTGCTCCGCCAGAGAAGAGGTGGCGCCGATCACGGGTGTGACTTTCTGTATCGGCCCTGTTACCAGCTTGTCGTACGCCTGCGTATAAACCTTTTGCAAATCTTCAGGCTGCTTAAGCGCGGCGCGGGCATCGTCCGCCTGTTTTTTAGCACGAGCCAGATCGGGGGCAAGCATATTCAGCGCGCCGCCGGCCTGCGCGAGCGTCTGCCGATGGGACACATAATCCTGCGGCACGCGAATTTGGCTTATCTCATCGAGCACCGGTACCAGCGAGCCGTTAACCGAGCTGAGGAATTTGTCGCTAAAGGTTTGCAAAATCTGGTAGTCATTGGCGTATGGGCCAAACTGCTCCTTTTGCGCCGCGCTCAGAGTGGGGATCCGTTCACCGCCCGGCAAAATCGTATTTTGCAAGAATTGTATAAAGGCTTGCTGCTGTTCCGGCTCTTTATCGCCGCAGCCGGTCAGTTGAAAGACGCCAAGCAACAAAACAAGCATTGCCAGCAGCGGTCGATAGAGACCCATGCGCTCCCTTAAAGTCATAACCTTTATTCCTGTAAATGAAAACTCATTTTCCCGGTTTAGGTATTCACTTCGCCTTCCCTGACTCAGTAACAATGATAGTGCAGTTTCGCGACGGGCAAAAACCGCGGACTCGGCGCCCGACAGGGGGCGCCGTGCCGGCGGCAACACGCGGCCTATTGCAGCAGCGAAATATCCGCGACCTGCAAGAACAGTTCGCGCAGCTGCGACAGCAACGTCAGGCGATTCATCCGCACCTGATTATCCTCCGCCATCACCATGACGCTATCAAAGAAGGCATCCACCGGCTCACGCAGCGCCGCCAGCTCCACCAACACGTCCTGATAGCGTCCGGCCTCGAACATCGGCTGCAGTTTTTCGCGTAGCACCACCAAATGGGTCGCCAGCGTGATCTCCGCCGGATCCTTAAGTAACGAGGCCTGCAGACTCGCGTGGACCGGATCGTCGGCTTTGGCCAAAATGTTCGATACCCGCTTGTTGGCCGCCGCCAGCGCAGCGGCTTCATCCAGGGTGTGGAAATAGCTCACCGCGCGTACCCGGGCGTCGAAATCCGCCGGGCGGGTCGGGCGACGTGCCAGTACCGCCTGGATGGTGTCGACGCTGTGTCCCTGCTCTTGATACCAGGCGCGGAAACGGCCGAGAATGAAGTCGATAACATCCTCCACCACCGCGCCGTTGGTCAGCTTTTCGCCGTACAGGCGCGCCGCCTCTTCCGTCAACGTCTGCAGGTCGAGGGGCAGCTGTTTTTCCACGATGATACGCAGCACGCCGAGGGCGGCGCGGCGCAGGGCGAAAGGATCTTTATCCCCTTTAGGATGCTGGCCGATACCGAAAATGCCGGCCAGCGTGTCCATCTTGTCGGCGATGGCCACCGTGCAGGACACCAGCGTCGTGGGGAGGGCATCGCCGGCGAATCGCGGCTGATATTGCTCTTTTTGTGCCACCGCCACCGCTTCCGGCTCGCCATCATAGCGGGCGTAATGCATGCCCATCACACCCTGGGTGTCGGTAAATTCAAACACCATATTGGTCATCAGGTCGCATTTGGACAACAGGCCAGCACGCGCCGCCTGCGGCACATCCGCACCAATTCGGGCGGCTATCCAGGCCGCCAGGGCTTCGATGCGATCGCTTTTATCGCGCAGGGTGCCAAACTGCTTTTGGAACAGCACCGTATCCAGGCGCGGCAGGCGATCTTCCAACCGCTGTTTGCGGTCGGTATTGAAGAAGAATTCCGCATCCGCCAACCGCGGGCGCACGACCTTTTCATTGCCGGCGATAATCTGCTGCGGATCTTTCGACTCGATATTGGCTACGAAGATGAAGTGCGGCATCAGATTGCCCGCGGCGTCATACACCGGGAAGTATTTTTGGTCGCCTTTCATGGTGTAGACCAGCGCTTCCGCCGGCACCGCCAGGAACTTCTCTTCAAAACGGGCGGTAAGCACCACCGGCCATTCCACCAGCGACGTGACCTCTTCCAGCAGGCTATCGCTCAGATCGGCCACGCCGCCTAACCGTTTGGCCGCCGCTTCCGCGTCTCGGCGAATCGTTTCTTTACGCTGCAAATAGTCGGCCATTACCCAGCCGCGCGCCAGCAACACCTGCGGATACTGATCCGCGTGCTCGAGGCTGATTTCCCGCTCGCCCATAAAGCGGTGGCCGCGCAGAAGGCGATCGGCGTCAATGCCAAGCACCTTGCCCGGTATCACGCTGTCGTCCAGCAGCATCGTCACGGTGTGCACCGGCCGAATGAATTGAGTCTCATTGTCGCCCCAGCGCATCATTTTCGGGATCGGCAGCTTACCCAGCGCGCGGCTGACCATATCGCACAGCAGGGCCTGCACAGGCTGCCCCTTTACCCGGGCGCGGTAAACCAGCCATTCGCCTTTCTCGGTCGCAAGACGCTTGGCCTGGCTGACCGTAATGCCGCAGCCGCGCGCCCAGCCCTCGGTCGCTTTCGTCGAGTTGCCGTCGGCGTCGAACGCCTGGGCGACGGCGGGGCCGCGCTTCTCAACGTCGCTATCGGCCTGGGCGCCGTCGAGTTCGGCGACCTTGACCGCCAGCCGGCGCGGCGCGGCAAACCAGCTCACTTCGCCGTGGCGAACGCTGGCCGCATCAAGTTCACCGCTAATTTGGGCGGCGAAGGCCTCAGCCAAAGCGCGCAGCGCCTTTGGCGGCAGCTCTTCCGTGCCGATTTCCACCAGAAAAGTGTGTTGCGTCATGGCTACCTCTTATTTCTCATTCTTTTTGCACATCGGGAAACCCAGCGCTTCGCGTGAAGCGTAGTAGGCTTCCGCCACGGCTTTGGTCAAGGTGCGGATCCGCAGAATATAGCGCTGACGCTCCGTGACCGAAATCGCCTTGCGGGCGTCCAGCAAATTGAAGCTGTGCGCCGCCTTAAGAATGCGCTCATAGGCCGGCAGCGGCAGCGGTTTTTCCAGGGCCAGCAGGGTTTGCGCCTCTTTTTCATACTGTTCAAAGCAGGTGAACAGAAAATCCACGTCGGCATATTCAAAATTGTAAGTCGATTGCTCGACTTCGTTTTGATGAAACACGTCGCCATAGGTGGTACGGCCCAGCGGGCCATCGCTCCAGACCAGATCATAGACGCTATCGACGCCCTGCAGATACATCGCCAAACGCTCAAGCCCGTAGGTAATTTCCCCCGTGACCGGCCGGCATTCCAGCCCGCCCACCTGCTGAAAATAGGTAAACTGCGTCACCTCCATGCCGTTCAGCCAGACTTCCCAGCCCAGTCCCCAGGCCCCCAATGTCGGGTTTTCCCAGTTGTCCTCCACGAAACGGATATCGTGAATGGTGGAATCCAGGCCAACTTCTCTCAGCGAACCGAGATATAATTCCTGGATATTCTCCGGCGAAGGTTTGATGATGACCTGAAACTGGTAATAATGCTGCAGCCGGTTGGGGTTTTCACCGTAGCGGCCATCGGTAGGACGGCGCGAAGGCTGTACGTAGGCGACGACGATGGGCTCTGGACCAAGCGCCCGCAGGCAGGTCATGGGATGGGAAGTCCCCGCGCCGACTTCCATATCCAGCGGCTGGACGATGGTGCAGCCCTGACGCGCCCAGTAATCCTGGAGCGTCAGGATCAGGCCCTGAAAGGTCTTGGGATCAAACTTTTGCATGTTGAATTCGCACGCGTTGCTAGTGGATGTGATGTAATGAGAAGGCGCCAGTATACCCTCTGGCGTTTAGATATACAGCCCGGATCCGGCAACAACTGCGAATACGCGCCGCAGATTCAACCAGAAGGGTCAGCGTCGTGCTTATTCGCCGAACGGCAGGAGGGTCTATGCAACCTTATTCGCACCGGAACATTGGCCGTATCAACTTCCGCCGGCAAAACGTCGCGCAAGCCGATGTCTCATGGTGATCCGGCCTATGCGCCAGCAGGATCTGCCGGCGGTGTTAGCGCTGTGGCTTGAAAGCACCACCCGCGCGCATCCTTTCATTCCGCCCTTCTATTGGCAGGAGAGTCTGCCGTCGGTGCGTGACGAATATCTACCCGCTGCCCGTACCTGGGTGGCGGAGCGGGAATCCGCACTCGCCGGCTTTATCAGCGTGTTGCGCGACAAGGTGGTAGGGGCGCTGATGGCGCTGGTGCAGCAGGCTTATCCCGCGCTGACGCTGGAAGTTTACCGGCTCAACCGTAACGCCTGCCGGTTTTATCATCGCCACGGATTCATCCCGATTGCGCAGCGGCTCAACGGTGATACCGGCCATCTCATACTCACCCTGCACTGGCGCCCCGGCGGCATAATGCATAGCATCACGCCTCCCCCATCATGAACGCGTGACCGACTCTGCTATCGCCCCGCCAGCGCTATTACGCGGGGCGTCCCGCGCTACCCGCCTCGTCTTGACCTCCCCCGGCGGCGCGTCTGTTCCCCGCGGTGAAAAGTGGTATTCTGATTAATAATGAACCTGGTAATCACTGATAAATGGAGATTTCGATGAAGCCTGCTGTGATTTTGTATAAATCCATCGTAAGCGCCCCGTAGAGGACGTCTTGAATTATTGGTRGGTTTRYTGTMTSAKACARYAAACCYACSWWWCACGCTTATGCTCATTGCATTTTCATATTGTATTGATTTTAATAACTTTTATTTCTATCCCGGTTTGAGTGATATGNAATTAGTGGTTCTGAAGTTTGTGATAGTGTCCATTAAAATTTAAGTGGACACTATCATCGCCGGATTATCCATGATCTGACAGCCGTCCCTTATAGGATGCGGGTTCACTAGGCATCGTAGTGGAACATATTCTTACCGGGCTATGCAACAAACCCACCAATAATTCAAGACGTCCTCCACGGGGCGCTTACGATAAAAGCGTGGTGGCGGTTTTTCGACAGCGGTGATTCCAATATAGGCGTCAGCGGTAACAGTTGTGAAGCTACGTGCACAAAGTCACCAAAACTAATATCGAATTTATCGAAGCATACATCTTCAATATCAAAATCGGCTTTCTCTCGTTGCTCGTCGCTAATACCAAAGAGTGAGCAAAGCAGTTCTTCATAATCAAATTCGTTCATCATTCAATCCTCCGTTGACTATCAAAATATTTCCGCTTCTCCCAATCTTCCCGACATTCTTTGCAGCAAAAATTACCCTCGGTTGACGCGTCGCAATAATAGCAGCGTCCGTTAACCGGTAATTCCTTTTCTCGATGATTGGCAATCACGTGTTGGCGGAAGGCTTCTTCGTTCTGGCTGGCTAAATCTACATCATCTGCCATAAGTCTATTTCATGCTCCTCAATCATTTAGTGGTAATCGGGTATTGTCCGTTAGCGGTGCCTGATATTTTTCAACCATCCTCGCGGCATAAGCGAGAGCGTCCTCACGGTCGGAGAAGTCGCCGATAGCTTGTAGCAAGCCGTCGCTACCTCGGATATAAACGCTAAAAAAATCAGGATTATCATTCTCTTGCATTATGTCGCCGTAGTCGTCGACCACTCCCGACAGGATGATTTCAGTAACAATCGTCCCCGGCTCTATCAGGTGGTCGAATTCATCAATGAGCTTTTGCATTGTGATCTCAATATGTGTCAGAATAAAGCGTATACTCTTCTTCCGGTAATATTACCTCGCTGAAAATATTTCCGCCTGCTTTCTATACCCCGCCTGAAATAAGGGCACATTCTTCAAGTAGCACGAACCCTCTTCAAACTCTACGAACGCCCCGCGATGTGGATATCTGGCTTTCATGTGCTTCTGGGCGGAAAGGGTGATTTGCTCTTGGTACTGAAATAAATCTGCTAGGATGATTGGGGATATTGCTTTATTTATCCTGCTAACTTTTCTCTTGCTGGCTAATTCAACCTTTGACGGAGTTGGGCGGTTAATCGTTAGTGTTGTGCCGAAATCATTAACAGCGATTGGCTGCAAATGAGCACGACGCTCACGGCGACGCGCAGCAGATGAGTCTTTGTACGCTGTTCTGCGTTGCATATTACCTCCTACATGGGTTTTGGTGGTGTGGTGGTCGGTGCTGATCTCCGGCTCAGGATTCTGGCCCGCAGTCTTGCGCATGGGGTCACTCTCAAATCCAGTGAGGTAACGCCTCTATCAGGCTACGGACATGCTGTGCATCAGCCTGCACATTCACCACACCCCAAAACTCACGCTTGGGTATTGATTAGCCTTTCGGCTACGTAGAGCGCATGGCTCATTGTGAAAAGAGCGGTTACTGCTTCCCACCTGCTGACTCTTCTTGCGGCTGTCTGGTGAGTTGATGAAGCGAATATACCAAAAGATATAATAGCTGTAAATGGCTTTGGGACTTCCAATGGCTATTTTTAGCTATTTACTTGATAAGGAAGGAAATTTATTTTTTTATAGGAATTGAATTGCGAATTTTTGGAGATGCAGAAACGGCGGAGTGGGATGAATTGGCCCGCGATCACGGGCTAGAGAGATAAGAAATATATCTTGGATATTAACTCCATGATTATAGTAGAACAGAGTACCAAAAGACTCTCCCGATGATTTCCACATCAGACTCTTGGGCCTCCTCATCTTCTTCACGATTGAAGCTGTGAATGATTAGCTTCCCCCCTGGCTTGCGATATAATTGCTTAATTCTTTTAAGTTTATCATTATCACAGCCCTCCTGAGCTATAGCATATAATCTTCCATCAATAATTCGCTTATTATTTGTATCTATAGCAATGGTACTTCCGTCAGGAATGATTGGCTCCATACTATCACCTGATGCAGGAAAACAAATCACTCCAGTACCATCACTATTTGCTCCAACTCTTTTCAATGTTGCTTCAGAGAAACGCAATTTAAAGCCATTATAATCTTCTTCTTGGATGCACCCATCGCCACAAGCAAACTCGATATCTTTCAAGAAAGGGATTTCAACTTCATCACTCCTCAAGGGCGTATGACGGTCCAATGGTTCAATTCTTCCCCATTCATTTTCAGGAGGTATGGTTGAGTTTGGATCATGCGGTTTAAGGTCAGTTTCACGCATGACCCCCCTACCTGTCGCTAGCCATTCTGGGCGGACATTGAGTACACGGGAAATCTCAATTAGCTTTCGTGTACTATTTGATTTCCCGGATGTAAGTTTCCAAACACTAGGCTGAGCCATCCCTACTGCCTCACCTAATGAAGCTTGTGTGTACCCACCTTCTTTCATGGCGAGATTTAATCTATCTGCAAAGGTCGTTTCTTTCATATTTCCAGCATATAACTTCAGCTATATAGCGTCAAAGGCCAAAAGCTATTTACAGCCAGGATATCTTTGGCTATTATGTGTGTGTTAAGTGGACCAAAAGGTATACATATGTACAATGAGGCTATTGATGCAGCAATCAAAATTGTAGGCAGCCAGCTAAAGCTTGCTGAGGCTTGCAATGTTAAACAACCATCCGTTTGGGCTTGGTTGCATGGGAAGAAAAAAACATCACCAACTAATGCTAAGCGCATAGAAAAAGCCACAAAAGGCAGAGTTTTGGCTTATCAAATTCGCCCGGACCTTCAGGATCTGTTCCCCCATCCGGAACAGGTGGCCTAACCAGAAGTACCCGCTCTTATAACAATCGGCATCATGCCGTACGTCGCTGAAAAGCGAACTCAACATCCCACAGTACTAACTCACTATGACTCGCTCACGGCTTCGTCACGTCTATTGATTATCACACAAAGGATTATCTCCGATGGAGAATGCAAAAACACGCAAAAATTCTGCGGTTGAGTTTATCAGCCGTCACCTCGTTGCATCAGCTTATCAGGCAATCATGCGTGTTAAGCAAACGAACATAGCCAAACTTCTTGGTGTGCCTGATTCGACGATTCTGCGCCGCTCCGAGAGGCTCACAGAAACGATGAATATTCTAGCCGCCAGTGGCGTACAGGATTTCGTCTTCGAGGGTGAGAAAAAGCTGCCAATTGAGCAATACCGCTGGTTGATGTCGTCAGCGATGGAGTTTGCACGCATGCAACTAGAAGCGACCGAACCTGCATCAGGCGATGAATACCTTACTGCATAGGGGGAAGAATGATGTCAACACAAAAGAAAAAGCCTCTGAAGCTGGAACTTCAAAGGCCTTATTTCGCTACAAGCTACTACCAAATCTAGGGGGTAATTATACATGAAGGACCACGATCATTTCAAGCAAGAAGAGGAGCGGCGCTACCCGTATTCACCCGATGGCATTGTCGTCGCGGCTGTGAATAACAAATCGTTCGCAGAGCGGTTTATTGACGCGTTTCGATTAGCCAAAGAGGGAGTGAAAAATAATGGGCACCGTTAAGCAGCTATCGGATTACTAGAAACATCTGATGGTGAGGAGAAAACACCGCCGACATAGGGATGCTGGGGACTTAAGAACACAAGTTATTGAGGTGCTACCTTAAATAGCAAAATAAATATGAGTCAAGGCATTAGAAAACGCAAGCAAAACATCATCACCAGCTGGACTATTCCGGCAACCTCGAACATATCGTCCGGCGCATAGATAAGCGTCTGGTGGAAGAATTCCGCAAGTTGAAGGAGAGGTCAGAAAAATGAGTATGTCATTGATGGCTAAGGCCATGAATATCAAAGTCGGTAACCCGATACGTAAGTTGGTTCTCCTTAAGCTGGCTGATAATGCCAATGATAAAGGGGAGTGCTGGCCGTCGTATCAGCACATCGCCGATCATTGTGAATGCAGTAAAATCGTAAGCGCCCCGTGGAGGACGTCTTGAATTATTGGTGGGTTTGTTGTATGAGACAGTAAACCTACGTTACACGCTTATGCTCATTACATTTTCACATTGTATTGATTTTAATCATTTTTATTTCAATCTCGGTTTGAGTGATATGAAATTAGTGGTTCTGAAGCTTGTGATAGTGTCCATTAAAATTTAAGTGGACACTATCATCGCCGGATTATCCATGATCTGACAGCCGTCCCTTATAGGATGCGGGTTCACTAGGCATCGGAGTGGAACATATTCTTACCGGGCCATACAACAAACCCACCAATAATTCAAGACGTCCTCCACGGGGCGCTTACTTCAAGTGAGGCAAAGCCAGACGCAACCCGCTGACCGTCAACACCACCAGGACGATCAGGGTGGCGCCAATCGCCATCAGTATCCCCGGTAGTCGCTTCACGCCTGTCTCCTTGCTTGCTGTTGCGCGGCCGTCGCGTCCGACGTGACGGCTTTTACTGGTTACAGATCTGCCTGGCGGCAACGGCTTACATCATCACCACATCGAACTGCTCCTGGCTGTAAAGCGGCTCAATCTGGACTTTCACCTGCTTGCCGACGAAAATTTCCACCTCGGCCAGCGCGTGGGGCTCATCGCTTTTCAGCGCCTCGCCCACCGCGGCCGACGCATAGACCAGAAAACGATCGGAGTCGTAGGCATGGTGCACGCGCACGATTTCGCGCATAATTTCATAGCATACCGTTTCAATGGTTTTCACCGTCCCGCGGCCGTGACAGGTAGGACACTCGCTGCACAGCACATGTTCAATACTTTCACGCGTGCGTTTGCGCGTCATCTCCACCAGTCCCAATTGTGAGAACCCGTTGATACCGGTCTTCACCCGATCTTTACTCAGCGCCTGCTCAAGGGAATGCAGCACCCGCCGGCGGTGCTCCTCATTGCCCATATCGATAAAATCAATAATGATAATGCCGCCGAGATTACGCAGCCGCAGTTGGCGCGCAATGGCCTGCGTGGCTTCAATATTGGTGTTAAAGATCGTTTCATCGAGATTGCGGTGGCCGACGAAGGCGCCCGTATTAATATCGATAGTGGTCATCGCTTCGGTTTGATCAATGATCAGATAGCCACCGGATTTAAGCTCAACCTTACGCTCAAGGGACCGCTGAATTTCATTTTCCACATCATAGAGATCAAAGATCGGTTGCTTACCGCTGTAATACTCCAGCTTAGCGGTCATTTCCGGAATATATTCTGCGGTAAACTCCAGCAGCAATTCGTGCGTCAGCCGTGAGTCAACCCGAATACGGTCCAGCGCCGCCCCGGCGAAGTCACGCAATATACGCTGGGCGAGGGCCAACTCGCCATACAGCATATAGCGGGTCTGATTGCGGCGCTTACGCTCCATGACTTTTGTCCACAGCCGTTTGAGAAAGGCGGCGTCCTGAGACAGCTCTTCGTTGCCGATGCCTTCGGCCGCGGTACGGATAATAAAACCGCCCTGCTCGTCGCAATATTGCGCCACGATGTGTTTTAAACGCTCACGCTCCGCCTCGCTGTCGATACGCTGCGACACACCGACGTGGGCGGCCCCGGGCATAAAGACCAAATAGCGCGACGGCAGCGTAATATCGGTGGTCAGCCGCGCCCCTTTCGTCCCGAGGGGGTCTTTCACCACCTGCACCATAATATCCTGCCCCTGGCGCACCAGCTCGGCGATATCGCGCACCTGAAAATTCTTTTGTTCTTCGCCGGCCACGCATTCAGTATTAGGCATAATATCCGAGGCGTGCAGGAAGGCGGCTTTGTCCAGCCCGATATCGACAAACGCCGCCTGCATGCCCGGCAGCACGCGGCTAACCCGTCCTTTATAAATATTACCGACAATTCCGCGCCGCGCTTCCCGCTCGATATGGATTTCCTGCAGGATGCCGCCGTCGATATAGGCAACCCGTGTTTCGGAGGGCGTGATATTGACCAGTAATTCAGCTGTCATAGATTCCTCTTGCTCAAGCCTGAGCGTTGAATTCACCGAGCAGTTCCCAGGTTTCCACCAGCGGCAGGCCCACCACGGCATGATAGCTGCCGTGAATCGAGCGCACGAAGGCGCGGCCCTTTCCCTGAATACCATAGGCGCCGGCCTTGTCCATCGGTTCACCGCAAGCGATATAGCGCTCGATCTCGGCAGAGGTTAACGCGCGAAAAGTCACCTCGGTCACCACCAGACGGCTTGCGATCCGCGCGGCGTCTGCCAGCGCGACCGCGGTCATCACCTGATGACGCTGGCCGGAAAGCTGCGTCAGCATCTGCCGGGCGTGTTGTACATCGCGCGGCTTCTCCAGCACCTGCCGGTTGAGGACCACAATCGTGTCAGCGCCAGCACCGGGCCGGGGTTCCGGGGCGCAGGCCAGGCCCGCGCTGGCCTTATCGCGCGCCAGCCGCTGCACGTAGTCTACCGCGCTTTCCTCTGCGCGGCGGCGCTCCTCCACCGGGGCGGTAATCACCGCAAAAGGAATATCCAGCTGCGCCAGTAATTCCCTGCGCCGGGGCGAGCCGGACGCCAAATAAATCGCCTTCATCGCGGTTTCCTTTTCTCGCTACTGCACGGCAAATTGACGGCGTATTTTGCGCATCAGCAGGAACAACCAGGGCCACAATACGCCATCCACCACGCTGCTCCAGAATATTTCCGGGCGGAATGAAATATTGATCACCAAAAACTCCGCCCAGAATACGATCACCTGGGTTGTTAATGACAGCAGTATCACAATCAGCGCCTGTTGCCAAAGGGCCATGTTGCGAAATAACTGAAATTTGAATACCACCAGATACGCGAGAATACTGAGCGCCAGGGCACGCACCCCCAGGGTTGAGCCGAGAATCAAATCCATAATCAGCCCGAGGATAAAACCGGTGCCCACATTGACCCGGTGCGGCAGCGCCATCACCCAGTAAATGAGCAGCAAATTGAGCCAGGAGGGACGAAAAAAGTACAACTGCGGCGGCCAGGGCATGATTTGCAGAACAATCGTGATAAGGAAGGAGAGCCAAATAATCCAGCCGCCGTGGCGGTGATACCGGTTCATTGTCCCTCTCCCGTGCCGCCGAGCAGGGGCCTCCGCCGCGGTGTGGCGTTTTGGGCGGCGCCAGAGGCGTCCTGGCTGCCGCCGTTGCTCCCGGCGCTAGCCGCGCGGCTGGTACCGTTGGCCGGACGTTCTGCGCGGGGGTCGCTTTCACCAACGCGCCGCGCCGCGTCAGCGCCGGTGCCCCCCCCTTTGCTGGCGCGGCGCCGCCGAGCTGCCCTGAGCTTCGCCACTACTCGCCGGTACGCCGCGATTGACCACGCCGGCAGAAGTGGCGCCGCCCGTGCTTTCCTGCGACGAGCCGCTCGCGGCGGGCTGGGCCACGCCGCTGGCCGGCGGCTGCGGTCCCATGGCGTCAGGGGGCGGTAGCACCTGCGGCATCATTTGCATCAGGCGTTCATTAGCCACCCTATGCACCTCGTCAGGCGGCAGCGGCACTTCGCCGCGCGGATCGGCGCCCCACAGCAACAGCAAATAGCGCAGGCGCTGCAGGCCGGCCGTGGGGCGTGCCTGGATGACGGTATAGGCGCGCTGAGTATCGACTTTCACCGAGGACACTACCGCCACCGGATACCCTTCCGGGAAGCGCCCCCCCAAACCGGAAGTCACCAGCACGTCGCCGACGCGAATGTCGGTATTGCCCGGCAAATGCTCCAGCTGTAAATCCTCGGTGCAGCCATTACCGGCGACGATTACACGGATATCGTTGCGTAGCACCTGTATCGGCAGCGCGTGAGACGTATCGCAAATCAGCAGCACCCGGCTGGTAAGCTTGCTGGTGGCGATCACCTGGCCCACCCCCCCTTTGTCGCTGATGACCGGCTGGCCGACATAAACGCCATTATCCAGCCCTTTGTCGATCACCACCTGATCGCTATAGGGATCGGTACTGGTGGAGATCACCTGGGTGACCATTTTCTGTTCATCCTGGCGCAGCGGCGACCCCAGCAGCTCACGCAGCCGGGCGTTTTCCTGCTTGTACTGGCCCAACAGCAGCTGCTCGCTGTTCTTCAACAGCAACTCCTGGCGCAGCGCCCGGTTTTCCAGCGCCAGCTGGGCGCGGGTCGCCAGCGTCTGCGACACATTATCCAGCATCTGGCGCGGGCCATTGGCCACAAAATAGAAGGGACTAACGGCCGTATCCATATAGGTCCGGATTTTAACGAACGTCCCCAGCCGGCTGTCGGCGATGATGGCGGCGATAGCCACCATGACCGCCAGAAAAAGTCGCAGTTGCAGAGAAGGGCCTCTGCTGAAAATCGGTTTCATAAACTATGCGTTTTCCTCAACAAAAAAAGGGGGCGCCGTCCGGGACAGCCCATTGCAGCATTTACCCGGACGGTTCCCCCCTTTTCGAGGCAGGTTATTCTTCGCTGAACAAATCACCGCCGTGAATATCGATCATCTCCAGCGCCTTGCCGCCGCCGCGGGCGACGCAGGTAAGCGGATCTTCCGCCACCACCACGGGAATGCCGGTTTCCTCCATCAGCAGGCGATCGAGATTACGCAGCAGCGCACCGCCGCCGGTAAGCACCATGCCGCGCTCGGAAATATCGGAAGCCAGCTCCGGCGGGCACTGTTCCAGCGCCACCATCACCGCGCTCACGATACCGGTTAACGGTTCCTGCAGCGCTTCGAGGATCTCGTTCGAGTTCAGGGTGAAACCCCGCGGCACGCCCTCGGCCAGATTACGGCCGCGCACTTCAATCTCGCGCACCTCATCGTCCGGATAGGCGGAACCAATACCGTGTTTGATCCGCTCGGCCGTGGCCTCGCCAATCAGCGAGCCGTAATTGCGGCGCACATAGTTAATAATAGCTTCATCGAAGCGATCGCCGCCAATGCGCACGGAAGAAGAGTACACTACGCCATTAAGCGAGATGACCGCGACTTCGGTGGTACCGCCGCCGATATCCACCACCATTGAGCCGGTGGCCTCGGAGACCGGTAGGCCGGCGCCGATCGCGGCGGCCATCGGTTCTTCGATCAAAAAGACTTCACGCGCGCCCGCGCCCTGGGCGGATTCACGAATCGCGCGACGCTCCACCTGTGTCGCCCCCACCGGCACGCACACCAGCACGCGCGGGCTGGGCCGCATAAAGCTGTTGCTGTGAACCTGTTTGATGAAGTGTTGCAGCATTTTCTCGGTAACGAAGAAGTCAGCGATGACGCCGTCCTTCATCGGCCGGATGGCCGCGATGTTGCCGGGCGTACGCCCCAGCATCTGCTTCGCTTCATGGCCGACGGCCGCAACGCTTTTCGGCGAACCGGCTCGGTCCTGACGAATGGCTACGACGGAAGGTTCGTTCAGGACAATGCCCTGTCCTTTCACATAAATGAGGGTATTGGCGGTACCCAGGTCGATGGACAAGTCATTGGAAAACATGCCCCGAAATTTTTTAAACATAACTGAAGGATAATCCTGCAAGCTGGGGCGAAAAATGAAATCTTTTTACTTTACCAACCACGAGAAGCAGCGACAAGGCGTAAAAACGCGCGACTTCTATGAAAAATACGTCCCCGTTAACATTCCCACTAACCGAAGAAAATTCCTCTGCGGATTTTAGTCAGGCGAAGTGCGAGATTATCACTTTTGCTGACGTCCAATATGACGAATATGAGGGTCAGAATCGTGTAAATTGACCTATTCGTGCATTGTAAGCGCATACTAACGTGTGAGGCTGTTGAGGCGTATTGTACGTTAATTTTGCACGGACTTTTATACTAATCTCGGATCAAATCGTGAATATTTTTTTAGCAACTCCCCCAACGGCGCAATCGGTGTGAAGAAATTGCCTTCGCCGCCCGCTACGGCATGATCCAACAAGGTTTGCCACTCGCGCGCGCTGCGCACGCCGGTCGCAAAAACCCGCGTCCGGGTGCCGATGCAGGCTTCCGGCAAACTTTGCACGAACAGTTGATTCTCCTGACGGCGGTCGATATCGCGCACCAGGCCGGGATGCCGTTTGATAACTGAAATCGGTACCAAACTGATGTAGCCGGTACTGACCAGGGTCATCCCCGCCCGGTTGACCGTTAACAAACAACCGAGTCCGGTCAGCAGGCGCCGCGCCGGACGCAGAGGTTCCAAATGTTGACAGAGATCCGCCTCAACAAGTTCAAACATAATTTGGCTTCGCACTGATTTACCGCACTGTATGAGGGTATCGCGCAGCCAGTGACGAAAATCGCGCTGCAAAAGTGAGTCCACACTTACCGCTATCGACAGGACCACGCCCGGCAGTTGGGACAGCAGCGGGATTAGCCGCAGCAGTTGCGGGCGTTCATAGCGCTGCGCTAACCCCAACTGACGCATCACCGGCAAGAATTCGGCAGCGGTCAAGGTATCAGCGCCCTCCTGGATGCGGTTGATGACGACGTAATGATCGAGCGCGCCGTCGCGGCCGAAAGCGGGGCGGATCAGCAGTTGAGGACCGCCGCCGGCCAGCGTGTTCTCAAGTAGCGTGCGCCATTTGACGTTACCGCGCGCCTGCTGCGGCAGGCGGCCGGTATATCCGGCAAGGTGGCCAGCGCGCCCAGCAGCTGGTGGGTGAGGGATTCCGCTTCTTTCAGCGAACAGTGCGGCAGCAGTACCGCTAGATCGTCGCGAAAATAGTGCGCCAGCAACGCGTCCGGATAACGTTTGACCGAGACCGACACCAAATTGATTAACGCGCCGTCAATCGCCGCGGCATGCGCCGACCCCAGACGCTCGGGGTCCGGGCGCATAATTAGTAACACCACGCCGTGGGCGACCACATCCTGGTTATCCTCCAATTGCAGGGCCAGCTGGCTATCGAACGACAGCCGGTTGGTCAGACCGGTGCGCGCGTCATGGGCGGCAAAAGCGCGTATCAGAATATCGACCCGGCTGCGCTGCTCACGCGCCTGCGCCAAATCGCGCAGCAGGCGATCGATGGCGCTGCCGGTCAGGCTAGGCATTTCATCCGGCTGCTCGCCCACGTTCTCCCGCTCGCCGTAAATAATGCGCCTGGCCCGCGTTTCCAGCGATTCTTGCGGCTGTATTTGCCGGCGCAGCCAGCGCAGGGCGAGAAACAAAAACACAAGGATAAGCCCCAGCGCCACGCTAACCGGCGCGGTAGCTCGCAGGGAATGGACATCGCTGGCCAGCGTGTCGGTGTAGAAGATGACCAACCGGTAGTCGGGATGGCGCGGCAGCGGTAATTCCCGCTGCCGCTGGGTGGTAAACTGCTTCCCCCCGACGCAGCAATTCCAGTCGGGTAATGCCGGCGCTATCCATCGCCAGCGGCAGCCAGGGCGCCGCGGCAGCAGGCAGCGGCTCCGTCAGCATCAAGCGATCGAAACTGTCGGCCATCGCCGTCAACTGCCTATCCAGCCGTTGCTGGTGCAGCCTGAAATAGCTCAATGCGCTGCCCACCAGCATCAGCTGCGTCACCAGAGCACAAAGCATGGCCGTCATGGCCGAGAGTCGGACGTTGAGTCGCATCCCTGAACTCCATAACAAAAGGGGGTTACCGATATTCTTAAGCGGGCCGCTTTAAAAATAGCCGTTTCCGTCAGCGAATAAAAACGCAATTTATACGTCATACTTAAACCGGCACCAAAATTATCCCGATGGAGTCCGCCATGACATTTTTGCCCAGATTGCGCGAGGCCGATGTTACCGCTGAAGAGGTTTTTTCAGCGTCGTAAGGTTCTGAAAGCACTAGGTATTACTGCCGCCACCGTTAGTCTTTCCCCTGCGGCGCGCGCGGATCTGCTCTCTTTTTTCAGCCGGGATAGGGCGGTGAAGCCGCTGCCGGGCAAACCGCTGGACTTTACACGCCCCGCGGCGTGGCACACACAAGCGCCGCTTACGCCGGTGGACAAGGTTACCGGTTACAACAATTTCTACGAATTTGGGCTGGATAAGGCGGACCCCGCCGCGCACGCCGGCGGTCTGAAAACCGAGGGTGGCAGATACGTATCGACGGCGAAGTCGCAAAACCGATGACGCTGGACATGGCGGATATACTCAAGCGGTTCACGCTGGAAGAACGTATTTACCGACTGCGCTGCGTCGAGGCCTGGTCGATGGTGATCCCCTGGATAGGCTTTGAGCTCAATCAGTTGCTGAAGCTGGTGGAACCCACCGGTCAGGCACGTTTTGTTGCCTTCCAGACCCTTGATGATCCCGAACAAATGCCGGGAGAAAAAGACAGTTTTATCGGCGGCGGCCTGCAATATCCTTACATAGAGGCTTTGCGGCTGGACGAAGCCATGCATCCGCTGGCGTTAATGACCCGTGGGCGTTTATGGTAAAACGCTGCCGCCGCAAAACGGCGCGCCCATCAGGCTGATTACACCTTAGAAATACGGTTTTAAAGGAATCAAATCTATCGTGCATATCCGCCTGACCCGTGATAAACCGCCCACCACCTGGAATCTGGCGGCGCCGAATGAATATGGTTTTTACGCCAACGTGAACCCGCATGTGGATCATCCTCGCGGGTCCCAGGCGACGGAGAGGGTGATCGGCAGCGGCGGCGTTCTGGACGTCAAACGACAACCGACGCTGCTGTACAACGGCTATGCCGATCGCGTGGCCAGCCTGTATCGCGGTCTGAACCTGCGGGAGAACTTCTAAGTGCGCCTGAGTCTTAAACACGTATTCTGGCTAAAAATACTTTTGCACCTGGCCGCCCTGCTGCCGCTGCTGTGGCTGGTCTATGCCGTCAGCCAAGGCGATTTCAGCGCCGATCCCGCCAAAGATATCCAACATTTCACCGGCCGCATGGCGCTTAAGCTGCTGCTGGCCTCGCTACTGGTGACGCCACTGGCCCGCTACGGGCGCCAGCCGCTGCTTATCCGTTGCCGACGGTTGCTCGGACTGTGGTGTTTCGCCTGGGCCACGCTGCATTTAGCCAGTTATTCGCTGCTGGAGCTCGGGATCGACAACCTGCGTTTACTTAGCCGGGAGCTGGTGACCCGCCCCTATCTGGTGCTGGGCATTACCAGCTGGGTGATATTGCTGCTGCTGGCCTACACCTCTACCCTGTGGGCGCAGCGCAAATTAAAAAATCGCTGGCAAATCCTGCACAATCTGATTTATATAGTGGCCATCCTAGCGCCGATTCACTATCTGTGGTCAGTCAAAATCCTCTCGCCGCAGCCGGTGCTGTATGCCGTGGCGGCGCTGGCGCTTCTGGCCTTACGCTATAAGAAATTTCGCCAATGGTGGCGGTGAAAGATGAATTTTCACTTTCGTTATAGTAACCAGTTGCGTTATCTTGCTCCCGCCCGAAACAGGTCGTTAAAAGATATCTTCGCGGATACCGCCAGTAATTTGCTGCGAAAATCCGCGATATCATTATAATGCCAGACCCCGATGGCAAATCATCATCGAAATATCAGCAAAAAGATGACAAATCGTTTACCGTTGGTTATTTTCTACGGGGTAACGTAAATTGAAGGGAGATCGCCGCATAATGGCCGATAAGTTCCACATTTTGCTTCTCAATGGGCCAAACCTGAATTTGCTCGGCACCCGCGAACCGGACAAGTATGGTCATACCACCCTTGCCGACATCATCGCAGATCTGAGCACGCTGGCCGGCTGCCTGGGGGCAGAACTCAGCCATTTCCAGTCCAACGCGGAACATGCGCTGATCGACCGTATCCATCAGGCCCGGGGCAATATCGATTTTATCGTTATCAACCCCGCGGCGTTTACCCATACCAGCGTCGCCCTGCGCGATGCGCTGTTAGCGGTAAACATCCCGTTCATTGAGATTCATCTCTCCAATGTGCATGCGCGGGAATCATTCCGTCATCACTCCTATCTGTCCGATATTGCGGTTGGCGTGATATGCGGCCTCGGCGCCGATGGGTATCAGTTTGCTTTACAGACGGCGGTCAAACGCCTGTCCACATCCAATTAATTAGAGTATGGAACCCCACTCATGGATATTCGTAAGATCAAGAAACTGATTGAACTGGTTGAAGAATCCGGCATTTCCGAGCTGGAAATTTCTGAAGGTGAAGAATCGGTTCGTATCAGTCGTGCTACGGCGCAACCGGCCTACCCGATGATGCAACAGGCTTATATCCCTGCGGTGCAGCAGCAGTCCGCTGCCCCGGTGGCCGCCGCGCCTGTCGCTGCGGAAACCGCCGCCGTGCCCGCGACCATGAGCGGTCACCTTATGCGCTCGCCGATGGTGGGAACCTTCCACCGCACCCCGAGCCCGGATGCGAAACCTTTCGTCGAGGTCGGTCAGAAGGTCAACGTTGGCGACACCCTTTGTATCGTTGAAGCGATGAAAATGATGAACCAGATTGAATCGGATAAAGCCGGCGTGGTGAAAGCTATCCTGCTGGACAACGGTCAACCGGTTGAATTCGACGAGCCGCTGGTCGTCATCGAATAACGAGGCGCCAAATGCTAGATAAAATCGTCATCGCAAACCGCGGTGAAATTGCATTGCGTATCTTACGCGCGTGCAAAGAACTGGGTATTAAAACCGTGGCGGTACACTCCACCGCCGACCGTGACCTGAAACATGTGCTGTTGGCCGATGAGACGATCTGTATCGGCCCGCCGCCGTCGGTAAAAAGTTATCTCAATATCCCCGCCATCATCTCCGCGGCGGAGATCACCGGCTCGGTGGCTATCCACCCGGGCTACGGCTTCCTCTCCGAGAACGCCGATTTCGCCGAGCAGGTTGAGCGCTCAGGCTTCATCTTTATCGGCCCACGCGCGGAAACCATTAGGCTGATGGGCGATAAAGTTTCCGCCATTAACGCGATGAAAAAGGCCGGCGTCCCCTGCGTTACCGGTTCCGACGGGCCGGTGGGTGAGGATATGGACAAAAATCGTGCCATCGCCAACCGCATCGGCTATCCGGTGATTATCAAAGCCTCCGGCGGCGGCGGCGGGCGCGGGATGCGCGTGGTGCGCAGCGACAAAGAGCTGGACGCCTCAATCCGTATGACCCGTGCGGAAGCGAAAGCCGCGTTCAACAACGATATGGTCTACATGGAGAAATACCTGGAGAATCCGCGCCATATCGAGATCCAGGTGCTGGCTGACGGTCAAGGCAACGCCCTTTACCTGGCGGAGCGCGACTGTTCCATGCAGCGCCGTCATCAGAAGGTGGTGGAAGAAGCGCCAGCGCCCGGCATCACCGAAGAATTGCGCCGCTTTATCGGCGAGCGCTGCGCCAAAGCCTGCGTGGAAATCGGCTATCGCGGCGCCGGCACCTTTGAATTCCTGTACGAGAACGGTGAATTCTTCTTTATCGAGATGAATACCCGTATCCAGGTGGAACACCCGGTGACCGAAATGATAACCGGCGTGGATCTGATCAAAGAACAGCTGCGCATCGCCGCCGGGCAGCCCTTGTCCTTGAAACAGGAAGATGTCAAGGTGTCCGGCCACGCGGTGGAATGCCGCATCAACGCCGAAGATCCGGCAAGCTTCCTGCCGAGCCCGGGCAAAATCACCCGGTTCCACGCGCCGGGCGGCTTGGGCGTGCGCTGGGAGTCACATATCTATGCCGGTTACTCGGTACCGCCGTTCTACGACTCCATGATAGGCAAGCTTATCTGTTTTGGTGAGACCCGCGACGTGGCCATCGCCCGCATGAAAAATGCGCTGGCGGAGCTGATTATCGACGGCATTAAAACCAATATCGATTTGCAGTTGAAGATCATGAATGACGAGCATTTCCAGCAGGGCGGCACCAATATCCATTACCTGGAGAAGAAGCTCGGCTTGTAGGAAACCTAAACGCCAGGGCAAGGCCCCTTATATTTGCGCGTTATACGTCAAGGCCGGTTAAACACCGGCCTTTTGCTATGACGGCGATAAACGTCAGGCAAACCGTCGACATGCCGTAAACAAGTTCTTTAGGGCAAGCGTTAACTTCTTTTGGCGAAGGTCATTATGGATAAACGATTCCTCCAGGCTCACCGCGAAGCGCGGTGGGCTTTCGGTCTGACCCTGGCTTATCTGGCCGCCTGGCTACTGGCGGCTTACCTGCCGGATAATGATCAGGGTATCACCGGACTGCCCCATTGGTTTGAAATGGCCTGTCTGTGGGTGCCGCTGCTGTTTATCGGCCTATGCTGGTTGATGGTACGGATTATCTATCGCGATATTTCGTTGGAGGACAGCGATGCGCAGTGAAGTGATAGTGCCGCTGGTCGCCTATTTGGCGCTGGTGTTTCTGCTCTCGTTGTATGCCTTCCGTCAGCGCGCGCAGGGCAATTTTTTGCAGGAATATTTCCTCGGCAACCGATCAATGGGCGGTTTTGTGTTGGCGATGACCATCACCGCCACCTATATCAGCGCCAGCTCGTTCATCGGCGGCCCGGGCGCGTCATATAAATATGGCCTCGGCTGGGTGCTGTTATCGATAATTCAGTTGCCGGCGGTATGGTTATCCCTCGGTGTCCTGGGCAAGAAATTTGCCATCCTGGCCCGGCGTTATAACGCGGTCACCCTTAACGACATGCTCCTGGCTCGCTTTGGTAGCCCGCTATTGGTATGGTTGGCCAGCGTCAGCCTGCTGGTGGCGTTTATCGGCGCCATGACGGTCCAATTTGTCGGCGGCGCCCGCCTGCTGGAAACCGCCGCCGGCATCCCTTACGATACCGGTCTGCTGATTTTCGGCATCAGTATTGCGCTCTATACCGCTTTCGGCGGCTTTCGCGCCAGCGTGCTCAATGACGCCTTCCAGGGGTTGGTGATGCTAGTGGGCACCGCCATCTTGTTGGTGGCGGTAGTCCATGCCGCAGGCGGTATGGGCGCGGCGGTGGCAACACTGCGGCACATCGATCCGGCGCTGATTTCGCCCTCGGGCGTAGATGGCATCCTCTCGCCGAAATTCATGACCTCGTTTTGGATCCTGGTGTGTTTCGGTGTCATCGGCCTGCCCCATACCGCGGTGCGCTGCATCTCCTATCGCGACAGTAAAGCGGTCCACCGTGGCATGATCCTCGGCACGGTGGTGATAGGGGTATTAATGCTTGGCATGCACCTGGCGGGCGCCTTAGGACGCGCGGTATTGCCCGGACTGAACGTGCCCGACCTGGTGGTCCCTACCCTGATGGTGCAGTTGCTGCCGCCGCTGCTGGCGGGCATTTTTCTGGCGGCGCCGCTGGCGGCCATCATGTCGACGATTAACGCGCAATTGTTGCAATCTTCAGCCACCATTATCAAAGACCTCTATTTGAGCCTACAGCCCAAGCAGGCGACCAACGAGCGCCGGCTAAAGCGTATATCAAGCCTGGTCACGCTGGTGCTGGGCCTGCTGCTGTTGCTGGCCGCCTGGCGTCCGCCGGAAATGATTATATGGCTTAACCTGCTGGCGTTCGGCGGCATGGAAGCGGTATTTCTGTGGCCGCTGGTGCTGGGTCTTTACTGGGAGCGGGCCAACGCCGCCAGCGCCTTGAGCAGCATGATAACCGGCGGCGCAAGCTATGCCCTCTTGGCCGGTTTCAACCTACAGCCGGGCGGCTTTCACCCGATCGTACTGGCGCTGGCGATAAGCTTACTGGCGTTTTTGGCGGGCAACCGTTTTGGACGGCCGGCCGCCACACCCGTTTCATCGTTATGACGAGAACCGCTATGCCTTGGATACAACTGAAAATCACCACCACCGGCCAACTGGTCGATACCTTGAGCGATGCGCTGACGGAAAGCGGCGCGGTGTCGGTTACTTTTGAAGATACCCACGACACCCCCGTATATGAGCCCCTGCCGTGCGAGACGCGCTTATGGGGAGATACCGATGTTATCGGCCTGTATGACGCCGCGACCGATATAACGGCCGTCGTGGACGCTCTCCAGGGCCATCCGCTGCTGGGCGCCGGTTTCGTCCATAAAATCGAGCAGTTGGAGGACAAAGACTGGGAGCGGGAATGGATGGACAATTTTCATCCCATGCGCTTCGGTGAACGGCTCTGGATCTTCCCCAGTTGGCGCCCGGTGCCGGACCCAGAGGCGGTCAATGTGATGCTGGATCCTGGCCTGGCCTTCGGTACCGGTACGCATCCGACAACCGCTTTGTGCCTGCAATGGCTGGACGGTCTTGACCTGCACGGCAAGACGGTAATCGACTTCGGCTGTGGTTCGGGCATTCTGGCCATCGCCGCCCTGAAATTGGGGGCGGCGATGGCTATCGGCATCGATATTGACCCGCAAGCGATTCAGGCCAGCCGCGACAACGCTCAGCGTAACGGCGTGGCGGACCGTTTGGCGCTATATTTGCCTTGCCGCAAGCGCAGCCGCAGGAGCTGCATGCCGACGTGGTGGTGGCGAATATCCTCGCCGGACCATTGCGCGAACTCGCGCCGCTCATTATTGATTTACCGCGGCCGGGGGGCTTTCTGGGGCTGTCCGGCATCTTGACCAGCCAGGCACAGAGCGTGGCGCAGGCGTATGCCGCGGCTTTCGTCCTCGATCCGGGGGCCGAAAAAGACGAATGGTACCGCATTACCGGTCTGCGGCGCTAAAGGCGAACTGGGGCGCGGTGCCGCCAGATCCGCGCCGCGGTCAGCCGCGCTTAATCGATGTGCTCGCCCTGCGCGGGGGGTGAGGAAAAATTTGTTAACGCACAAAACAGGCTAATTTTGTTAACGTTATGTATTTAATGGGAAAAGTGTACTACCCATGCGAAAAAGACCGCAGTCATTGATCGCAGACACAGTATTGTTCAAAGTTTGGCCTTTCATCTGATGAAAAAAATGCGTAATATACGCGCCTTGCGGACACAGTATGGTCTCTCTTTGTCTATGCGTATTGGACACCTTCAGCTCGCTAATTGCCTGATTGCGGCTCCGATGGCCGGTGTGACAGACTGCCCGTTCAGAGCCTTGTGTCACGCGATGGGAGCGGGAATAACGGTTTCGAAAATGCTGTCCTCGAACCCCGAGGTATGGCGAACGGATAAGTCGCGTTTGCGCATGGTACATAGTGGTGAACCCGGTATCCTGGCGGTGCAAATTGCCGGTAGCGATCCTGCTGATATGGCCGCCGCCGCCGTCATTAACGTGGCGAACGGCGCGCAGCTGATTGATATCAATATGGGTTGCCCAGCCAAAAAAGTGAACCGTAAATTGGCGGGCTCCGCATTGCTGCAATATCCGGATCTTATAAAGCGGATCCTGATGGCGGTGGTGCATGCCGTCAACGTGCCGGTGACGCTGAAAATTCGCACAGGCTGGGCGCCGGATCACCGAAATTGTGTACAAATTGCCCAATTGGCCGAAGATTGTGGTATACAGGCCATCACTATTCATGGCCGCACTCGCGCCTGTCTGTTTAACGGCGACGCGGAGTACGACAGTATTCGGGCAGTTAAGCAGTGTGTTTCCATTCCGGTTATCGCCAATGGAGACATTACTGACCCGCAGAAAGCCAGAGCGATGCTGGATTACACCGGGGCGGATGCCCTGATGATAGGCCGCGCCGCTCAGGGAAGACCCTGGATCTTCCGGGAAATCCAGCATTATCTGGATACG
Organism: Sodalis sp. (in: enterobacteria); assembly: GCF_047607725.1. Taxonomy (GTDB): domain Bacteria; phylum Pseudomonadota; class Gammaproteobacteria; order Enterobacterales; family Enterobacteriaceae; genus JBLKSS01. Next base: position 12,546 of record NZ_JBLKSS010000009.1, on the reverse strand, counting down.
GGGGAACTGCCGCCGCCGCTGCCGTTAGGCGATGTGAAGCATTTGTTGATGGAGCATGTCAGGAAATTGCACGACTTTTATGGTCCAGGCAAGGGATTCCGCATCGCTCGTAAGCACGTGTCCTGATCTTTACAGGCGCATGCCCCCGACAACCAGTTTAGGCGCACATTCAACGCCATTGAGGATGCCAGCGAACAGCTGGAGGCGTTGGAGGCATACTTTGCAAATCTTACGTAATAGAAAAAAGAGCAGACAGAACTATGTTCGAACAACGCGTAAATTCTGACGTACTGACCGTTTCCACCGTTAACTCTCAGGATCAGGTAACGCAAAAACCCCTGAGTGACTCGGTAAAGCAAGCACTGAAGAACTATTTTGCTCAATTGAACGGTCAGGACGTCAACGACCTCTATGAGCTGGTATTGGCTGAAGTAGAACAGCCTTTGTTGGACATGGTGATGCAATACACCCGCGGCAATCAGACCCGCGCGGCACAGATGATGGGCATCAACCGCGGCACCCTGCGTAAGAAATTGAAAAAATACGGCATGAACTGATAAGTTCATATCGCACTGTTTTAAAAGGTGTTTTTCTTCGCGGCATAACACCTTTTTTACTTTGTGCCTACTGCCCCTCCGCATTCTGCCAGTCTTGCCGCCCGGCGTATCTTCATCGCCCACGAAAAATCTGCCGCACAGATATCCACATCCCTGAACTCCATTCGCGCCCGCCGTCCCTTGCAGAGGCAGGGCCCACCCTGACCGTGCCGCTGCGGGCTCGGACCTGCCGGGGTTGGGGTTATCGGGCGTCAAGTCATGGCGTAGGTCATCCTCTCTCGCAGCGCCCTGTGGGTCGGCCTGATTGTGTCCCTGCGCTGTTTAATCATCCCATAACGGTACTTCAGTGCGAGCTACCGGGAAAATCACATCTTAGGGCGCTCCACGCTCACCGGGACGTAGCAACATTTCACCTCTCCTCTTAGCAGCGCCCTGCGCGCCCTACTGCCACTCTTTCCATTAAGCGCCGGCTCTGCTGACTTCATCTGTTCGGCTGAAGCGGTTCGCGCGCTGGCCTCTTACGCACCGTCCACTCCTGTGCGCCATTTAGCTCATATCGGTGCTTCATAAAGAACGCCGGGGCGGAAGTACTACAGCGCGGGGGGCAGAATCCCTGCCCGGGCATCGGTTAACGACTCATCGACTTCTGACATGGCTTTGTCTTAGCCACAGGGTCTATCCCATGTCGGTGTTGGGGTGCCACTATGTTATCGGTGAGTCGATATTTATTCTTTTTTCGCCTTTTTGCATGCACAGGTTCTAATGGTTTTGCACCGTAATCGTCACGGATCCTCTACGCTATTACCGCGCATTGACGAAATATTTACCACGCACCGCACGGTCGTTCTGAGAAAATAGAATAATCTGGATATAGCCGGAGAGGATCCTCTTCTCAATGGTGCCCCTCAGGGAATAGAACACATTTCCCGTCGTTAAAATTTAATCTCGCGTAATATTGCTAATTTATCTATTTTTTTAGGCATGATTTATCGTCTGACAAAGAGCGAGAGTGTGACGTGACCCGCCGTTATGCATGCCAACACTTGCATAACAGCGCCAGAGTGAAGATAATTGTTAACGATAATACTCTAATTTATCACTGGTGTAGCGTTCACACCGCCTTACCAACCCTGGGAAACAGAGATTATTAAGGAAAAAATCTCACTAAATTATGGATAATTTTTTATGAATTCACTCCCTGCTTATTTTCCAGACGGCCCCGCTATTGCCCGAAATAACATCGTCCCTTTAGCAACAAAAGCCACGGTCTACGATGATATTTCCGCTTTTGCTTCGCGAATTTGCTCGGTTGCCAATAGCGGTATAAAAATGGCTGCCCCGATATGCCATAATTTGTGCAAGATGGCGAATAAATTTCCTCTCGTATTAAATTTGCTTGCCACAGGCGTAAGTCTGTCAATAGCGTTTCCATCGGGTGCGAGTCTGCCATTTTTTGTCGCGACAGGTATGATGGTGGTGGGGTGCCAATCTGGCAATATCACGCTAAACACCGAATAATTTTTTAGGAGCAGCTAATTTACACCTCATGATTAGCTTGCTCTTTCCCCATCGCTTCACGCTGACCCCGCGCTGTATCCTCATTTCCCCTCCCCAGCGCCAGCTACGCCTTCTCATCCCTATCACGCGTTTGGCCCCCGTCCTCTATTCAAAATAACCCGGCACTGACAGGCCAGCGTTCGCCTTCGGCGCACCGTAAGCCGTATTCATTGCACCGCACCAAGGATGTCGATATCGCTGAATCGGGTAGCCTTGCTTTCATTTCTCATCTTTAGCGCAATCTTCTTGTTTGCACGGCTGGCGGCAAGCCAAAAAGACGCTACAGCGGCCGGAGGGACCCACGCACCAGCTCCTGATAGGATTTACCTCGGTTCCGGCACAGCGGACTGGCCGCCGTAGGTACCTCACTTCTGGCCCGGGAATCTTTACAACGGTGAACCTAAACCGCAGACCGCATGTAAAAAAACGCTTGCCTTATTTAAGGTGCGATAACATTCCGTTTTTTCTCTCAACAAACGCGTCGTATTCACGCACCTAAAATTAACGTAAGCGTACGCCCAGCGCCGTCTGTTAATTCCCCATCAAGTTATTAAAGATGATGTCCATTATTTTTTTAATGGGCGCAATTCATGAAATAAACCCCACCAAAACCCTCAAGACGTCGTCCCAATTTCCCGCTGGACTTTAAAATTAAGCTGGTTGAGCAGGCGCTCCAGCCCGGCGTACCCATTGCCAAGCTGGCACGGGATAACGGTATCAATGACAATTTGCTGTTCAACTGGCGCCAGCTCTACCGTCAGGGCAAATTCGGTGTTCAACCTAAAATCCCCACTACACAGCAGGCTGAGCTACTGGCGGTTACACTCACCGCCGAACCATCACCCTTACGTTCTCCTTTACCCTCTGCCGAACCCGTTACTTGCGACATTGAGTTCACSGGTGCCCGCCGGTAAGCCCATCATGATTGCGGGCCTTTGAGTTCATGGATAAGTGCGCATAACAGCGCCGGTGTCAGATTGCCGGCCAGCCGTAACCGGGCACCGGTGAACTCAATGTCGCAAGTAACGGGTTCGGCTGAGGGTAAAGGAGAACGTAAGGGTGATGGTTCGGTGGTGAGTGTAACCACCAGTAGCTCAGCCTGCTGTGTAGTGGGGTTTTTAGGTTGGACACCGTACTTGCCCTGACGGTAGAGCTGGCGCCAGTTGAACAGCAAATTGTCATTGATACCGTTATCCCGTGCCAGCTTGGCAATGGATACGCCGGGCTGGAGCGCCTGTTCAACCAGCTTAATTTTAAAGTCCAGCGGGAAATTTGGACGACGCTTGAGGGTTTTGGTGGGGTTTGTTTCATGAATTGCGCCCATTAAAAAAATAATGGACATCATCTTTAATAACTTGATGGGGAATTAACAGACGGCGCTGGGCGTACGCTTACGTGCAGCCCTACCTGTTCGATTTCTACCCGCAATTCGACTGCGTTAATGACCAGTCGGAGGACGTGGAATTCGGGTGCATCGGCACTGTCTGCCATGTGCGCCCGTTTGCGTTCGGCTCGACGCTGAAATGCGTGGACGGGGAGGCTCCGCGTCCTGCGATGTTTGACCGGTATAGGCGGTTTACCGAGAAAGAATGGGAAATCATCTTTTTCACCCTGCATGGTCTGACCGCAAAGGATGTCGCCCGTCGGCTGAAGATTTCTAACCGCACGGTTGAAAACCGCTTGCGGGTAATTTTCAACAAGAGCGGCACGCACAGCGCCAGAGAGTTGGCCATGCACTGCCGCGAAAACGGGACGGACCGCTATATCCCGCCATCCCTGTTGTCGCCATCGAGCCACGTTCTGAATAACTACGGGGCGCAGTAACACTGCGCCGAACCGATAGTAATCTAGCATAATGCACTAGCTTTTATTTAAAACTGATTTTCAAAAATTAAAATCAATCCGAACAGCATATTAGTATGTTGAACGGTCGTATTGAGGTATGACCAATGATTAATAAATGGGTGCGTATTGAAAGAGCTGCCGAACTTACAGGATACAGCCGATCAGCGATATACGAAAAAATCAATAAAGGGGTATGGCCTGAAGGGAGGCTTTGGCGACGAGCGCCAGACAACAGGAAGGTAATTAATCTTGAGGAATTTGACCGATGGGCGGAAAGCAAGCCGATTCAATAATGCCACGAGGCGTAGCCATCCACGGAAAATCTCTACGGATTACGTTCCATTATAAAGGCCAACGATGCAGGGAGTCTCTTAGACTCCCCCCAACGAAATCTAATATCAAGTATGCTACTGGAAAATTAGCTGCTATAAACCACGAAATAAAAAGCGGAGTGTTTTTATATCATGCACACTTCCCTGAATCTGAACGAGCCTTACAATTTGATGGAAGTTGCAAACGGGCTGGTATTCGTCTAAATACACTATGTGATGAGTATAAAGCATTGAAGTATACTGACATAGGTCACGCGGCACAGCGCCGCTACGATATAGCATTTAACCAGTGCTTGAGCATATTTGGTCCTTCACGCTTGATAGATGCTATCTGTCCAGAGGATATAATGCGATTACGCTCTGAACTACTTAACACTCGTGCAGCCAGCACAACAAACCATTACATGGCAGCGATGCGAGGATTTTTACGTTTTGCTGAACAGGATGGTTACACCAAAAATCATTTAGCGAATGAGCTACGGCCAGCCAAAAAATCAACCTCTGACCCTGATCCATTCACGCTAGACGAATTCAGAAGAGCACAAGCAGCATGCACACATGAATCTAATGCAAATATAATAACACTAATGGTTTATACTGGTATGCGTCCTGGTGAGATCAGTGCACTAGCGTGGGAAGATATCGACTTGGTAAAAAAAAACACTTACAGTTTCAAGAGCATATTCTGATGGTAAGATAAAAAAACCAAAAACTGATGAGATCAGAACAATTCAACTTTTTCCCCCTGTGCTATCCGCCCTTTCAGGGCAGAGAAAATTTACTGAGATGCTTCCTGCATTACAAGTAAAAATGGAGGGATTGCACAAAAAACCAGAGGCTATTGACATTCACCCCGTCTTTTTACCAGCCACAACGTGTAGAAATAATCAGTTTAATATTTTATATCGAACAACTAGCATAAGGGTGTTGTGGAAAAACATAGTACGACGCTCAGGGATCCGCTACAGAACCGTTTACCAGCTCCGGCATACGTTCGCGTGTTGGAATTTGACGGCAGACGGTAACATCGTATTTATCGCTAAACAGATGGGCCACGCTGACTACTCAATGCTAATCCGTGTATATGGTCGCTGGATGGAAAACGAAAGTTGTGCAGAAAATTTACGAATTTGGGAAGCGCTCGAAGCAATGTGACATGCTGAAAAAGCCCCAATAACGCCCCAAAAAATAAAAAAAGGAAGCGTAATCAATTGAAAAATAAAGAGGATAATGGCATTGAAGCCCACACCCCGATGATGCAGCAGTACCTGAAACTGAAGGCGCAGCACCCGGATATCCTGCTGTTCTATCGGATGGGGGACTTTTACGAGTTATTTTATGACGACGCCAAACGCGCGTCGCAGCTGATGGACATCTCTCTCACCAAACGGGGCGCCTCCGCCGGCGAACCGATACCCATGGCCGGCGTTCCCTATCATGCGGTAGAAAATTATCTGGCCAAGCTGGTGGCGCTGGGGGAGTCGGTGGCTATCTGTGAACAGATAGGCGATCCCGCCACCACCAAAGGGCCGGTGGAGCGTCGCGTGGTCCGCATCGTCACCCCCGGCACCCTGAGCGACGAAGCGCTGCTCAACGAACGCCAGGATAACCTGCTGGCCGCCCTCTGGCAGGCGCCGCAGGGCTTTGGTTACGCTACGCTTGATATCACCTCGGGCCGCTTCCTGGTCTCGGAGCCGGCGGACCGCGAGGCCATGGCCGCGGAACTACAGCGCACCAATCCGGCGGAGCTGCTCTATCCCGAAACGCTGGAGGATATGGCGCTCATCGAGCACCGCCGCGGCCAGCGTCGCCGGCCGCTGTGGGAGTTCGAGCTGGATACCGCCCGCCAGCAGCTCACTATGCAGTTCAGTACCCGCGATTTAACCGGCTTTGGCATTGAGCGGGCGCAGCTGGCCCTGCGTGCCGCCGGCTGTCTGCTGCAATACGCCAAGGATACCCAGCGCACCTCGCTGCCGCACATTCGCGCCGTTACCCTGGAGCGTCAGCAGGACGGTATCGTGATGGATGCCGCGACGCGGCGTAATCTGGAGTTGACGCAAAACCTCAGCGGCGGCGGCGAAAATACGCTGGCGGATGTCCTCGACCGCACGGTCACGCCGATGGGCAGCCGGATGCTGAAACGCTGGCTGCACATGCCTACCCGCGAGATAACCACCCTCACCCACCGCCAGGAAAGTATTCGCGCGCTGCAAGATCGAGTGGCGGATCTACAGCCGCTGCTGCGTCAGGTCGGGGATTTGGAGCGGGTGCTGGCGCGTCTGGCGTTGCGTTCGGCGCGTCCGCGCGATCTGGCGCGCATGCGCCATGCCTTTGCACAGCTGCCGACCATTCAAACGCTGCTCGAGGGCAAGTCAAATTCCTATTTGCCACTGTTACTGGATCGGGTCGGAGAATTTGAGACGCTGCGCGATTTGCTGGCGCGGGCCATTATCGAGTCGCCGCCAGTGCTGGTGCGCGACGGCGGCGTCATCGCTCCGGGATACCATGCAGAACTGGACGAATGGCGCTGCCTGGCGGCGGGCGCGACCGATTATCTCGACCGTCTTGAGCTGCGCGAGCGGGAAAAAACTGGGCTGGAGACGCTTAAGGTTGGCTTCAACGCCGTGCACGGCTATTTTATTCAGCTGAGCCGCGGCCAAAGCCATCTGGCGCCCATTCATTACGTGCGGCGTCAAACGCTGAAAAACGCCGAGCGCTACATCATTCCTGAGCTGAAGGAATACGAAGACAAGGTCCTGACCTCGAATAGCAAGGCGCTGGCGTTGGAAAAAGCGCTGTACGATGAGCTCTTCGATCTGCTGTTGCCCCATTTGGCGGCGCTACAGCAAAGCGCAGCGGCGCTGGCGGAGCTGGATGTCCTGTGCAATCTGGCCGAGCGCGCTGAAACGCTGAACTATGTGTGTCCGACGATTGATTCACGGCCGGGCATCCACATCACCGGCGGCCGCCATCCCGTCGTTGAGCAGGTGCTGAGCGAGCCCTTTATCGCTAATCCGCTGATGTTGTCCGACGTGCGGCGTATGCTGATCATTACCGGTCCCAATATGGGCGGTAAGAGCACGTATATGCGCCAAACCGCCCTGATCGTGCTGTTGGCGTATATCGGCAGTTTTGTCCCGGCCGAGCAGGCCGTCATAGGGCCGGTGGATCGCATCTTTACCCGCGTCGGCGCCGCGGACGATCTGGCTTCCGGCCGCTCCACCTTCATGGTGGAGATGACCGAGACCGCCAACATTCTGCATAACGCCACGCGTCAGAGTCTGGTGCTGATGGATGAAATCGGCCGCGGTACCTCGACCTACGATGGGCTGTCGCTGGCCTGGGCCTGCGCGGAGAATCTGGCTGGCCGCATCAAGGCCATGACATTGTTCGCCACGCACTATTTCGAGCTGACCACCCTGCCGGAGAAAATGGAAGGCGTGGTCAACGTGCATCTGGATGCGGTGGAGCATGGCGACACCATCGCCTTTATGCACAGCGTACAGGAGGGAGCCGCCAGCAAGAGTTACGGCCTGTCGGTGGCGGCGCTGGCGGGGGTGCCGCGGGAGGTTATCAAGCGCGCACGCCAGAAGCTCAGGGAATTGGAAACGTTGTCCACCGGCGCGGCGACAGGCAGCGTGGACGGTTCGCAGCTCTCGCTGCTGCAGCCGGAAGAGCCGCCTATTTCGCCGGCGGTCGAGGCGCTGGAAAACCTGGATCCCGACGCGCTTTCGCCGCGCCAGGCGCTGGAATGGCTCTACCGGCTGAAGAAAATGATCTGCTAGCGGAGCCGCTGCAACAAAACTCATTCACCCCGACGGACTTGATAGGTTGGCGCCCTTCGGCGCCAGCGACAGAACTATTCCAACACAACCATTCCAACTACGGCGCCTCGCAATGCGTCACGAAACGGCGCTGCAATGATTTCACGGAATGGCGCTGCGATTATTCGCGGAACAGCGCTTCGATACTCAAGCCTTGACCCTGCAGGATCTCCCGCAGGCGACGCAAAGCTTCCACCTGAATCTGACGCACGCGTTCGCGGGTCAGACCAATTTCACGGCCCACATCTTCAAGCGTCGCGGCTTCATAACCCAGCAGGCCGAAACGTCTGGCCAGCACTTCACGCTGCTTGGCATTCAGCTCGAACAGCCACTTGACGATGCTCTGCTTCATGTCATCGTCCTGCGTGGTGTCTTCCGGACCGCTGTCTTTTTCATCGGACAGAATATCCAGCAGCGCCTTCTCGGAGTCGCCCCCCAGCGGGGTATCCACCGAGGTGATACGCTCGTTCAGACGCAGAATACGGCTAACGTCTTCCACGGGTTTATCCAGCTGCTCGGCGATTTCTTCCGCGCTCGGCTCGTGATCGAGTTTGTGCGACAGTTCACGCGCGGTGCGTAAATAGACGTTCAGCTCTTTCACGATATGGATCGGCAGACGGATAGTCCGGGTTTGATTCATGATGGCCCGTTCAATCGTCTGGCGAATCCACCAGGTGGCGTAGGTCGAGAAACGGAACCCTCGTTCCGGATCAAACTTCTCTACCGCACGAATCAGACCGAGGTTGCCTTCCTCGATTAAATCCAGTAACGCCAGTCCGCGGTTACTGTAACGACGGGCAATTTTCACCACCAGCCGCAGGTTGCTTTCGATCATCCGGCGACGTGAGGCAATATCACCCCGAAGTGCGCGCCGTGCAAAGTAGACCTCTTCCTCAGCGGTAAGAAGCGGAGAGTATCCAATCTCGCCCAGATAGAGCTGCGTGGCGTCCAGAACACGCTGGCTTGCCTCCTGAGACAGCAGCTCTTCTTCAGCTAAATCATTATCAGCAAGCTCATCGACTAGCGCCTTCTCGTCAAATGATTCAGCCCCATTTTCATCGAATTCGGCCTTTTCATGTAACTCGTTAACTTTCAGCGTATTTTGGCTCATAGTGGCTCCTACCCGTGATCCCAGGACAGAACGTCGAGACGTTCCGCCAATTTATCGCTGCGGAAGATAACGCAGCGGGTTTACGGATTTCCCCTTGTAACGAATTTCAAAATGCAATCTGGTTGTGCTGGTTCCAGTGCTACCCATGGTAGCGATTTTTTGCCCCGCCCTGACTTCTTGTTGTTCTCGGACCAGCATCGTATCGTTGTGGGCGTAGGCGCTCAAGTAATCATCATTGTGTTTGATAATGATGAGATTACCGTATCCTCGCAAGGCATTGCCGGCATAAACCACTCTGCCGTTGGCGGTCACCAAAATCGGTTGTCCTCGGGAACCGGAGATATCAACCCCTTTGTTACCACCTTCCGCGGCGGAAAAGTTGTCAATGATCTTCCCATCCGTCGGCCAACGCCAACCGGTGATTGCCGTGGCGGCTGGTGCCGTGCTGGGTGCTGCAACCGGCGCGGTTATGGTAACAACGGTGCCGGCGGTAGGTAACATTTTGCCATTGGACGATGGCAACATTTTCCCTACACTCTGTTTACTTGAACTTTCAGGATAGCTATTGCTTTTATTAGAAGCAACACTTGATTCTGTCAATTGTATATTCGAGGTAGGAACGGGTGCTACCACAACACCGGTATTGGCCTGATTGGCGTTGGACGCCAGGACGGTTCCCGCCGACGCATTGCCGGTAATCGGCGTCGTTCCGTTACCCACCTGCAAAGTCTGACCTACGTTGAGGCTGTAAGGTTCCGGGATATTGTTCCTTTGCGCCAAATCCCGGTAGTCGTTTCCAGTAATCCAGGCGATATAGAACAGCGTATCGCCACGTTTTACCTGATACGTCGCGCCGGAATAGGAACCTTTCTGAATGCTGTCATAGCTTCTATTGTAAACAATATTTCCTTGTGGGGAGACATTGACCTGGCTCTGCGCACCCCCGCTGACCGCGGCCGCGCCGCGCGGCTGGCCCAGCTGCGGCGCACTCTCGACGGTGGCGGCATTGCCGCTGTAGCCGCCGGCGTCGTTACCGCCGCCCACGCTGCTTATCGGTGCGCTGGTTTCATTGTTAGCGCATCCCGCCAGCCACATACTCGCCATGGCACAGACAGCAACGCGGCGCCACGCGCACTTCGGGCTTCCCATGCTCAATTCTCCCCTATGGCAGCAACGCCAGTCATCATTCCAAATTGGCCAGACATTATGTGTTATACATCCTTTTAATGCTTATTGTCTCAGTAACAGGAGTATTTTCAGCTATTTCTGAGATAATAATTATACTGCCGTTAATGCTAGCAACAACCGGTCGTGCACGCCATTAAACACTTGTATAGAAATTTAAGCGTTGGGCGTCAGGCTAGTTCGCCTTTCACCAGCGGAACGAATCGGACCGCCTCCACGGTGTCGACCACGAATTCCCCGCCCTTGCGCCGCACCCGCGTCAAATACTGCTGCTCTTCGCCGACCGGCAGCACCATCACGCCGCCCTCATCCAGTTGCGCCATCAGCGCCTGGGGAATTTCCGGCGCCGCCGCCGTCACGATGATGGCGTCAAACGGCCCGCGCGACGGCCAACCCTGCCAACCGTCGCCGTGACGGGTAGAGATATTATGCAGATCAAGCAGTTTCAGCCTGCGCTTGGCCTGCCACTGCAATTTTTTGATCCGCTCCACCGAACAGACGTGCTTCACCAAATGGGCCAGAATGGCGGTCTGATAGCCGGAGCCGGTGCCGATTTCCAGCACCCGCGATTCCGGCCGCAGCGCCAGCAGTTCGGTCATACGCGCCACGATATAAGGTTGGGAAATGGTTTGACCGAGTCCGATGGGCAGCGCGGTGTTATCGTAGGCTTTATGCTCGAAAGCCTCGTCGATAAAACGTTCGCGCGGCACCGCCTCCATAGCCTGCAGCAGGCGTTCATCGCGGATGCCCTGCTGACGCAGCTGCGCCAGCAACGTCTGCGTGCGTCCGTCTACCATGGAGCGAGTCCCTCGGTATCGCCGAGCCAGTCGCTCAGCACGGGCAGCGCGGCGTTGGCGGTGAGATCCACCTGTAGCGGTGTCAGTGAGACATAGCCCTGACTGACGGCCTCGAAATCGGTGCCCGGCCCTTCATCAAACGAGCCGGCCGGCGGTCCGATCCACAGCATTTCGCGGCCGCGCGGATCCGTTTGGCGGATGACTTCGCTGGCGGGATGACGGCTGCCGCAGCGGGTCACTTTGCAGCCCTTGATTGACGATAGCGGCAGGTCGGGGACATTGACGTTGAGAATCTTGCCGGTGCGCAGCGGCGTGCGGGTCAGCGCACGCAGCAGGCGACAGGTGACGGCGGCGGCGGTGGCGAAATGACGGCTGCCGTCGAGCGACACCGCCAGCGCCGGATAGCCCAGATGACGCCCCTCCATCGCGGCGGCGACAGTGCCGGAATAAATCACGTCATCACCCAGATTCGGCCCGGCGTTAATGCCCGACACGACGATATCCGGGCCGGGACGCATTAAGGCATTGACGCCGAGATAGACGCAGTCGGTGGGAGTACCGGAGAGGATGGCGATATCGCCGTTGGGCTGGGTTTGCGTGCGCAGCGGCACGTCCAGCGTTAGCGAATTGGACGCGCCGCTGCGGTCACGGTCCGGCGCCACGATCTGCACGGTAGCAAGCTGGCGCAACGCGACCGCCAGCTGCTGAATGCCCGGCGCATGAATGCCATCATCATTGCTTAAAAGTATGCGCATAGTGTTTTTTGACTTTATAAGAAAATCACCCGCACCACGCCGCCCTACGGTGAAAGGCAAAAAACTGGCCTGGCCCGCCGCCGGTCAGCGACACCGGCGAAAAATCGGGGCGGGAATATAAAGCAATAATGGCATGAAACGTCACCGTGGTGAAGCCGGCAATTCAGTGGTTGCAGCAAATTTAGCCGTTGCGGGACGTGCATCTCGCGCCGGGAATGCCCTAGCTGAAAGGTTTCGTGCTGACGTCAGCGGGCCGGCGGCGGACTAGTGGGCGATATCGGCGGGAGCGTCCAGCAATTCACGCACTACCGCTGTGGCATAACTGCCGGCAGGCAGGCTGAAAGAAAGCGTCAGCGTCGCGGGATCTTGCCAGCGCCAGCTTAGCGCTTCTGGCTGAAGCAGCAGCGCGCGCCGCGCGAGCGTCAGCCGTTCACGTGCCAGCAAGTAAGCGCCCCGTGGAGGACGTCTTGAATTATTGGTGGGTTTGTTGTATGAGACAGTAAACCTACGTTACACGCTTATGCTCATTGCATTTTCACATTGTATTGATTTTAATAACTTTTATTTCCATCCCGGTTTGAGT
>NZ_JBLKSS010000008.1:0-50625 GCF_047607725.1 Sodalis sp. (in: enterobacteria) | reverse complement strand
TCAACCAGCTTAATTTTAAAGTCCAGCGGGAAATTGGGCCGACGTCTTGAGGGTTTTGGTGGGGTTTGTTTCATGAATTGCGCCCATTAAAAAAATAATGGACATCATCTTCAATAACTTGATGGGGAATTAACAGACGGCACTGGGCGTACGCTTACCCCGCCAGTTGGGTGGCCTACACGACGTCATTCAACCCCAGCAGCGATACCAAGGCGGTGGCCTTTAAAATAACCTGCCAATTATTGCCGATACCGGGCAGCGCGAAGCGCATCATGGCGGGAAACAGAATGCGTCTGAAGGTCTGCGCGCCGCTGAAACCAAACGCGGTGGCCGCTTCGATTTAACCGCGCGGCACCGCCAAAAACGCCCCGCGGAAGGTTTCCGTGAAATAGGCCCCGTAGATAAAACCCAGCGTGATAATGCCTGCGCTCATCGGGGCGATATAGATCTGATCCAGACCGACGGCTTCCGTCAGGCTGTTCAGGGCGATTTGCAAACCGTAAAAAATCAGCAGCATGAGCACCAGGTCGGGCACGCCGCGAATCAGAGTGGTATAGCCTTCAAAGCAGCACGCCAACACGCTGCTGCGGGAAAGTTTGGCGCCGGCGCCGATAAGACCGATGACCACCGACAGTAAAACGGAGCTGAGCGCCAGCTCAAGCGTCACCAGCGCGCCGTTGATAATTAATTGCGAATAACCAAAAAGCATCGATCATATCTGTCCTGGCGGAGGAGAAATACCGGCGTGGCCCGTGACACCACGGGCCGTTGCTCTATGACAGGATTAACCACCGTAGACGTCAAAATCAAAATATTATTTCGCGTATTTCTCGTAAGTCCCATCCTTACGCATCTCGGTGAAGGCTTTATTCAGCGCGTCTTTCAAATCGGTTTCGTCTTTACGCAATCCCATGCCGGTACCGACGCCGAAGAATTTGTCGTCTTTCACCGCTGGACCGGCGAAACTATAGCCTTTGCCCGCGGACTGTTTCAGGAAGCCTTCGCAGCCGGCGACTTCGTCTTGAAATGCCGCATCGATACGGCCGGAGGTCAAATCGGCATAGATGAGATCCTGGTTTTGATAGGCGACCACATCCACTCCCTTCGGCTGCCACATCGCATTGGCGTAGGCTTCCTGGGTCGCCCCCTGCAATACGCCCACGCGTTTGCCGTGCAGGGAGTCCAGCGGCGGGGTAATCGGGCTGCCGGCTTTGGCGATCAGGCGCGCGTTGGCGGCGTAAAGCTTATCGGTAAAGTCGATTTCCTGCTGGCGTTTTTCGGTGATCGACAACGAGGAGATAATTGCGTCGATTTTTTTCGCATTCAGCGACGGGATCAGCGCATCGAAATCGCTTTCGACGAAGGTATACTTGGCCTCAATACGTTTACACAGATCTTTGGCCAAATCGATGTCGAAACCGACCAGCTCGCCGCTGGCGTTTTTCGATTCAAAAGGGGCATAGGTCGGATCGGTGCCAATTTTGATGTTTTTGGGTACTGCGGCAAACGCGCTGCCCGCGTAAGCCAGCGCCGCCACCAAAGGAAGAACTTTTACCAGCTTTTTCATAAATGACCCTCAGTATAATTATTCATTGCCCGGCATAGCGTGTGTCCTTTTCCGCCGGAACCATTGCACATTTCATGCCATGTGTCGCGCCGCGTACGCGCTGAACGCGGCGGCGCTGCACCATCCATTTACCCAGCATATTCATTATTTAATAAATGTTATTTTAATTAACAATTATTATACGAATTATTGCTAAATTGGGTATATGCCTGGCCGCTGGCGTCAGTCGCCCTGCCAACGCTGAAACAGATCTTGCGGCAGTACCAGATCGAATTGATCCAGCGTGCGGTTGACCGTTTGGTCTATGATGTCGCTGACCTGGGCGGGCCGGTGATAAAAGGCCGGAACCGGGGGCATGATGACCGCGCCGAGCTCGGCCACCAGGGTCATCAGGCGCAGGTGGCCCAGATGCAACGGCGTTTCACGCACCCCGAGCACCAACCGGCGCCGCTCCTTTAGCACCACATCCGCCGCGCGCGTCAGCAGCCCATCGCTGTAGCTATTGACGATACCGGAGAGGGTTTTCATCGAACAGGGCAGGATAACCATCCCGAGGGTCTGGAATGAACCAGAGCTGATGCTGGCGGCAATGTCGCGGGAATCATGCACCACATCCGCCAGCGCCTGCACTTCGCGCAGGCTATACGTCGTCTCCAGCGCCAGGGTTTGCCGCGCGGCCGGGCTCATGACCAGATGGGTTTCAATCTCCGGCAGCGTGCTCAGCACCTGTAGCAGGCGGACGCCATACACGGCGCCGCTGGCGCCGCTGATACCGACAATCAGACGTTTCATACCTCAACTCCCGCCAGTAGGAAAGACGATAAAAAAACCCGGCGCGTTTGACCGCCCGGGTAGAGATGACCAGTTACCATAAAGCGCGGGTACAGCGGCACAGCCTACTGTACCCGCGCGGTACCGATCAACCTTCGTTATGTATTTCCAGGTTTTCGACCTCAGTCTGGGCGCGCAGCGCTTTGGAATCATCGTTGCGCAGCGACTCCAGATAATCGAGATAGCGCTGATCCACGTCACGCGTGACGTAGATACCGTTAAATACCGAGGATTCAAATTGCTCCACGTCGGGATTATCTTCCCGCACCGCCCGTTCCAAATCGGCCAAATCCTGGAATATCAGTGCATCAGCGCCGATAAGCTGCCGGATTTCGTCCACCTCACGACCGTGGGCAATCAGCCCGGACGCGCTGGGCATATCGATGCCGTACACGTTCGGGAAGCGGATTTCCGGCGCGGCGGAGGCCAGGTAAACGTGGCGGGCGCCCGCCTCGCGCGCCATTTCAACGATTTGCTCCGAGGTCGTACCGCGCACGATGGAGTCGTCCACCAACAGCACATTTTTGTCGCGGAATTCGGCGCGGTTGGCGTTGAGCTTACGACGTACCGACTGCCGGCGGACTTGCTGACCGGGCATGATAAAGGTGCGGCCGACGTAACGGTTTTTCACAAAACCCTGACGATAGGGTTTGTTGAGGATGCGGGCTATCTCCAGCGCGATATCGCAGGAGGTTTCCGGAATCGAGATCACCACATCGATATCGAGATCTTCCCACTCGCGGGCGATTTTCTTGCCCAGCATCTGGCCCATGCGCACGCGGGCACTGTAGACCGAAATTTTATCGATGAACGAATCCGGCCGGGCGAAATAGACATACTCGAACAGGCACGGATGATGCCGGGGGTTCTCGACGCACTGCCGGGTAAACAGCTGCCTTTTTTCCGTGACGTACACCGCCTCGCCCGGCGCGATGTCGCGCAGGAAATCGAATCCTAGCGTATCCAGCGCCACGCTTTCGGAGGCCACGATATACTCATTGCGCCCGTCCGCCAGCGTGCGTTTGCCGATAACCAGAGGGCGGATGCCGTTGGGATCGCGAAAAGCAAACAGGCCGTGGCCGATTATCATGCCGACGCAGGCGTAGGCACCGCGGATTTGCTGATGGGTCGCCGCCACCGCCGCGAAAATGTTGTCCGCCTCCAGCGGGTAATCCGGGAAACGATCCAGCTCCGCGGCGAAGATGTTAAGCAGGATTTCCGAGTCGGAGGTGGTATTGACATGGCGCCGACCATTTTCAAACAGCTTTTTACGCAATTCGGGGGCGTTGGTCAGGTTACCGTTGTGCGCCAGGGTGATGCCGAACGGGGAGTTGACGTAGAACGGCTGCGCCTCGGAGGCGCTGGAGCTGCCGGCGGTCGGGTAGCGGACATGGCCCACGCCCATATTGCCCTGCAAGCGTTGCATATGCCGGGCCTCGAAAACATCCTTAACCAGTCCATTGGCTTTACGCAGGCGAAAGCAATTTAATGCATCAATGGTAACGATGCCTGCCGCATCCTGCCCACGGTGCTGCAACACCGTTAATGCATCATAGATAGACTGGTTGACCGGCATAAAACCGGCGATTCCGACAATACCGCACATGTTGTCATTTCCTCATCAGCGTTACCGGGACAACTACTGCCTCGGTAAGAACTCGACGTGCTTTGCAGATAGTCAAAAAACCATCTGATGATACCGCTGAATTGCGGTATCAGCTGGGACTGCTGCCAGTCCTGGCTGTGGGAGAAACCGGTGAAGGTGTCAAGAAAGAACAGCGCCGCCGACACGATCAAAATGCCCCGCAGCGCGCCGAAACAGACGCCAAGCACCCGGTCGGTGCCGGATAAATCGGTCCGCTCCACCAGCGAACTAATTACGTAATTGACGATCGCCCCAACAATCAGGGTCGCCACGAACAGCAGAGCAATCGCGATACCGTTGCGCACCATCTGCTCTTCAAAACGGGTGAAGTATACCGCAAGGTAACTATAGTAGTGGCTAGCGACAAAAAATGCACTGGCCCAGGTCACTAAAGATAATGCCTCGCGCACGAACCCGCGAATCAGACTCACCAGAGCGGAAAAAACAATGATGCCGATAATGACGTAATCAACCCAGATCATGCATGAATCCCTTGATCATTCGCCCGGTCAGCTGGTTCGCGGCGAATTCTAACAGAAAAAGAAAACGTTTGCGTAGGGGATTTATTCCCCCTGTTTAAATAAATAACGGCGATTAAAAAAAAACCAATCGCCGCAATCAGATAGCGCGAAGCGGCGCACCGACCGACCGCCCAGCGCCCCGCGAGGAGAAGGCTGAGCATCCTGCCGCGCCAAAGCGTGATGGTCACAACCCGCGCCACGGCACCGCCTCACGTCGGGCCCCTTGGCATTGTGCCGCACCCGCACAGAGGAACGGCAAAAGTTTAGCGTACGCTATAAGGTCGCAATTGGCCGTTAAGGCCGCTCAATTGATTCAATTCGCCGAGCGCGAATTGCAGTTTTTCCTTGGATGCATCCGGGCCAACAAATATCCGCGTAATCTGCCCCTGTACCGGCGCCGACGGCGAGGTATAAACGCGATAGCCCGACCGCCGCAGCTTAGCGACGATTTCCGACACTTTATCGGTGTTTTTCAGCGCGCCCAACTGCACCACCCACGCCTGCCCCTTCGGCGCCTGCTCGGCGGCCAGTCCATTGTCGTGCTTCGGCGCCTGCGGTTTGGGCACCGGTTTGCTCTCCGGCCGCGCGGCCCGTTTGGGCTCAGGCTTGACCGCCGCGGGCGGCGTGGTTTTCATCTCCGGCGGCACCACGGTTTCCGGCTGGCGGGAACTGCTGGCGGCGTCGTGCAACGGCGCCGCTGGCTGACCGCTATCGGCCGGCCGGCTGGATTGTTCTACCGCTTCTCCCGCCCCTTCCGGCGGCTGGCTCGGCAGTTGCTGGCTGGCTGACGGCGTCGCATCGAGCTCATTGCTATCGCCGGGCTTCGGCACCAGCGAAATGGCGGCAAACTCGTCCTGATAGTGTTTCTTTTTACCGTCCAGCAGAGCGGGCAGAATGATGACGCCAAGGGCGACAAGAATAATGGTCCCCACCAGGCGGTTCTGAAATTTACTCGCCACAATAATTCTCCCTTTCAGCCAGCGCCATGACCGGTGCCACGGTATGGAAAGAGCCGAAAACCAGCACACAACCCTCCGGCGCGGCGTCCGCTATGGCCTGATGCCAGGCGCTTAGCACATCCTCGAACCGTTGCGCGTCTCTGTCAAGATGGGCGGCCAGCTGCGCGGCGCTGGCGGCGCGCGGCGCGTCAAGGGAGGCGCAATACCAGACATCCACCTGCCCGCGCAGACACGCGAGCGTGCCGGCGATATCTTTATCCGCCAGCATGCCGACCACCGCCCGCACCTTACCGGTGCGGGGCAGCGCCGCCAGACGCCGGGCCAGATAGCCGGCGGCGTGGGGGTTGTGCGCCACGTCCAGTATCGTTAGCGGCGCTTGGCCGATACACTGGAAACGTCCCGGCAGCGCGGCCTCGCGCAATCCTTGGCGTACCGCCGCCTCCGGCACCGCGAACGGCAGGCGGCCGACAGAGGCCAACGCAGTGGCGGCATTTTCCAGGGGAATGGCAGGCAGCGGCAGCGACGTGAGATCGCGCAAGCCGTCCCACCAGCGCCAGTGCTGGCCGTCGTTGTGCCACCACCAATCGCGATCGCGGGCGTACAGGACCGCGCCGCTATCGGCCGCGGCGGCGTCGAGCGTCGCCGGCCGATCGGGCTCACCCACAACCGCCGGTCTGCCGCGACGGAAGATGCCGGCTTTTTCCAGCGCGATACTGGCGCGATCCGGCCCCAGCCAATCGGTATGATCGAGTGCGATGGAGGTGATCACGGCGACGTCGGGGTCAACGATATTGGTGGCGTCCAGCCGTCCCCCCAGCCCGACCTCGAGGATCACCACATCCAGCGACGCTTGCCGGAACAGCTGCAGCGCCGTGAGCGTGCCGAACTCGAAATAGCTAAGGGAGGTTGAGCCGCGGCCGGCTTCGATAACCGCCATCGCTTCGCTATGGGCGGCTTCCGGCAATTCGCCGCCCTGGATACGCACCCGTTCGGTGTAGCGCAGCAAATGTGGTGAGCTATAGACCCCGACCCGCATGCCGCTGGCCAGCAAGATGGCTTCCAGCAGCCGGCAGGTGGTGCCTTTGCCGTTGGTGCCGCCGACGGTAATGACCCAGGAAGCCGGGCGCAGCAAATTCAGGCCGGTGGCCACATGGCTTACCCGCTCCAGGCCCAGATCGATGGGTTTGGCATGCAGACGTTCAAGATAATAAAGCCACGCGGCCAGTGGCGACGGGGCTTGAGGGATAGGCAGATTTTCCATACGTCCGTTCATTGGCTTATGCTAGGTTCTCACTAAGCCTGCCCCGCCCCGGCAGATGGCCGCGGGCAGGCTTGCGCCGTCCGTTTAGACCTCGTCCTGATGATCCCCCGGGACCGCATCAGAGCGCGGTTCGGGCGGCAGTTGATCCTGCGGCTGCGGCCGATTGGTCAGTTTCGCCAGCAGGCTGGCAAGACGCAGACGCATTTCCGGGCGGTGCACGATAAGATCAATGGCGCCCTTTTCCAGCAGAAATTCACTGCGCTGAAAGCCGGCCGGCAGTTTTTCACGCACCGTCTGTTCAATCACGCGCGGACCGGCAAAGCCAATCAGCGCTTTCGGCTCGGCGACGTTCAAATCTCCCAGCATTGCCAGACTGGCCGAAACGCCCCCCATGGTGGGATCGGTCAGCACCGAAATATAGGGCAGCCGCCGCTCGCGCAGCCGGGCCAGCGCGGCGCTGGTTTTGGCCATCTGCATCAGCGACATCAGCGCTTCCTGCATGCGGGCGCCGCCGCTGGCGGAAAAGCACACCAGCGGACAGTCGTCCGCCATCGCCTGCTCCACCGCGCACACAAAGCGTGCGCCGACCACCGAGGACATCGAGCCGCCGATAAAGGCAAATTCAAAGGACGCGGCCACCACCGGCATGCCGTATAGCGTGCCTTTCATCACCACCAGCGCGTCTTTCTCGTCGGTGGCTTTCTGGGCCGCCGCCAGGCGATCCTTATACTTTTTCGAGTCCCTGAATTTCAGGATATCTTTCGGCTCCAGCTCGCTACCGAATTCGGACTCGCTTCCTTTATCCAGGAAAGCGTGCAGGCGCGCGCGCGCGGTCATACGCATGTGGTGATCGCATTTGGGGCAGACCTCCAGATTGCGCTCCAGCTCCGCGCGGTAAAGCACCTGGCCACAGCTATCACATTTGGTCCATACGCCCTCGGGAATGTTCGCCCTGCGCGCCGGGGTGATAGTGCTCTTATTGAGAATTCGTTCAATCCAACTCATCGATAACCTTTCTGTTTGAACCTGGCATCCGCCAGTCCGCTATATCTACTTGACCTTTTACCGCGGCGAGAAGGCCGCCGTTTTGCGCGCTCACCGCCGGGGGTGGCGCGCCAAAGGTTGCCCATTAAACCATAACGGCCAGCGACTTGG
The DNA here is from genome assembly GCF_047607725.1 of Sodalis sp. (in: enterobacteria). Classification (GTDB taxonomy): domain Bacteria; phylum Pseudomonadota; class Gammaproteobacteria; order Enterobacterales; family Enterobacteriaceae; genus JBLKSS01. The sequence continues at coordinate 42,686 of NZ_JBLKSS010000008.1, read as the reverse complement.
CACAGAAAACTCTGTACATTGGTCACATTTTACCCGCCGACATCGGGAAATTACTCATTTTTTCCGTTGGCGGCAATTCGGCGCTGGCGCCACACTTCCACCACGCCCGGCAGCACCGACAGCAGGATAATCGCCACGATAAGCCACTTCAAATTTTGCTGCACCATCGGCATATTGCCAAAGAAATAGCCGGCATAGCTAAACAGTAAAACCCACAGCAGACCGCCCGCGACATTGTACAGCGCGAAATGGCGGTAGCGCATATGTCCCATGCCGGCCACGAACGGCGCGAAAGTCCGCACGATAGGCACAAAACGCGCCAGAATAATAGTTTTACCGCCGTGCCGGGCGTAAAACTGGTGGGTTTTTTCCAGATAGTTTCGGCGGAAAATTTTCGAGTCGGGATGGCTAAACAGCTTTTCGCCGAACAGGCGGCCAATCGCATAATTGACCGCATCGCCGGCTATCGCCGCCAAGACCATCAAAAGCACCATTACATGAATATCAAGCCCGTTGCTCGGCAAAGCCGCCAGCGCGCCGGCGACAAACAGCAGCGAGTCTCCCGGCAGGAAAGGCGTGACCACCAAACCGGTTTCGCAAAACAGGATCAGAAACAAAAAGGCATACACCCAAACACCGTACTGCGCCACCAGTTCTGCCAGGTGGACATCGATATGTAGAATAAAATCGATGATAAATTTTATATATTCCATCCATTTATCCCGGTAACGCAACGCGATAGACATTAGCGGTCACTCCGCTAGAAATAACGGCCCCGGCGGCGGCGCAGGCAGGGCGAAACGCGATGGATACTCCACCGCCACCAGATAAAGTCCCTCCGCCGGTGCGGTAGCGCCGGCCTGCGTCCGGTCGTGGCACGCCAGCAGTTCGGCTATCCAGCTTTCCAGCCGGTTGCCGCATCCTACCTCCAGCAGACTGCCTACAATATTACGAACCATATGATGAACAAAAGCATTCGCTTTGATATCTACCACCACATATTGCCCCTGGCGCGTGATGTGCAAATGGTGCACGTTGCGCCAGGGACTACGCGATTGGCACTGCAGGGCGCGAAAAGAGGTGAAATCGTTCTCCCCCAGCAAACATTGGCCGGCGCGCGCCATCGATGGCGCATCAAGCGGGTGGTAGTAGTGGGTCAGCCCGCGGCCGAGCAGCGCCGGACGCAGGCGATGATTATAAATAATATAGCGGTAGCGCCGGGCGGTGGCGCTGAAACGCGCATGAAAATCGTCCGCCACCGGCGCCACCCAGCGCACGGCGATATCGCCGGGCAGGTTGGCGTTGACGCCCAGCGTCCAGGCGGCGTCCGGCCGGCGCGCCCGGGTGTCGAAATGGACCACCTGCCCCGTCGCGTGTACGCCGGCATCGGTACGGCCGGCACAGTGGACCACGACAGGCTCGTCGACAACCGTCGACAGCGCGCGCTCAAGGCACGCCTGCACGCTCGGCACTTCCTGTTGACGCTGCCAGCCGTAATACGCACTGCCGTCATACTCAATCCCGAGGGCCAGCTTCATCGCGCCATCATTGGCCGCCGCCAGCATCGCCTCGTCTACCTCGGGGAGCGGCGCCGTTTGCGCCGTCACCATGCGCTGGCCTCGGCCATCAGTTTCTCCGCGGTGAGTACCGCCATCAGCGCGCCGCCGAAGCGAACATTATCCGCCACTGACCAGAATTGCAGTAAATCGGGCATGCCATAATCGTTACGCAGACAGCCAATATTCAGCACGACGTTCCCCGAGGCATCTTCCACCGGCGTCGGGTAGTCCAGTTCGTCGCTCAGAGTCAGCCCCTCGCCGGCCGCCAGCGCCACGCGTGCCTCTTCCGCGGCCATCGGACGCAGCGTTTCCAGATGCACCAGTTGCGCATGACCGTAGAATATCGGCGCCTGCACGCTGCTGACCGAAATCGTTAGCCCTTCATCGCGCAGGATTTTGCGCACTTCGTCTAGCAGACGGCGCTCGCTGCGCACCGATCCCGCATCGTCGGGCAGCAGCGGTAGCAAATTGAACGCTAGCTGACGCGGGAAGAAGCCGGGCTCGGCGGCCAAGCCATTCAGCAGGCGAGCGCTCTGCACCGCCAAGTCGTCTACCGCCGCCTTACCGTGGGCGGACACGGACAGCATAGTGCTGACGTGCAAATGGCTCAGGCCCGCCAAATCGGTAAGGGGTTTTACCGCCAGCAGTAACTGACTGGTCAGCGCATCCGCCACCGCCACCATATTCCGATTGCGGTAATCGGCCAGCACGTCGTCATTGACCCCCGGCACCACGAGCGGCACGTCCGGCTCCAGGGCGAACAGGCCGCTGACATCCACAACCAGACAGCCGGCGGCGTCAGCGTCAGCGGCGTACAGCGCCGAGGCCTGGGCGCCGGCGACAAAGAACGCCAACTGCGCCTGCGACCAGTCGAATTGCGCCGCTTCGCTGACCTGCAGACTTTGCCCGTTGACCCGCACCGTTTCACCGGCGCTGCGCTCGCTGGACAATAAAAAAAGCTCCCCGAACGGGAATTGGCGCTCCTGCATAATATCCAGCAGCGCCGTACCGACTGCGCCTATAGCCCCTAGCAGGGCGATATTCCAGCCGTCAGACATCATTTCATCTCCCGTTATTGGGATGCCCCGCGACGCTCTGCGGCGGCGGCATCCATCAGTCAAAATGTGGTGGGACGTCCTTGGTGCACCCGCCGCCCGCCATTGGGGGCAGACGCTGCCGGCGGCAAGGGCGTCCTGTGCGTTGCGCGGCCTCAGCCGACGGCCGGCCGGGCCTGGAATCCCAGCTGCCGCAGGGTATCCGCGCCGGCGTCGTCGTCGGTCTCTACGCAGAGCGACGACCACTCCCGACGCTGATAATACTGTTTACGCAAGCGATCAAATTCGCCCGGCAGACCGGTCGCGCGACGCAACTGCATATCATCACGCCGCACATCATAGACCAGATGAGCCAACAGGCGCAGCGCTTCTTCGTCAATGGCGCCGCGCAGACGGATACGCTCCACCGCCGGCAGCAGCGCCGCCGCCAGGCTCGCGCGCGCGTCGCTGCCGACAAAGGCGCTGTAGGCATCGAAGACCTGCGTCGTGCCGCGCGCTTTGCCTTCCAGAGTATAACCGGCGATATGGCCGGTACCGATATCAACGCGGGCCAGTAGCGGCAACGACAACGCCGGCTCCGGCTCCCAGACGTCCAGTACCACGCACAGAGGCTTACCCCGCTCCAGCGTGCGCAGCAGGGCGGTATTATCCACTACCGCGCCGCGGCAGGCATTAATGATAATACGGCCGGCCGGCAGCGCCGCCAGCAGCGCCTCGTCCACCAGATGCCAGGTCACATGCCGGCCGGCGCGGGTGAGCGGCGTATGGAAAGTCAGCACATCCGCCTCAGCCACCAGCTTTTCCAGCGGCTGCCAGTCGCCGGGCGCCCCCGCTTCCGCCAGCGGCGGATCGCACAGCAGGGTGCGCACGCCGAACGCATTCAGCCGCCGCTGCAGACGGCCGCCGACGTTACCGGCGCCGACAATGCCGACGGTCTTGTCGCGCAGCGCGAAACCATCCCGCTGAGCCAGCCACAGCAGCGCGGAAAAGACGTACTCCACCACCGCAATCGCATTGCAGCCCGGGGCCGCAGAAAAACCAATTCCCACCTGCGCCAGCCAATCTTCATCCACATGATCGGTGCCGGCGGTGGCGGTACCCACGAACGCGACCCGGCTGCCGTCGAGCAGTGCGCCGTCGACGCGGGTCACCGAACGCACCATTAGCGCGTCAGCCTGCGCCAGCGCCGGCGCGGGAATGGCCCTGCCCGCTACCGCCTGTACGTCGCCCAAGCGACCGAACAGCGCCTCGGCGTAGGGCATATTCTCATCCACCAGGATTTTCACATCAGGCTCCGGCAGTACAATACCATCAAACGTTAAAGGGGGAATATTCTGCCACCGAATGCGTAAGAATCCCAACCCTATCACGCTTCATTTTGCCATTGCCGCCGGCGCAACCCGCTAAACTTGCAGGGGCACGGTCTAAAGATGCCTGTCCGGCAGAAAATGCCATCCCGGCGCCAGAGGCTACCGCTGCCGGCGGGGGCTTGCTATTTATCAGCCCCCAACAGCGTGCGTTCGCGCCGCCGCGCCGGATCTTCACCGTCTGCCATCCCGAGAGGACATGTACTATGCAACCAGCTATCGGTCCCGGTACGCCGCCACGGGGTCAGACGCCGCCGCCGACCGGCCCGGATCAGCCTTTGACCACCGCCCAGCGCACCACGCTTGAGCAGCTGATTACCCGCATTTTGGCCCTGAGCCCCAGTAAACCGGCGGAAATTTGGGCCGCGCTATTCCACCACCTGCACATTGCCGGCAACGGCGAGTTACGGGTGCGGCATTTTATCGCCGCCGAACAGATGCTGCAGGGGCGATTATTGACGGCGCAGGACATGCTCGCCGGCCGACAGCTGTTGCAGCAGCTGACCGATCTGTTGCCCCAGGGCAACAATCGGCAGGCGGTGAGTGACTATATCCGCAGCCAGTTCGGCCACACCGTCTTAAGCCAGCTGGACGCCGGCCAACTGCGTCAGGTGCTGCAGTTACTGCAAAGCGGGCAATTGGATATTCCGGCGCCGCAGCAGGCCGCCATGACCGATCGCACCCTGCTTCCGGCGGAACACCAGGCCATCAGCCAGCTCATTACCCGGCTGGCGGCGCTGACCGGCGAAACGCCGACCGAGCTTTGGGAAAGTCTGCACCGCATGATGGGGCTGAAATCCGGCAATCCGATTCCCGCCCGCCATTTCCCGCTGTTAAGCCAGTTTTTACAAAGCCATCTCACGCTGTCGCAGCAGGGACATCCCACGCTGGCGACGCTCTCGGCGGTGCTCAAACATCCCATCCACGGCGAGCAGCAGCAGGCGGTGGAACAATACTGCCGGCAACATTTCGCCACCGACAGACGCCGTTGACCAGCACTCAGGTCAACGCGGTGATACAATATCTGTTTATTTATCGCCTGAGCCGCACCCAGAGCCAGCACCAAACCCCCGATGTCCGGCTGCTCCAGCCGGTGACCCATCCGCTCATCGCGACGGAACACGCGCCGCGGCGCGTTCGCCGCTGGTGATCGGGGTGTTCGTCGCCGTAGTGCTGCTGGTTATCTGGCTGCTGGCCCGCTGATGGCCGGGCGCGGCACTACATGTTAGGCGCGGGGAAGAGTGACTGATGAGCGCGGCTGACGCGGTTTATACGCCGGTATCAACGCGCGCCGGCCTGCGGTGAGTCGGCGCAGGGTGCGCGGGCGACAATGGCTTTTTTGGTGCGGCAAACTCGGTTTTACATGGTTATCACCGCGCGCCGAAGAGCGAGGCGCCTTAGCGACGCGCAGGAGGCCGTTACTTTTGTGGGAGGGCGCGCAATGCGCCGTTTACGCGCATCCCCCACGTGTCCGTCAAACGCCGGGGTAGCCGCTTGCCAGTTGTCGCTGCCGGGCGAACAGCAGCGTTACGGCAATGCCCGCCAGCGCGCATAGCATGGCGGCACCAAATACCGAGGCGTAACCGAAGGCGGTCGCCAGCATGCCCGTTAGCGGTCCGGTCACGGCATAGGCGACATCCTGAAACGCGCTATAGCCGCCTACCGCCGTCGCACGCGCCTGCGCCTGCGCCGGTCAACCCCGCCCCGAGCAGCGCCAAACCGGGATCCGCCGCCAGCCACAACAGCGCGAGGCCGAGCGCTTCCACCGCCAGCGAGATGAGCGTCAGCCGTACGCCCCCCAAACGATCCGGCCAATGGCTGCCCCAAAAGCGCAGGGCGACAAAGGCAATACCGAAGGCGCTGAAAGCGAAACCGGCATGATCCCAATGCCGCAGATTGAAATACAGTGAAACGAAGGTGCCGATGGCGGCAAAACCCACCCCCTGCAGCGCCATCCCCGGCAGCCAAATCAACTTGAACACCGCTTTGAGGGACGGCCGATTGCCGGGATGCGGTCGAATCGACACGACGCGGGCATTGCAGGCCAGGGCCAGCAGCGGCAATAGCAGCGTCGTTAACCCGAGAGTAATGAAACCACCGGAGCGGTGATAGAGCAGCAGGCCGACCGGCGCGCCCACCGCCAGCGAGCCATAAATCGCGGCGCCGTTCCACGACATGACCTTGCCCGCCCGCGCCTGCCCCAGCAAACCGAACCCCCAGCTTAGGGTGCCGGTCAGCAATTGACTCTCACCAAAACCCAGCATCACGCGCCCTATCAGCAACAGCCCGTAACGTGGATAGACCGGCAACGGCAGCAGGGCGGAAAGCAGATAGAACACGCCGGCATAACTGCAGGTCAGTACCGTGGCCAGGAACTGAACACCGACCGCGACGCCCACCAGGGTATTACTGAGCCCCAGCTCGTCATGGACGTAAAGCGGGATAACCGGTAACGGCAACGCTACGGTCAAATAACACAGAAACTCCGAGCTACACAGCGAGAACAGCGTCTTATTCGCCAGAATGGTGCCCAATGTAGTCGGTTCAGCATGCATAGTGCGGGCTTGCTCCTGACAAATTAACGGCAAAGAGAGCATAAAAAAACCAACGCCCTTTCCCTGCCGAGGCCGTCACGGTAGAGAGGGAAGCGTTGGTTAGCGTGAATGCTTACGCCTGTGTGCGGCAAAGGGGCCCCGAATGCCGGTGCCCCACGGCGCGACCGCATCCGACGCGGCTCAGCGGTATTTCCGCATGACAAGCGTTGCGTTGGTGCCGCCGAAACCAAAGCTGTTGCTCATGACGGTGGTCAATGTGCGCTGGGTCGGTTCGGAGATGACGTTCATCCCCTCCGCCTGCGGATCGAGTTCGTCAATATTAATGCTCGGGGCGATGAAACCATGCTCCAGCATCAGCAGCGTAAAGATCGTCTCATGCACCCCTGCCGCGCCCAGCGAGTGGCCGGTCATTGCTTTGGTGGAGGAGAACGCCGGATGCTGGCTGCCGAAGGTTTCACGAATCGCCCACAGCTCTTTCACGTCGCCGACCGGGGTGGAGGTGCCGTGGACGTTAAGATAATCCACCGGCGTATCCATATCTTTCAGCGCCATCTGCATACAACGGATGGCGCCTTCGCCGGACGGCGCTACCATGTCCGCGCCGTCGGAGGTCGCGCCATAACCGATGATTTCGGCATAGATATGGGCGCCGCGAGCCAGGGCGTGCTCCAGCTCTTCCACGACCACGATACCGCCGCCGCCGGCGATAACAAAGCCGTCGCGGTTGACGTCATAGGTGCGCGACGCTTTCTCCGGCGTTTCGTTGTAGCGGGTGGACAACGCCCCCATAGCATCGAATTCACAGGCCATTTCCCAGCACAGCTCTTCGCCGCCGCCGGCGAAGACCACATCTTGTTTGCCGAGCTGGATCATTTCCACCGCATTGCCGATACAGTGCGCGGAGGTCGAACAGGCGGAACTGATGGAATAATTGACACCGCGGATTTTAAAAGGCGTCGCCAGACACGCCGACACGCCGGAGGCCATGGCTTTGGTGACCATATAGGGCCCCACGCCGCGCAGACCGCGGGCACGCATGCCGTCGGATCCAGCAACCTGATTGCGCGGCGAGCCGCCGCCGGAGCCCACGATAAGGCCGGTGCGATCGTTGGAGACCATGTCGGGCGTTAACCCGGAATCGGCAATCGCCTGCTCCATGGACAGGAAGGCGTAGACAGAGGCATCACTCATAAAGCGCGCCATTTTGCGATCAATCAGCCCGGTAGTATCGAGTTTGACATTGCCCCAGACATGGCTGCGCATGCCGGAATCTTTCAATTCCTGGGAAAAGGTAATCCCGGAGAGGCCTTGTTGCAACGAGGCCAGGACTTCTTTTTGGTCGTTACCGATACTTGATAAGATCCCCAGGCCGGTAATCACAGCACGTTTCATTTAATACCTCTTGTAATAATATTTGAGTTTCAGTCACGCACTTTAGCTTACAGATGTAAGCTGAACAAGTCCGATCAGCGGATGTTAGCAAAATTTGCACCGGAAAGCCCGCGTGGTTAGAATCATGCCACTTTCCCTGCCGTGAGCCTGCTGCCGTGAACCGCCACGCCATTGTACCCGCCGTAGTGCGCTGGAACAAACAGGGTACACCTGTATCCCCAAAATTTGATGACGTTTACTTTTCCAATCAGGATGGGCTAGCGGAAACGCGCCATGTTTTTCTCAACGGAAACGGCTTGCCCACCCGCTTTAGCCATCATCCGCGCCCGGTCTTCAGGGTGGCGTAAACCGGGTTTGGCACCGGCCTCAATTTTCTGGCGTTATGGCATGCTTTTGACCAACATTGCCGGCAACAGCCAATAACGGGCGCGCGGCGCCTGCACTTCATCAGCTTTGAGAAATTCCCGCTCGGCCCGGAGGATTTACGCAGCGCGCTTGAGCCGTGGGAAGAGCTGGCGCAGGGCCGAGTCATTCTCGATATCGGCTTCGGCTATGTTAACGCGCTGATTCCCACGCTGGATCCCAGCCTTGACTGTCGCGTCGACGCCTGATTTCTCGATGGCTTCACGCCGGCGAAAAACCCCGATATGTGGCGGGAAACGCTGTTTGCCGCCATGGCCCGGTTAGCGGCACCGACCGGCAGTTTCGCCACCTTTACCGCCGCCGGCTTTGTTCGCCGCGGGCTTCAGCAGGCCGGATTCGCCGTGGCGAAGGTTAAAGGATTCGGCCGTAAGCGGGAGATGCTTACCGGCACGCGCCTGCCGTATCCCGTCCCCGACGCCGCACCCTGGTATGCCCGTCCCGCGGCCGTTTCTCCCGACGATGTGGCAGTTATCGGCGGTGGTATCGCCAGCGCCTTTCCCTATGCGCTGCGCTGCTATCAACAGCTGGCGGCGCAAGGCGTGGTATTTGAACATCATTGGTGCGGCGTCACCCAGTTGGCCTGGGACGAGAGAAGCGCCGCCAAGAATGCCCAGATCCTTGGCGCCGGCTGGCCAACCACCCTGGTGCGGCCGGTGGCGCGTGAGGACATGGCCGCCCTGGTCGGGGTAGAAACCGGCCGGGACGGCCTAATGTATCCGGCAGGAGGCTGGCTCAATCCGGCGCAGTTCACCGCCGGCGCGCTGCAGCTCGCCGAGCGCCAGGGGCTGCAAACCCACTACCGCCGGTCGGTCACCGCCCTGAGCACCGACGACAACGGCGGCTGGCGGCTGAGGTTCGCCGACGGGCTTGAAGCGCGCCACACCACGGTCGTGTTGGCCAATGGACAGGGAATGAGCGCGCTGGCCCCTACCGCGTTGCTGCCGCTGTATGCGGTACGCGGCCAAGTGAGCCATCTCCCGCCGACGACGGCGCCGCTGGCGGCGCTGCACCAGGTCCTGTGTTTTGATGGCTATCTGACGCCGCAAAGCCCCGGCGACGCTTGCTATTGCCTGGGCGCCAGCTATCAACGCGGCGACGCCGGTACGGATTATCGTGAAAGCGAACAGCAACAAAATCTGCAGCGACTGCGAGATTGCCTGCCAGAGGCGCCTTGGCTGGACGCGGTGGATATCAGCGGCCAGCAGGCGTGTTGCGGCGTACGCAGCGCGGTCCGCGACCATTTGCCGCTAGTGGGCAACGTACCGGATTTTGAGGCGACCTTGCGCGCCTACGGTAACCTTGCGCAGCAAACACCGGACAGCGCGCCGCTGGCGGCGGAAATCGTGGCGGCATAGATTTTCGGCGAGCCCTTGCCGGTAAACCGCACCGTGGTGCAGGCTTTGAATCCTAACCGTTTCTGGATACGCAAATTATTGAAGGGGAAAGATATCGTCCAGCGGCGGCCTCTCCCCCCGCGCGAAGAGGATGAATAAGCGGGTCATGCGAGCGCAGGACTCAAAGATGGCTACGTCCACGATCTCCGGCCAGATAGCCGTTGTCGTAAGCCGTGGCGCGGGACGGCTGAACGCTTAATGTCCACTGCCGCCGCTGACTGGGGAGCGTAACCGGACTATTCTCCTGCCACCACCCCTTGGCGTCCCGCACGGCGCGAAACCGGGCTACTCCCCTGCCGTCGTCCATCGGCGTCCCACGAGTGGCGCGTAAAGGGGGTTAGGGTTAGCGTCACGGTGGCGCGACTCAGCCCACGGCGCGCTGATAGAGCGTTTGCCACATCGTTTTGACTAAAATCTGATCCGGCGGCGACAGCTCCCCTTTACTGATGGCGCGGTCAAGGCTTTCCTGCACCCGGCTATGCAGCGCCTCCAGGGTATGCTCGCCGTTCTGTTCGGTTTCCACGACCGCCAGCGTCAGATGACCGCGCAGATAGCCGCCGGCGAACAGTTCATCGTCACTGGCATGCTCGACCATTTCGTCGATCTGCGCCAGAATGCGCGCTTCAAAATCCGCGATCATACTCATCCTCTTGGTGATGTTGTAATGCTATTCGTTAAGGTCTGATGGAAAGGGGAACTGCCCTTGTGCCAGCGGCGGCGTGTGATAATAGAGATGCAGCGCCTGTATAAATGCCGCCGGGCGTGGCCCTACCCCGTTTTCCAGATTCAACATGACCTGCGCATGCACCTGCCGCTGGAATAAAATGCGATCAGGCTCACAATCTCCATTGAGATTATCGCAGCTGACATGAAAGGGGAAGCCGGCGGCGACGCAAAACATCCACTCCAGCGCCTGCGGTTTAATTTCGGCGCGCTCAAACCGCGCCTGCGTGTCGGCATCGCGCCCGTCAGGGCAATACCAGTAGCCGAAATCAACCAAAAGCCGTCGGCGAGCGCCCGCAATGCACCAATGTGCTATTTCGTGCAGCGCACTGGCATAATAGCCGTGGGCGAAAATGATGCGATGATAGGGCGCCGCGTCGTCGGCGGGCAAATAGAGGGGTTCTTCGTCGCCTTTAATTAACCGCGTATTCAGCGTGTCGGCGAAACAGCCGTCGAAGGCGTCAATTAACTGCTGATAATGATGGGTTTAACGGACATGCTTTACCTTTACAGCCACACGGCCAGCCAGTGCGCAATAGCGGCGCCGTGATTGTCATAAATCAGTTTGATACTCATCAGCAGCGACACCGCCACGATCATCGGCCGGATCAACTGCTGCCCTTTCGCCAGCACCATGCGGGCACCGAGCCGTGCGCCCAGAATTTGCCCCGCCAGCATCACCAGACCGACCGCCCATATCACTTTGCCCGAGAGGACAAACAGCATCAGACCGCCGAAATTGGAGGTAAAATTCAGCACTTTGGCGTGTGCGGTGGCGGGAGCGGGAGCGGGAGCGGGAGCGGGAGCGAGGTTATACCCGCTTAGCATAACAAAGGCCAGGGCGTAAAATGAACCGGTGCCGGGCCCAAAAAAGCCATCGTAAAACCCCACGCCGCCGCCGGCCACCAGGGCAAATGGCCAGCCAGACAACCGGCGCTGCCGATCTTCGGCGCCGATACGCGGCATCAGCAGGAAATAGAGACCCATCGCTATCACCAGCAGCGGCAGCAGCTGGCGCAGCAAATCGGCGCGCAAATGCTGAATGAGAACGGCGCCCGCCGCCGATCCCAGCAGTGTCATGGCGATGTTGCGTTTCTGGCCGGCGAGCTTCACCGTCCCCCCGACGCACAAAATAAAGACTAGCAGAAAAGCTGCCGTCCACGCTCTGTAATTTATTGGTCGCCAGCGCCTGCGTTGGGGCCAGCCCCGCGGCCAGCAGCACCGGGATGGTGATAAGCCCGCCGCCACCGGCCAGCGTATCGATAAACCCGGCCAGTACTGCGACGAAAAACAGCCCCGCCAGCAGCCAGGGCGAAACCACTACCCAATCCATACTCAATTCCCTAATGACGTTAGCGCGGGGCCATCACTGGCACCGGCGACGCTGGCGCGGCGGCCTGCTTTTCAGGGCAGCACCAGATGCCGGTCGAGTAGCGCCTGACAGGCGGCAGGGAGCGGCGGCGGCGTTTTTTTCACCGGTGCGCCGGTGCCGGGTTTGGCCGGCAGGAACCAGCTCTCCAGTTCGGCACCGCAACCGTCGCCCGGCGGCGGTGCCGGCTGATCGACACAATCGCGGCTGCCCGGCGGACAGCGCAGCCGTACGTGCATATGTGCCCGGTGCCCGAACCAGGGCCGGACCTTGCGCAGCCAGTCACGATCGCTACCCGCATCCAGGCACAGCTGTTTTTTTAATGGCCGGATTGACAAAGATACGGGTGACCTGGTTATCCTCCGCCGCCAGTTTAATCAACGCGGCGGTTTGCGGCCGCCACAGGCGCGGCACCACGCCGCGGCCGTTGGCCGACACCAGATCCAGCGGCTGGGTTTTCAGCAGTTGGGAGGCGGTCCAGCGCTGACGCGGCGTCTGTAGCCAGATATCCGCATCCAGTCCCGACTGGTGGCTGGCGTGCCCGCTGCTGAACCGACCGCCGGCCGGCATTGCCATATCACCGACCAGCACCTCTCCCAGCCCCAAATTTTTCACCTGATTACTCAGGCGCTGGATGAACAACAGCAGATCGGGATGGCCGAAGTGAAGTAGCGCCGCTGATCCGGCCGCAGCACCTGATAATTCCCCGCCTCCAGCGGCAACGGCTGGGTGCCGACAATACAGCCGTTGGCGAAGCTGCCGATGGCGCTGGGCGCGCCGGCGATGGGATGCTCGATTTTTTGCCACGGCGTCTGCGCGGGGCGCCCGCACCGAATGCCGCCAGCGCCAGCCAAACCGTGAATAGCCTACGCATCATGGTCACTATACCGGCGCCGCCGCAACAACGTCCGCGCACTGCGCGCGCTGGCGCAACAAGTGATCCATTAGCACGATCGCCATCATGGCCTCGGCGATAGGCACCGCGCGGATGCCGACGCAGGGATCGTGACGGCCGCGGGTTACCATCTCCACCGCCTCGCCGTTGCGGTTCACCGTCCGGCCGGGCACCATGATACTGGAGGTGGGCTTCAGGGCGAGATGAGCGATAACCGGCTGGCCGCTGCTGATGCCGCCGAGAATGCCGCCGGCGTGATTACTTTGGAAGTCTTCGGGAGTGATCTCGTCGCGGTTTTCGCTGCCGCGCTTGCCGATCACCGCGAAACCATCGCCTATCTCCACCCCTTTCACGGCGTTGATGCTCATCAGCGCGTGGGCCAGATCGGCATCAAGGCGGTCGAACACCGGCTCGCCCAGGCCGGCGGGCAAATTCTCCGCCACAACCGTGACCTTGGCGCCGATGGAATCCCCGGCCTTTTTCAAATCGCGCATCAGCGCATCGAGCGCCTCCAGACAGTCGACATCAGGGCAGAAGAACGGATTTTGTTCCACCTGCGCCCAATCTTTGAGTTCGCAGCGAATATCGCCCATTTGCGCCAGAAAACCGCGTATCTGCTGCACCCCGCAGTGTTGTGCCAAATATTTTTTGGCGATGGCCCCGGCGGCGACGCGCATCGCCGTTTCCCGCGCCGATGAACGACCGCCGCCGCGATAATCGCGCCGGCCATACTTCTGTTCGTAGCTGTAATCGGCGTGGCCCGGACGGTAGAGATCCTTGATGGCGCTGTAATCCTGCGGGCGCTGATCGGTATTTTCAATAAGCAGCCCGATGCTGGTGCCGGTAGTGACGCCCTCAAAGACGCCGGAGAGGATCTTCACGCGATCCGGCTCGCGCCGCTGCGTGGTATAGCGCGACGTGCCGGGCCGCCGGCGGTCGAGATCGCGCTGCAGGTCGTCCTCGCTGAGCGGGATACCCGGCGGTACGCCGTCGACGATCCCGCCCAGCGCCGGGCCGTGGGATTCTCCGAAGGTGGTGACGCGGAAAAATTGTCCAATACTGTTCCCTGCCATCGGGACTCCTTACCAATTCCTGATAAATAAAAGAGACACGCCACAGCCGCACGCGGGTTCCGCGGCCGGGCCAGGGGTTTTAATCACGGTACAGCTTGAAAAGTTCGCCGCAGGCGATTAAGTGCTGCCGCGTCAACATGAATACACCGTCGCCGCCGTGGGCAAATTCCAGCCAGCGGAACGGCACCTGTGGGTATTGCGCCATCAAATGCACCATGCTGTTGCCCACTTCGCAAATCAGTACGCCATCCGCGGCAAGGTAATCGGGCGCACAGGCCAGAATACGCCGCACCAGCTTGAGACCATCGCTGCCGGCGGCCAGGCCCAGCACCGGTTCAGCGTGGAACTCCGCCGGCAGATCGTTCATATCCTCTTCATCCACATAGGGCGGGTTGGTGACGATCACGTCATAGGCCAGCGGCGGCAAGTCACGGAATAAATCGGAGCGAATCGGGGTGACCCGATGCTCAACGCCGTGCGCCTTGATATTTTGCTCCGCCACCGCCAATACACCGGGGGCAATATCCACCGCGTCCACCTCCGCCTCGGGATAGGCACAGGCGATGGCGATGGCGATGCAGCCGCTACCGGTACACATATCGAGGATATGCGCCGGAGGATGCGGCAACAAATCGCGAAAACGATCGGTAATCAGTTCGCCAATGGGAGAACGCGGGATCAGCACGCGATCGTCAATATAAAACTCCAGGCCGCAGAACCAGGCCCTGTTGGTCAAGTACGGCACGGGTATGCGCTCATTGACCCGGCGGATCACGCGCTCGACCACGCGGGCACGCTCGCTGGAGGTCAGGCGCGCGCCGTGCATCTCCGGCGGCAAATCCAGCGGCAGGAACACACTGGGCAACACCAGCTGCAGCGCTTCGTCCCAGGGATTGTCGGTACCGTGGCCGTAATAGAGTTGCGCGGCGTTAAACCGGCTGACCGTCCAGCGCAGCATATCCTGTATGGTATGCATTTCCGCTACCGCTTCATCCACAAAAATTTTGTCCAATCTGCCCTCCGCGGCCTTCACTTTCTTCAACAGGCGCTAGTGTGCCATGAAGTGACGGACAAAGCAGCAGCCAGTAAGCCTTGGAGGGAAACGGCGCCACTTTTTTCGCCGTCAACGGTAAGGAAAGGGTAAACTGATATAAAAGGCTAGGCGCAGAGCGAAACAATGAAAAAACGATTTACACTGGCGGAGGATGATCTGCTGCTGTTCAGGCAGACGGTGGTGGGCGCTAAGCCCCTGCCCCAGGACCGGGTAAGACCGTCCCCGCCGCGGCGCACGAAAACCGCCCTGCCCCCGCGACGATTGATCCAGGAGCAGGTGGACGCCAGTTTCTACTTTTCCGATGAATTCCAGCCGCTGCTTCAGGAAGAGGGGCCGCCGGGCTATGTCCGGCCGGACGTGAGCCCCTATGAGGTAAAAAAGCTGCGGCGCGGTGATTTACGCCAGAGCTGTTTTTGGATCTGCACGGGCTCACGCAGGCGGAGGCAAAACAGGAACTGGGCGCGCTCATCGCCGCCTGCCGGCGTGAACATGTATATTGCGCCTTGCGTCATGCACGGACACGGTAAACATATCTTGAAGCAGCAGACGCCGCTTTGGCTAGTGCAACATCCTGACGTCAAGGGCTTTCATCAGGCGCCGAAGGAATTTGGCGGCAGCGCGGCGCTGTTGATTCTGGTGGAGCTGGTGTCTTAAAAGATAACAGTTGTGATAGCGAAGCCCTCGCGGCGCGGGACTCGGGCGCGGGTGTTTGCGCCCGTAGTCGAGCAGGGCTCAGTTAACGCATTGCCGGTCATTTTCCCAAATCACCGGTCCTTTCCAAATCACACATCCCCTTTAGTGAGAAGTAATTCGCCATGGCGCTTCATTATCCGATCTTTTATCAACCTGTCTGCCTCGACATCCTGGTTTAAATAGTAAAACACTTCCCCTGTGGCGCAGAACCAACTTGGGCGCGACAGCCAATGTCGAGGAACAAAGTTGTCACCATTCATGGCAAGTTCACCGGCGTTTACCCGATTATCAATCGCATTCAGCGGTAATATCCCCCAAAAGTCTGCGCTGTAAATTTGGTAAATATTATTTTGCCGCATCAACGCCAGAATTTCGCGATTGAAATCACGATTGCGATGAAACGTAATATGAATACTGAGACTAAGATGTTTATTGCTGACCACGGAATACCAGCACGATGTCAAAAGAGCCATGATGATTGTTATGATCGCCAGCGTACTTTTCGTTTTGATAATGCGTGATAATTGTTCATAAAGCCAAAGGTACAACGTTATTTTGAGCAGCGACATAGCCTATTGCACGTGGCGGGGTGAATCAGGATTTAGACTTGCCACCGCGAATAAACCAATTACAATACCTATCGCTGCGAGAATAAAGAAGAAGTCGAGTAAGCTAGGCTCATTATCATTAACAGCGGCTAACTTTTCTTTCACTCTTTCCGTGGTCCTTACAATGCCATAAATAAAATCGGCCACGTAACAGAGTAGCATTTCAATGCTTAAGATATAAAGCAGGAAACCCTCGCTGACAATCTTCATTCCTGCAAAAACATCCGTGGCCATTGTTGAGCCAAGAAGGGCAATCACGAGTTGTGATAGGTTAGTCATCACATCGGGTAGATTATACAACGTTAACGACTGCAAATAATTTACTTCAAGAGGACCGGTGTGTCTAAGCAATGCCGCGTTGCCAACATAACCGACGATGATACCCGCTAATGATAACGCGGAAGGATAAACGCTTTTGCGGAAACCGAAACAAATAAATAAAACCACAATCAGTGGTAGTGCAACCAATGCACCTCTAATGGGTGCCTCTAAAGCCATCAGCGCTATTAGCAGAAAACTCAAAAATAGATAATGTCGGCATGGGCGCTGCGACGCTTGAAACGTCATTATCGCCGCTACAAGCGCTAACACAATATTTGCCAATTGCGATTGTTGCCCTATACCATATCCAGATCGTTGTATCCCAACGGGATGAACAACGCCGCAGCGAGCGCCAACGCTTTAGAACGGCGCGTGAATACCGAAGATAGAGCGAGGTAAGTAATAACAAACCAGAAGGCAATACTAAGCGCAGAGCCGAATATATAAGCTTTATAGCCAGACATCCCCAACAGCATTACAAGTGCGATGAAATAATTAGAACGTAGGAAAATAATCTGATTGCCATAGGAAAAATCCGCAGGCAGTAGGCTGTGTTTTTCAACGATAGCGCGGGCAAGAACCTGCATGGCCGCGGAGTCGCCATGAAAATAGATAGGATAGATAAAATGCTGATGGATAAATCAGATAGTAAACCCAACCAGAAAAACGGCGATGAGCATGGCAAGCTTACCGTTCAGTAATTGCGTTTTCAGTGTTGAGGAAGTATTAGGATTACTCATTGCGCGCCGTTTTCTATTTAGCATTATTATTAAAAGTATTATACGTTATCTGTAGGGCATCAGCCGCCTGCGCTGCGTCAGTGGCTTTTGAGATAACTTCAGAATTAATTTCTTCTTCTACGAAAAAAAACGGTCTGTTTTTGACTTCAGTGTATATTTTGCCAATGTATTCACCCACCACACCGAAACAAAGTAATTGCACGCCACCGAAAAACAAAATAGCAAGAGATATCGATGTCCATCCTTCTACCGTATTCCCGATTATTTTTTGATATAGGGTATAGATAATCATCAACACTAACAGCAAACAGATGATAAAGCCGGTGTGAAAGATAATACGCAGAGGATAGATGGAAGAAGATGTGATCCCTCTCACCGCCAAAGAGATCATCTTGGTCAGAGGATAATGCGTATCGCCAGCCACGCGCACTGCGCGTGAATAAAATTCCTTTTCACTTTTAAATCCAACCAACGGCACCATGCCACGTAGATAAATATTTTTCTCTTTTAAAGTCAGCAACGCTTTTAACGCACGCCGGCTGAGGAGTCTGAAATCGGCATGATCTTGAATTTGTTCAACCCCCATCACGGCCATGACCCGATAAAAAAGGGTAGCGGAGGTTCGCTTAAAGTAAGCGTACGCCCAGCGCCGTATTGACAGTTATTCAGCAGGGATAGTGAGGTTCCACGGCAGGAGCTCTTTGATTTTTTTGATGGGATGATCCGCGATAATCGCCAGCACATGGCGCAGATACGCTTCCGGCTCCACGCCGTTCAGTTTGCAACTGCCGATCAGCGTATACATCAGCGCCGCCCGGTCGCCACCGCTATCCGAACCGAAGAACAGATAGTTCTTGCGACCCAGGCTTATTACCCGCAGCGCGTTTTCAGCGTAAGCGTTAACGCCAATTAGACTATGTTGGCTGATTGGCGTAATTCCTTATGTTACATGATATTTTGCAACCCAGAAAGGCTCTGCCTTCTCCATTTTTGATATCGGCGCGCAAGACAATGAGGGTGGAGTTTTCCGAATGCCCCATATGCTATAACACAATAGCAAACCGGATAGTCATCACCTGTCGAGTCTTCAACAGGTGATAATCTCAATTAGGGCTGCAATATGGTGGGCTGCGGGTCAGGCTGCATAGCGGGATAATCCAGCGTGAAATGCAGGCCGAGGCTCTCTTTGCGCTGCAGCGCGCTTTTGACGATCAGCTCGGCGACCTGCACCAGATTGCGCACTTCCAGCAAATTATTCGAGATGCGGAAATTGGAATAGTATTCATCGATTTCGCGCGTCAGCAGCTCTATGCGGTGCAGGGCCCGCTCCAGCCGTTTGGTGGTGCGTACGATGCCCACGTAGTCCCACATAAAAAGCCGTAGCTCGTGCCAGTTATGTTGCAGCACGACCTCTTCATCGGAATTGCTGACCCGGCTTTCATCCCAGGGGGGAGTTGGCGCACCTGGGCGATGGTCGGCAGCCGGCACAGGATATCTTCCGCCGCCGACCAGCCGTATACCAAGCACTCCAGCAGTGAATTGGAGGCCAGCCGGTTGGCGCCGTGCAGGGCGGTATAGCTGACCTCGCCGATAGCGTAGAGACCGTCCAGATCGGTGCGCCCGTGTTTATCCACCATCACGCCGCCGCAGGTATAATGGGCCGCCGGAACGATAGGAATCGGCTGGCGAGTCAGATCGATATCCAGTGTCAGCAGCTTGTCATAAATGATCGGGAAATGCTGGCGGATAAACGCCTCCGGCCGATGGCTGATGTCGAGGTACATACAATCGGCGCCCAGCCGCTTCATTTCATGGCCGATTGCCCGGGCGACGATATCCCGCGGCGCCAGTTCGGCGCGCGCGTCGAAATCCGGCATGAAGCGGCTGCCGTCGGGCCGGCGCAAATAGGCGCCCTCGCCGCGCAGCGCTTCGGTCAGCAGGAAATTACGCGCCTGGGGGTGGAACAGGCAAGTGGGATGGAACTGATTAAACTCCAGGTTGGCGACCCGCCAGGCCATGGCGATAGCGTCGCCGGAGGAAATATCGGGGTTGGTGGTGTATTGATAGACCTTGGACGCGCCGCCGGTGGCGAGCACCACCCGCGCGCGGCACAGCTCCACCCGCTCTTTGGCGCGGTTCCAGATATAGGCCCCCACCACCCGCCGGGTACCCGGCAGCCCGATGCGGTTGGACGTAACCAGATCCACCGTGTTGCAGCGTTCCAGAATCTGAATGCCCGGATGCGCCGTCGCTTTACTGACCAATGTGGTTTCCACCGCCTTGCCGGTCGCGTCAGCGGCGTGCAGAATGCGGCGGTGGCTGTGGCCGCCCACGCGGGTGAGGTGGTAGCGGTCGGCGTCGAGGTTTCGGTGTCGAACAGCACGCCCTGATCGATAAGCCACTGCACACAGTGGCGGGCGTTGCCGGCGATGAATTCTACCGCCTCACGATCACAGACGCCGGCTATCAGTGTATCTTCCACGTGGGAATCGACGCTGTCGGTTTCATCGAACACCGCCGCGATGCCGCCTTGGGCATACAGCGTGGAGCCCTCGTCCAGCGGACCTTTGCTCAGGACCATGACCTCGCAATGCCCGGCCAGACGCAGCGCCAGCGATAACCCGGCCGCACCGCTGCCGATAACCAGGACATCGGTGGCATATTCAGTTGATGGTTGCATAGCGGATAGTGTGAATTCCGATAGAAAAGACTGTTTGGTAATGGTACCACCCAATGCAGCCCGGCTGTACCGCTTATTGCCGCTTTTTGACGCGGTTTTATTTACGCATGTTTACTGACAGCATGGCAAATTCACGTTACCCTGCGCTAATTATTGCAGCTGTTTCACGTGGGGCTTTGGCTCCACGAGAATCCGGGTACCGGCCATCCTATTTATGGTAATCTGGTGCTCAGCCCGGCCGGCGGCCCTGGCGTCATTGTGGCCGCGCCCTTTATTTTAAGAAATACACCAGGCGTGGCGGAACTTTATGATTATCATTAACTCCAATCGCGAGCTTGCTCGTAATATTGGTTCAGAAGCTGGCGGTACTATTTTTTTGCGCGTGGAGAAAAATTTGAGGAGACATTACCTCGGATGAGCGAGCAGTTAACGGATCAGGTGCTGGTTGAACGGGTCCAGAAAGGCGACCAGAAAGCGTTCAATTTACTGGTCGTTCGCTACCAGCATAAAGTGGCGAGCCTCGTGTCGCGCTACGTCCCGCAAGGGGATGTGCCGGACGTGGTGCAGGAGTCGTTCATTAAAGCGTACCGTGCCCTAGCGTCGTTTCGCGGCGACAGTGCTTTCTATACCTGGTTATACCGTATCGCGGTCAATACGGCGAAGAATTACTTAGTGGCTCAGGGACGGCGTCCGCCCTCAAGCGATGTGGACGCCAGCGATGCGGAAAATTACGAAAGTGCGGGCGCATTAAAAGAAATATCGAACCCTGAGAATTTAATGTTGTCTGAGGAGTTGCGACAGATAGTGTTCCGCACTATCGAGATGTTGCCCGAAGACTTGAGTATGGCGATTACGTTACGGGAGCTGGATGGCCTAAGCTATGAAGAGATAGCTTCCATCATGGATTGCCCGGTAGGAACGGTACGCTCACGAATTTTCCGTGCGCGCGAAGCAATTGACAATAAAATTCAACCGCTTATTCAGCGTTAACGACGGCGGCAGGAGAAGGTACCCAGGCATGCAAAATGAAAAGCTTTCCGCTCTGATGGATGGAGAATCGTTCGACAGCGAACTGTTCAACGATTTGTCCAGGGATGTTAAATTGCAGCAAAGCTGGCAACGGTATCACCTCATTCGTGACGTTATGCGCGGTGACGCGGGCGAAGTCCTCCATCTCGACATTGCCGATCGCGTGGCCGCCGCCATTGCCGAAGAACCGGTGCGTATCGCGCCGCAGGCCGTGAAAGAATCGCAGCCTGCGCCGGAAACCTGGCAGAAGTCCCCGTTCTGGCGCAGAGCCCGTCCGTTTACGGCGCGCATCGCCCAATTCGGCATTGCGTCGCACCTCACCCAAATCGGCGTCGCGGCCTGTGTCTCGTTGGCGGTCATCGTCGGCGTGCAGCATTACAATACGCAGCAGGGCGTCGGTCAGGACAGCAGTCAGCCGGAAAATCCGGTGTTCAATACGTTGCCGATGATGGGCCAGGCGTCGCCGGTCAGCCTGGGCGTCCCGTCGGCCAACAGCGCCGGGGTGGATAACGGCAACCAGCAGGTGCAGGAACAGCGCAGGCGCATCAACGCTATTTTGCAGGATTATGAGCTACAGCGCCGCCTGCATGCCGATACGCTGCAGTTCGATCAGCAAGACGCGCAGCAGGCCGCCGTACAGGTGCCGGGTACGCAATCATTAGGAATGCAGCCGCAGTAATGAAGCAAATTTGGTATGCCGTGTGTTTGTTGACGGGCAGCCTGCTCTATTCCATCCACGCTCCGGCTCAGACCACCGCATCCGGTGCGTTGCTCGCGCAAATGAGTCAGGCCAGCCAGACGTTGGACTATGAATATGCCTACGTGCTGGTCAGCAAGCTGGGCGTCGACTCGCTGCGCTATCGCCATGTGGTTATCGATAAGCAACGGCTGGCGCAGCTGCTGCAAATGGACGGCCCACGCCACGAGATAGTCCAGCGCAACGGTGAAATCAGTTATTTTGAGCCTGGGCTGGAGCCGTTTACCCTGCTTGGCGATCATATCGTTGATTCTCTTCCCTCTATTGTCTACACGAATTTCGAGCGCTTAGCGCACTTCTACGATTTTATTTCCGTAGGCCGCGCCCGCATCGCCGATCGCCTGTGCGAGGTTGTGCGGGTCGTCGCCCGCGACGGCACCCGATTTAGCTACATCGTCTGGATTGATACCACGACCAAATTGCCGCTGCGCGTCGATCTGCTGGATCGCGATGGCGAAGCGCTGGAACAGTTCCGCGTTATCGCGTTCAACGCCGATAGACAGGTCGAAAACACGATGGCCGGTTTGGAAAAGGTCACCCTGCCGCCCCAATTGGCGTTGCCGGCGTCCACGACCGCGGATTTTGACTGGCGCGTTAACTGGTTGCCGGCGGGCGTGACCGAAGCCTCCCGCAGCCGGCGTACGCTGCCGGGCATCAATGAACCGATTGAGGCCAGGCTGTACACCGATGGATTATTCAGCTTCTCCGTCAACGTCGGCCAGGCGACCACCGGCAATGGGGAGCGCCTGATCCGCACCGGGCGGCGCACCATTCATACCGAACAGCGCGGCAGCCGGGAAATCACCGTGGTGGGCGAACTGCCCCCGGCCACCGCGAAACGCATCGCCGACGCCGTTGTATTTAAGGCTCAGCCATGATGAGAGAATGGGCCACCGTCGTTACTTGGCAGCATGGCGTTGCGCAATTGCGCTGCGAACAGCGCGCGGGCTGCGGCAGCTGCCACGCCAAGCAATCCTGCGGTACCCGCATTCTGAATAAAATCGCGCCCGAAACGCAGCATCATTTAGAGGTGGCCAGCGCGCTGCCGCTGGTGCCGGGACAGCGCGTCGAAGTCGGCATCACTGAAGGCAGTCTGCTGCGCTCCGCATTTCTGGTGTACATGCTGCCGCTACTGGGGCTTATCGGCGGCGCGGCTATCCTGCAGGGCACGCTGGGTACCGATCCGGCAGCCGCGTGCGGCGGCGTGGCGGGCTTTCTTTGCGCGCGTTATCTGGCGCGTCATACGCGTGAAACGCACAATAATCAGTTGGTGATTCTGCAGGTGGCGCTGCCGCCTTCGTCTCTGCATGTCCGGGATTGACGCCGGCGCGCGCCCGGCGTGCCGCGTTTTGCATCGCCGCCTATTACGCGCCTCACGGCTACAGATTGACCGCGCCCTTTTGCCGCGACGCCAAATCAGGGGGCGGATCCCGGCAATGTATGTCCCCGCCATTCTTCCTTGCTTCCCCCAGACAGTGTAAGATGCGTCCATCATTTTGTGGGCCATCGGGGCCACGTTCCCCGCAGGGCGACCACCGGACCGACATAGAGCGCCTGTTTAAGAGAAAACTTTATTAAGATGAAGAACATACGCAACTTCTCCATTATTGCCCACATCGACCACGGCAAATCGACGCTATCCGATCGCTTAATCCAGACCTGCGGCGGCCTGAGCGAGCGTGAAATGGCGGCCCAGGTGCTGGACTCCATGGACCTGGAGCGTGAGCGCGGCATCACCATTAAGGCGCAAAGCGTAACGCTGGATTATAAGGCGCCTGACGGTCAGATTTATCAGCTAAATTTCATCGATACCCCAGGGCATGTGGATTTTTCCTATGAAGTCTCCCGTTCGCTGGCGGCGTGCGAAGGGGCGCTGCTGGTGGTGGATGCCGGGCAAGGGGTAGAGGCCCAAACGTTGGCCAACTGCTATACCGTGATGGAAATGGATTTAGAAGTGGTGCCGGTGCTGAACAAAATCGACCTGCCCACCGCCGATCCCGATCGCGTCGCGCAGGAAATCGAAGATATCGTCGGCATTGACGCCACCGACGCGGTGCGCTGTTCGGCGAAGACCGGCGTCGGTGTCTCAGATGTGCTCGAACGGCTGGTGCGCGATATTCCGCCGCCGGAGGGCGATCCCGCCGCACCGCTGCAGGCGCTGATTATCGACTCCTGGTTTGATAATTATCTAGGCGTGGTATCGCTGGTGCGCATCAAAAACGGCACGCTGCGCAAAGGCGACAAAATTAAGGTAATGAGTAGCGGTCAACTCTACAACGCGGACCGGCTGGGTATTTTCACTCCCAAACGTATCGACCGCGAAGTGCTGAACTGCGGCGAGGTCGGCTGGCTGGTCTGCGCCATTAAAGATATTCACGGCGCGCCGGTAGGCGATACGCTCACGCTTGCGCGCCAGCCGGCGGATAAAGTACTGCCGGGCTTTAAAAAAGTGAAGCCGCAGGTGTATGCCGGCCTGTTCCCGGTGAGTTCCTACGACTACGAGGCGTTTCGCGACGCCCTCGGCAAGCTCAGCCTGAACGATGCCTCGCTGTTTTACGAGCCCGAAAGCTCTACCGCGTTGGGTTTTGGCTTCCGCTGCGGCTTTTTCGGCCTGCTGCATATGGAAATCATCCAGGAACGGCTGGAACGGGAATATGATCTTGACCTTATCACGACCGCCCCGACGGTTATTTATGAGGTGCTGACCACCGACAACAACACGGTATATGTGGACAGCCCGTCCAAGCTGCCGCCGCTAAATAATATCGCCGAACTGCGCGAGCCTGTCGCCGAATGTCATATGCTGCTGCCGCAGGCTTATTTGGGTAATGTCATCACTCTGTGTATCGAAAAGCGCGGCGTGCAGACCAATATGGTTTATCACGGCAATCAGGTGGCGCTGACCTATGAAATTCCCATGGCCGAAGTGGTGCTGGATTTCTTTGATCGGCTGAAATCCTCCTCGCGCGGCTATGCCTCGCTGGATTATGGGTTCAAGCGTTTTCAGAACTCGGACATGGTGCGGGTGGATGTGTTGATTAACGGTGAGCGGGTCGATGCGCTGGCGTTGATTACCCATCGCGAGAACGCGCCGTATCGCGGCCGCGAGTTTGTCGATAAACTTCAGGAACTGATCCCGCGTCAGCAGTTTGATATCGCCATTCAGGCGGCCATCGGCAACCATATTATCGCCCGTTCCACCGTCAAGCAGTTGCGCAAGAACGTCCTGGCGAAGTGCTATGGCGGCGACGTCAGCCGTAAGAAAAAGCTGCTGCAAAAGCAGAAAGAAGGTAAAAAGCTCATGAAGCAGGTGGGTAACGTTGAGCTACCGCAGGAAGCGTTCCTGGCGATTCTGCATGTGGGTAAAGACAGCAAATAAGTTTGAGGAGATGGCATGGCCAATATGTTTGCCCTGATTCTGGCAATCGCGACGCTTATCACCGGGATCCTCTGGTGTCTGGAACGTTTTAAACTGGCGCCTGCGCGCCGCCGCCGGCTGGCGCAGCAACCCGGCCAGCAGCGTGCTGACGCCGCCGGAGTGCCGGCCGGGAATGACGTCGCCGTGAAGGTCAGCCATAAACCTGGTTGGATCGAGACCTGCGCGTCCATTTTCCCGGTACTGTTATTGGTGTTTGTGGGGCGCTCATTTATTTTCGAGCCGTTTCAAATTCCCTCGGGATCAATGATGCCGACGCTGTTGGTCGGTGATTTCATTCTGGTGGAAAAGTTTGCTTATGGCATTAAAGACCCGATCACCCAGACGACGCTCATTGAAACCGGCCATCCCAAACGCGGTGATGTAGTGGTTTTCAAATACCCGCCCGATCCTAGCCTGGACTATATTAAACGGGTCGTGGGGTTGCCGGGCGACCGGGTCAGCTATGATCCGGTCAACAAACGCGTGACGGTGCAGTCTGGCTGCGCCAGCGGGCAGGACTGCGCCACGGCGTTGCCCATTACTTATAGCGAATTCGCCCCAAGCGATTTTGTACAGACCTTCAACTCGACCGGCAACGGCGAAGCCAGTAGCGGTTTTCTGCAGGTCCCGCCCGATAGGCAGGTGGACGGCGGCATTCGCCTGGCGCAGCGCAAAGAGTCGTTGGGTGGGGTGGTGCACAATGTGCTGACGGTGCCGGGACAGCAGGATCAACTGGGCATTTACTATCAGCAGCCGGGCAGTTCACTGGCAGAGTGGGTGGTGCCGCAGGGAGAGTATTTCATGATGGGCGATAACCGTGATAACAGCGCCGACAGCCGTTATTGGGGATTCGTGCCGGAAAGAAATCTGGTGGGTAAAGCGACGGCGATTTGGATGAGCTTCGATAAGCTGGAAGGCCAATGGCCGACCGGCGTACGCTTAAGTCGTATTGGCGGCATTCATTAATTCCTTTTTTAGCGAAGCATTATTTCGCTTACCGATGTAGAATACCTCTCAGGTTAGGAAAGGCGGGCTCCCTTCGCGGGAGCCACTGCAAACGAAACAGTTTTGGACAGGCGTGTCGTTCCCAGGCCTGTTCCGTCAACTGCGGTTTTTCACGCATGGTTGAGTTATTGGTAACGCATGAATCCCATCTTAATAAATAGGCTCCAGAAGAAACTGGGCTACACTTTTCAACAGCACGATCTTTTGTTACAGGCGTTAACGCACCGCAGCGCCAACAGCAAACACAATGAGCGGCTGGAATTTTTGGGCGATTCTATATTGAGCTATGTCATCGCCAATGCGCTTTATCAGCGTTTCCCCCGCGTCGACGAGGGCGACATGAGCCGGATGCGCGCTACGCTGGTACGGGGCAATACGCTTGCGGAAATGGCGTGGGAGTTCGAGCTGGGCGAATGTTTACGTCTGGGGCCGGGAGAGCTGAAAAGCGGCGGTTTCCGTCGTGAATCCATTTTGGCCGACACGGTGGAAGCGTTGATTGGCGGCGTGTTCCTGGACAGCGATATACAAACCGTCGAAAAGCTGATCCTTGACTGGTACCGAACACGCTTGGATGAAATCAGCCCCGGCGATAAGCAAAAAGATCCTAAAACCCGGCTGCAGGAATACCTTCAGGGACGCCATTTGCCGCTGCCTACCTATCTGGTGGTGCAGGTGCGCGGCGAGGCGCACGATCAGGAATTTACCATACACTGCCAGGTCAGCGGGCTGGTGCAGCCGGTGGTCGGCAATGGCTCAAGCCGCCGCAAAGCCGAGCAGGCTGCGGCGGAACAAGCACTTAAACTGTTGGAACTTGAATGAGCGAACAGACGATCTATTGTGGGTTTGTGGCGATTGTGGGCCGGCCGAACGTCGGCAAATCCACGCTGCTGAATCAGTTGTTAGGGCAGAAGGTCTCTATTACCTCGCGCAAACCGCAAACCACCCGTCACCGCATTATGGGGATCCACACCGAGGTGCCTTACCAGGCTATCTATGTGGATACCCCAGGGCTGCATATTGAAGAGAAACGGGCGATAAACCGTTTGATGAATCGCGCCGCCAGCAGCTCCATCGGCGACGTGGAACTGGTGATTTTCGTGGTGGAAGGCACCCACTGGACGCCGGACGATGAAATGGTGGTGAACAAACTGCGCGACGTTGGCTGCCCGGTCGTACTGGCGATCAACAAAGTGGATAACGTCGCTGACAAGGAAAAGCTGCTGCCCCATATGCAGTTTCTCAGTCAGCAGATGTCTTTCCATGACATTGTGCCTATCTGCGCCGAGAACGGCATGAACGTCGATACTCTGGCCGGTATCGTGCGCAAGGCGCTGCCGCAAGCCGAGCATCATTTTCCCGAAGATTATATTACCGATCGCTCGCAGCGCTTCATGGCATCGGAAATTATCCGTGAAAAGCTGATGCGGTTTCTGGGTGATGAGCTTCCTTATTCCGTTACGGTGGAAATTGAGCGCTTCGCCGCCAATGATCGCGGCGGTTACGACATCCACGGTCTGATTCTGGTGGAGCGAGAGGGTCAGAAGAAAATGGTTATCGGCAATAAGGGCAGTAAAATCAAGACAATCGGCATTGAAGCTCGGCAGGATATGGAAGCCATGTTCGAGACACGGGTGCATCTGGAGCTGTGGGTGAAAGTCAAATAGGGGCTGGGCCGATGATGAACGTGCCCTGCGCAGCCTGGGCTATGTCGACGACCTCTAGGAGCGCCGATGGAAGGTTGGCAACGCGCTTTCGTGCTGCATGCACGCCCCTACAGCGAAACCAGGCTGCTTCAGGACTTTTTCACTGAGCATCAAGGACAGGTGCGCGTTCTGGCCAAGGGCGCGCGTTCGCGCCGCTCCGCGCTTAAAGGCGCGCTGCAGCCGTTTACGCCGTTGCTGGCTCGCTGGGGCGGCCGCGGCGAGATAAAGACCCTGCGTAGCGCCGAACCCGTCTCGCTGGGCCTGCCGCTAACCGGGCTAATGCTGTATAGCGGACTCTATATTAACGAGCTGCTGTCGCGCGTGCTCGCCCATGAAACCGATTACTCCACGCTGTTTTACGATTACCTCCAGTGTCTGCAATGGCTGGCGGGTGCCACCGGTTCGCCGGAGCCGGCGCTGCGCCGTTTTGAACTGGCGTTGCTGACGCATCTGGGTTACGGCGTCAATTTCCTGCATTGCGCCGGCTCCGGCGAGCCGGTCGACGACGCCATGACCTATCGTTACCGGGAGGAGAAAGGCTTTATCGCCAGCGTCCTCTTGGATCGCTATAGCTTCAGCGGGCGCGAGTTTCCCGACGTTGACACGCTGCGCGCGGCCAAGCGGTTCACCCGTATGGCGCTGAAACCCTATCTGGGCGGCAAACCGCTAAAGAGCCGCGAACTGTTTCGCCAGTTTCTCGACCGGCGCCCGGCCGGCGCCGGCGATGCGGCGGCGCGCGATGCAGGTCCGCCGGGGCCAGCCGGTGAAGCGGGTGAGCAATAAACTGGCCTGCGCCACCACGCTGGTTTACACTGCGACACAGTATCGACAACAGTCAGGGGAAGGGGATGTCTGAATTGCTGCTGGGCGTGAATATCGATCATATTGCAACGTTACGCAATGCGCGCGGGACGGCCTGGCCGGATCCAGTTCAAGCGGCTTTTATCGCCGAGCAAGCGGGGGCCGACGGCATTACCGTGCATCTGCGTGAAGATCGCCGGCATATCACCGATCGGGATGTCCATCTGCTGCGCAAGACGATTCAGACCCGAATGAATCTGGAAATGGCGGTGACGGAGGAGATGGTGGCTATTGCCTGCTCCTTGTCGCCGCACTTTTGTTGCCTGGTGCCGGAAAAGCGCCAGGAAGTCACCACCGAAGGCGGGCTGGATGTGGCCGGCCAGCGCGACAAACTGCGTCAGGCCGTGGCCCGTTTGAGCGATGCCGGGATCCAGGTCTCGCTGTTTATCGATGCCGATGAGCGTCAGATCGCGGCAGCGGCGGAGGTGGGCGCGCCCTACATTGAAATCCATACCGGCGCCTATGCCGACGCGGCCGATGAGACATCGCGCGCCGCGGAGTTCGCCCGCATCAGCCAGGGCGCGCAGTACGCCACGACGCTGGGCCTCAAGGTCAATGCCGGCCATGGTCTTGATTATCATAATGTCAAGCCCATGGCCGCGCTGGCACCTATGCAGGAGCTGAATATCGGCCACGCGATTATCAGCCGCGCCGTGATTGGCGGCCTGGCGGAAGCGGTAAGAGACATGAAACGCCTGATGCGTGAAGCGCGCGGCTGATGGCGATTGTCGGTATAGGTACCGATATCGTCGAGATTGGACGTATTGAGGCGGTCGTTTCCCGCAGCGGCGATCGGCTTGCGCGCCGGATCCTCAGTCCCGCTGAATGGTTGCAATATCAGCAGCACAATCAGCCAGTACGCTTCCTCGCCAAACGTTTCGCGGTAAAAGAGGCGGCGTCTAAGGCGCTTGGCACCGGTATTCGTGACGGGCTGGCTTTTGCGCAGTTTGAGGCCTGCAATGATGCGCTGGGTAAACCTTCATTACGGTTGTTTGCCCAGGCGGCGGAACTGGCCAGCCGATTAGGCGTTACCGGCATATACGTCACGTTGGCCGATGAGCGGCATTACACTTGCGCGACGGTCATTTTTGAACGCTGACGCCGCGCGGCTGTGGTCATCGGGCTAAAGCCTATCGGCGTGGTGGTGCAGCACAAACTTTTCCCACAGCGCATCGCTATTTTCCACACGCTGAGGATCGGCAATAATCGTGTGGTCGATAGGGCATACCTGCTGGCAGGTGGGGCGATCATAGTGACCGATACACTCCGTACAGCGGTCGGCATCGATTTGATAATACTCCGCGCCCATACTGATGGCCTCGTTCGGGCACTCCGGTTCGCACATATCGCAGTTGATGCAGCGCTTAGTAATAAGTAAAGTCATTTCAACGCATTACCATGATAACAATTTAAAATCAATAATTTATGGCGATTTTGTATTATTCACCATTATTAACTTACTGTGTGTTTATCCAGTGTATTTAACGCTAATAAACTCAATTCCGTAACACAAAACCGCAACACATTGCATTTTGTCCCGTCGAAAAAACCTGCATGTGTGAGCCTGTTTTCTGCGCCTTAGCAGATAAGGATTGAGAATGCCACGCACTGTAACACATAAACCGGATAGCCCTAATAATGACGATGTTTTAGCCGCATCTGAAAAGTGGGACGCCTGTAAGCCGCCCTATACCAGTGCACACATGAAAATCTGTGTTGCTGCTGCAAAAATCATCCTCACAGCCTGCGGTGTAGTCCGCCGATCCAAATACGAAAAAGAGAACTATCTCCGCATCGATTTCAGTAAAGCGGGTAAGGCTACATTTTATGCCGAGTTCCCAAAAAAGATGGGGCTCAAAGGTAAAAAGCTCGGCGAATGGCCAGAGCTCGCAATCCAGCTGGCGCGCGAAAAAGTGTTAGGAATGGCGGAGGGTGGTTTGCGCGCCGAGTCTGTTCATGCTGCGCTGGAAATGTACCGGGATGACCTTAAAGCCAAAGTATCTAGGCAGAAACTTAGCTCCGACAGTCTTACTACCTACGGAGTACGCATCGACCGGATTAAGGCGACGTTCGACGAGTGCGAAGTATTCAGCGATGTGACATACAACCGACTGGTGGATGTGCTGGACAAATGGATCGCTACCCGCTCGAACAATAACGCACTTGAGCTGTTCGCCGAGCTTCGCAGGTTCTGGAAATTCTGCGCCCCGAAGCTTTGCAATGGCCGCAATGTAGCTGCCAGTCTGCCCGATGATTATGTTTCCTCACGTGTTCAGAAGCCAACCTCTACACGGCTTTTTACAGACATCGAATCAATTGCCCAGCTCTGGTGTAATGTGGCCGCGTGTACCTCGATACACCAAAAGAATGCAGTTCGCTTCATAATCATCACAGGCGTTCGTCCGATAAACGTTCATAACCTGCGCTGGGACTACGTTTATGAGGAATCTGGCGAGATTGTTTATCCAGAAGGAGTTATCGGCATGTGTGGGGCCATGAAAACACAAAAGGCCTTCCGCTTGCCGATAACACCAGAGCTCCGGCATATTATCGGCGAGCAGAAATCTTGGCGAGATTCAGTTCCCGAGTGCAATAAAGATTTCGTATTCCTGCAGCCACGTGACCCAATGCAGCCCTTTTCAAAAAGATCGCTGGATAAATTGGTGAAAACATACAGCCCTGAAGGTGCTGTTAAAGGTATGAGGCATGACGGGACAATTAAGGGGAAAGAAGGGGCGTTTAATACTATGTGCCGCAAATTCTTAAAGAGTAATATTATCGCCTTGATGAAGGAGAGAGGCTATTCCCGATCAGAGCGAAGGGAAATAAGCCTCCTGTGCCTTCACCACTCCAGTAAGTCCGATGACCCTATGGCAAAGCACTACGATTTTTCAGATGAGATATTACAGGAAGAGATCGTGCTAAAGCGTGAAGCATTCGAGGCCCACGAACGGAGCATACTCGCGCAAATTGCACTGCTCAGGAGACGAGGTTAATATTGACTGCGGTATTTCTGAATAAAAGCGTCGACGTTACGGCGCTCATAGCGAACCACTTTCGCGCTGAAACGTATGGGCACTAGTACAGCGCGATGACGGTGCTTTATATTCCATTCACATAATGTTTTCTGCGTGATACCTAGCTTTCGGCATACTTCGTCCGGGGTGAGCAGATTGTCGGGTTGCTCAATCATTTCAAACCTCTCTTCTTTTTCCGCTTCATCGCCTCTAATAAAATGTCCTGCACCTTGCGCTTCGAGTCGCGCCGCTCCATGACCAGTTCATCGACGGTATCGGTGGCGACAATGTGGTGAATGAATACCGGGCGCGGGTGCCCGGCCTGTGCCTGCCGGGTAGGGCCGATGCGCTCGATAATCTGCTGGTACTGCTCAAGGCCCCACCAGTGGGAGAAAAACACCAGGACATTACCGCCGTCCTGAAGGTTCAGCCCGTGCCCGGCGCTGGCAGGGTGGGCGAACAGTAGCGGTATCCGTCCGGCGTTCCAGTCGCTGATGGTCTGGGGGTTGGCATCCAGATGACAGCCATCGGGAAAGGCGTTAAGCAGATGCTCAAGGTCGTGCTTCCAGTGATAGTGATAGGCGACCAGCACGGTCGTACCGCCGGATTCGCTGATGATGCTCTCCAGTGCCTTGAGCTCTTCATCGTGCACGCTCAGCCACTCGCCGTTGTCGTCGGTATACACAGCGCCACTGGCAAGTTGCAGGCACTTCATCGTGCGGGCGGCAGCGTTGGGCGCTTCGATACCGGTATCTTCCAGTTCGAGGAACATTTTTTGCTCCATCTCCTCGTACTGCTTGCGGGCTTTTGACGGCAGGGTGACGTTAATGGTGTTGTGAATGTGCTGGTCGATGTCGAACCAGTCGGCAGGGTTGAGCGATAGCGTGAACTCGGCCAGTGCTTCGTGTATCTCCTCTTGCGCGTACTCCAGTGGTATCAGCTTTGAGAACGGCTGGCCGGGGAACTGTAGCTTCCTGAACCAGCGGCTTTCAAACGAACCGAAGTTTTTCATCAGTGCTTTACCTTGGTCAACGAACCACACCGGCCCCCACAAGTCGATTAAGCCGTTAGGGGCGGGCGTGCCGGTCAGATTGACCCAGCGGTCAACGAATTTATGTGCGATCTTCGCCAACGCCGCCGCACGCTTTCCACCGGAGTTCAGCCGGAAAGACTTAAGACGGGTGCTCCCGTCAGCGATAACGTTGCCGAATGGCCAGCGCCCGCGCAGCGTTTCAACCAGCCACAGCACGTTTTCGTAGTTGGCGTTGCTGTTCGCCAGCGCCGCCTGCCGCTGTTTTGGCGTGCCTGTGATGGGTTGCACCTCAAGACCACGCAGATGCGTCCATTTAAGCGCTTCATCCGGCCAGGTGGATGTCGCGACGCGCAGTGGGGCCAGTACCAGAGCCGGTCGCGTTTCGCTGCCCGATTTGAATAAAGTGTCCAGCGCCGTTAATGTCGCGACGGTTTTGCCCATACCCATGCCTGCCCAGATATTGCAGCGTGGATGCGTGAGAATATGTGTCACCATCCGCGCCTGATAAGGGCGCGGGGTAAATACTTTTCTAGCCGACACGCAGCGCCTCCCAATATAAATCGGGGTGGGTGCCTTTGTATCTTCCGTGCTGGCCTTTCGCCGTGAAAATTAATGTGTTTTCAGAATACAGCATAATAGTAGCTCCGTGGTAAGGTCCGCCGTAAAGACGGAATTTTCTACGCCTGAGTATTTTGCGCATATGAATGTCTGACTTATTTATGCCTGCATAATGACTTTCACAAAATCGTCGCGCTGCTCATCGGTGAGTTCAAATTTAACGTGCGCAACGCCCATCTCGTTAGATTCAATAACGATAAGACCTTTATCATTACGAGAAACGTTAAACCCGTTATGGATTGATTCCCATTTTTCAAGGCCATTATGGACAACGCGTGTCTGATTATAATATCTGCTCATGGCTACCCCCTTGATGACCTAATGCCGCGTAGGTGTTTACGATAATGTCGATAAGAATTTCAGTCGATGATGCTTTATTTTTCAGTCCCTTTTCATAGATGCTGATAATTGACTCTTTGAAATTCTCACCCTCTTTTAACGTAAGCGCCCCGTGAAGGACATCTTGAATTATTGGTGGGTTTGTTGTACGAGACAGTAAACCTACGTTACACGCTTATGCTCATTGCATTTTCACATTGTATTGATTTTAATAACTTTTATTTCCATCCCGATTTGAGTGATATAAAATTAGTGGTTCTGAAGTTTGTGATAGTGTCCATTAAAATTTAAGTGGACACTATCATCGCCGGATTATCCATGATCTGACAGCCGTCCCTTATAGGATGTGGGTTCACTAGGCATCGTAGTGGAACATATTCTTACCGGGCCATACAACAAACCCACCAATAATTCAAGACGTCCTCCACGGGGCGCTTACGATCGAACCGGGACGCTATATGGAGCAGGTATTGCATATGAAATATATCGGCACCGGCGCCACTTCCACACAGCCGCAGTTGGCCATTGCCGAATTTCTGCGTCAGGGGCATTACCTGAAGCACGTAAGCCGGATGCGCGCACGCTATCAGCTAAATCGCGACATCATGACGGAATGGGTGCAGCGTTATTTTCCGGCGGGGACCCGGATCAGCCGACCGCAGGGGGGATTTCTGCTGTGGATAGAGTTGCCGCCGGCGTTTGATACCCTGCGGCTAAACCGTCAATTGGAAAGCAAAGGCGTACAGGTGGCGGTGGGGCCCATTTTCTCCGCTTCCGGGAAATACCGCCACTGCCTGCGCCTCAATTACGCCAATCGCATGACCCCGGCTATTGAGGCGGCGGTAAAATGCATCGGCGAAACGGTAGCGCAGCAGTTGGAAGCCTGCGCTTTGCTGACCCCGGCGGCGGAAGCGGCGCAGGACGGGCAATAGCGAGCGATCCTTTTAGCGGAAATTTACGCTCTCCGGCTCCTGCAAACAGAGCATCGACTGCGACGGCTGGGTCTGAGCTATCACCCGCCCGCGGCGGATAACATAGCGCGGCGGCGTCTGGCGCCGTACGGCATCGAAACCATTTTCCGCCGGCAGGATCAGCAAATTGGCCTGATAACCGCATTTGATGCCGTACTCGCTCAGATTGAGCATCCGGGCGCCGTTGCCGGTAATCAGGTTCAGCCCGTTATTAATCTGCTCATACCCCATCAATTGGCATACGTGCAGGCCCATATGCAGCACCTGCAGCATATTGCCGGTGCCGAGGGGATACCAGGGGTCAAACACATCATCATGGCCGAAACAGACATTGATGCCCTGTGCCAGCATCTCTTTCACGCGAGTGACGCCGCGGCGCTTTGGGTAATCATCGAAACGGCCCTGCAGGTGGATATTCACCAGCGGATTGGCGACGAAATTGATGCCCGACATTTTCAGTAGGCGGAACAGGCGCGCGGTATAGGCGCCATTATAGGAATGCATGGCGGTGGTATGGCTGGCGGTGACCCTGCCGCCCAGGCGGGCCTCCAGCGCCAGCGGCGCCACGGTTTCCACAAAGCGCGACTGTTCGTCATCTATCTCGTCGCAATGAACGTCCACCAGCCGATCGTACTTTTGCGCCAACGCGAAAACTTTATGCAAAGACGCGATGCCATACTCGCGGGTAAATTCATAATGGGGGATCGCGCCAACCACATCCGCGCCCAGCCGCAACGCCTCCTCCAACAGGGCCTCGCCGTCCGGGAAAGAGAGGATCCCCTCCTGGGGAAACGCCACCAGCTGTAAATCCACCCAGGGCGCCGCTTCCTGCTTGACTTCCAACAGCGCTTTTAAAGCCGTCAGCGACGGATCGGAGACGTCCACATGGCTGCGTACGTGCTGAATGCCGTTTGCGATCTGCCACTTCAGCGTCTGCCAGGCGCGGGTTTTGACGTCCTCGTGGGTCAGCTCGGCCTTGCGCTCCGCCCAGCGGGCAATACCCTCAAACAGCGTGCCGGACTCATTCCAGCGCGGGTCGCTAGCGGTTTGGGTGGTATCAAGATGAATATGGGGTTCCACAAAGGGTGGTATAGCCAATCCGCCCTCGGCGTTGAGGACCCCTTCGCCGTCCCGCTGGCCGTAATTTTGTGGCGCCAGACGGCGGATGATTCCCTGCTCGAGGGTGATTTGCCATAAACCTTCACGCCAGGGCAGTCGGACGTGACTGATAGTCTGCAGCAGGGGATTAGGCACGGGTTACCTCGCTTTTATCAGGGGCCTGAATGATAGATAGCGTAACCGCGGCAGAATAACAACCGCTTATAATTCATTACCTTTACCGGGCGGCGCAGAAAAAGCGTGAGAAAAGGCGTGTCCGGCCTGAGCATACCGGCATCAGGCTGGGCGCGCGTGGGGGGTGAATAACTCAGGGTTTGGCGACAAAGCCCACCGCTTCATAGACCTTGGCCAGGGTCACGCTGGCCTGAGCGCGGGCTTTTTCCGCCCCGTCGCGCAGGACGTGATTCAGATAGGCTTCGTCGGCGCGTAGGGCATGGTAGCGGGCCTGTAACGAGGTCAGCATTTCCGACACCGCATCCGCGACGGCGGTTTTCAGATGGCCGTACATTTTGCCGGCAAACGCCTGCTCCAGCTCAGCCACCGGCGTGCCGGTCACGCCTGAGAGAATATCCAGCAAATTGGAAACGCCGGGTTTCGTCACGGGATCGTATCGCACCACCGGCGGTTCGTCGGAATCGGTTACCGCACGCTTGAGTTTCTTGACCACGGATTTCGGATCTTCAAGCAGCGTAATCACGTTATTGCGGTTATCATCTGATTTCGACATCTTTTTCGTCGGATCCAGCAACGACATCACCCGTGTGCCGGATTTAGGAATAAACGGCTCCGGAATGGTAAAAATGTCGCCATATAGCGCATTGAACCGCTTGGCGATATCGCGGCTGAGCTCCAAGTGCT
This sequence comes from Sodalis sp. (in: enterobacteria), assembly GCF_047607725.1. GTDB lineage: Bacteria > Pseudomonadota > Gammaproteobacteria > Enterobacterales > Enterobacteriaceae > JBLKSS01. The sequence goes on along the minus strand of NZ_JBLKSS010000008.1, from coordinate 6,057 downwards.
GTTTCTGATCTTCCCCGACCGGCACCTGATTGGTCTGATAGAGCAGAATATCCGCCGCCATCAGCACCGGATAATCAAACAACCCGGCGTTGATGTTTTCGGCGTAACGGGCCGATTTATCCTTGAACTGGGTCATCCGGCTCAGTTCGCCGAAATAGGTATAACAGTTCAACAGCCAGCCCAGCTGGCTATGCTCCGGCACGTGCGACTGAATGAAAACCGTACTTCTGGCGGGATCGATACCGCAGGCCAGATACAGCGCCAGAACATCCAACGTCGCCTTGCGCAGCTGCGGGGCATCCTGACGGGCGGTGATGGCATGCAGGTCAACGATACAATAAATACAGTCATAATCATCCTGCATACTGACCCACTGACGCAGCGCACCCATATAGTTGCCAATGGTCAATTCTCCTGACGGCTGCGCGCCGCTGAATACGATGGGCTTACTCATTTTAAACGTCCTGATTAACGGAAGGTGACAGCCTGAGCACGGGCAAAAGATCGGCAAAACGGTCCAGAACGTAATCCGGATGACTCAAGGTGATCGCTTCACCGTAGTTATAGCCATAGGTCATGCCGGCGCTTGGGCAGCCGGCAGCTTTGGCCGCGAGGATATCATTACGTGAATCGCCGACGAACAGCAGCTCGCGGGCATAAAGCCCCAAATGGCCGAGCACCAGATAAAGCGGAGCCGGGTGCGGCTTTTTGGCCGAAACGTCATCGCCGCCGATAATCAGCGCGAAATGGCGCTCAATGCCGAGCGAGGCCAGCAGCGGCGCGACGAAGGGCGTGGGCTTGTTGGTCACCACCGCCATCGGCAGCCCCTGAAGCGCCAGCCGCGCCAGCGTATCCGCGATCTCGGGAAACAGTGTACTGCCCGCCGCCACCGTTCCGGCATAATGCTCATCGAAGCGCCGGCGGGTGGCGCGCTGCAGCACGGCGTCCGGTTCCGTCTGGGTAGCCCAGCGCAGCGCGCGCGCCACCAGCACATCGGCGCCGTTGCCGATCCAGGTGGCGATACGCGCCAGGCCGGCCGGGGGCAGGCCCTGCTCTGAAAGCGTCCGATCGAGAGCGGCGGTTAAGCCGGGGGCGCTGTCGGTTAGGTTGCCATCAAGATCAAACACGATACCGTGGATAGGCCGTTCTTCACGCATTCCCCACCGCTCCCGCCAATTCGTGACGCATGGCATCGATGACGGTACGGTAATCCGGCTGGCTGAATATGGCGGAGCCGGCGACGAACATATCGGCGCCCGCGGCGGCGATAGCGCCGATGTTGTCCACTTTGACGCCGCCGTCCACCTCCAGCCGGATATCCCTGCCGCTAAGATCGATTAGCCGCCGCGCCTGGCGCAGTTTATCCAGCGTAGAGGGTAAGAACGACTGACCGCCGAAACCGGGGTTGACTGACATCAGCAGGATGACATCAAGCTTATCCAGCACATACTCAAGGCAGCTCAGGGGCGTGGCGGGATTAAATACCAGTCCGGCCTTGCAACCGTGCTCCTTGATGAGCTGCAGCGAGCGGTCGATATGTTCCGATGCCTCCGGGTGAAAGGTAATATAACTCGCGCCGGCGGCGGCAAAATCCGGGATCAAGCGATCGACCGGTCTCACCATCAAATGCACATCAATGGGAGCGGTAATGCCATAGCTGTGCAGCGCTTTAAGCACCATCGGCCCCATGGTCAGATTAGGAACATAATGATTATCCATCACATCAAAATGCACGACGTCCGCCCCGGCGGATATCACTCGGGCGGTATCTTCACCCAGGAGGGCGAAATCCGCGGAAAGGATGGAAGGGGCGATTAAAAAGTTTTTCATCCATGTCTCCCGTCAGTTACGGTCAGTCTGCGGCGGGGCGACCCCGCTCAAAGATATAACGCCAACAGCTCATTTACGCTGCTGCGCCCGAAGATATTGCTGCTGATGGTCCGTCGCGCCGTGACATGATGCAGCACCGCATCGCCATACCATTTCCGGGTCAGCGCGGTATCGTGATTGGAAATCAGCACCGGTATCCGGCTTTCGCGAGCCAGCTGGCTGGCGAGGCGCACCAGATTCTGCTGTTCGGTCAAATTGAAGCTATTAGTATGGTATGCCGTAAAGTTCGCGGTGGTAGAGAGCGGCACATAGGGCGGATCACAATACACCACCGAGCCCGGTACGGCGCGAGATAGCGTTTGCTGATAGTGCTCGCAGACAAACACTGCCCGGCGGGCTTTCTCGGCGAACCGGTAAAGTTCCAACTCCGGAAAATACGGCTTTTTATAGCGGCCGAAAGGGACGTTGAACTCACCGCTCAGGTTATATCGGCACAGGCCGTTGTAGCAATGCCGGTTGAGATAAAGAAACAATACCGCGCGCCGGTGGGCGTCCGTACAGAGATTAAACTCGCGGCGCAGCAGGTAGTAAACCTCCGAGATGTTGGCGTCAGCGGCAAATAACTCACGGGCGTCGCGGATAAAGTCGTTCGGGCGCTCTTTAACGATATTGAACAGATTGATGAGATCACTGTTTATGTCAGCGAGGATGTAGCGGTCGTAATCCGTATTGAGGAACACCGAGCCGGCGCCGACAAAAGGCTCTATCAGGCAATCGCCCGCCGGCAGGTGACGGCGGATAGCCTCAATCAGCGGGTACTTGCCGCCGGCCCATTTCAAAAACGCGCGGTTCTTCTTCATGCCTTCGCTACTTACTCACACTCTTCAGAGCCGCGGATTGTACCCTGTTTACCATAGCGCTACAGCGCTATCTTCAGGAACGCTTAATTATTTTGGTCCTTTTTAACCTGACCGATTTGCCGCGCCCAGGGTTTCTGGGCCTGCACATCAGCGGGCAATTGCGCCACCGCGTTTTTGGCCTGCGACAGCGAAGGATAAACCCCGTTTACCAGCACGTACCAAGGCTTGCCATCGCGGCGGGTCTGATACACCCAATAATGGCTCAACTGCTGTTGGCACGCATAGGCGTTAAGCGTAGCCGACTGCGAAGCGCTGCTTAACTGCAGCGTGTAATAAACCGGCAGGTGCAGATTGAATCGTTCCCGCTGTGCTGCCCGCGGCTGCGGACGGCGAAGAGGCGGACGGCGCTCGGGCGCTCGAGGTCGCTTTCGGCGCGCTGGCGGCCGGCGCTCGGCACCATTGGCGTTTGTTTCGGTTCGCGGCGTGCGGCGGCAGGCGCCTTCGCCGGTGATTTGTTCTGTTGTGCGCCGCTGCGGCTGCCCGGCGTCAGAGTGGCCGTCGCGGTGGGTAGGGTCGAAACCGGCACCTGACCGTTCATTTGCGCGGCCACGCCGTTAACCTGATTTCCCTACTGGGACAGCGCGTCGGCCATATTGCCCGGTAATTCCACGCGCTGCTGCCCGCTCGGTGTGGTGACCGGCGCGGCTTCCGTTGGCGTTGGGGCGACCTGCGGCCCACGCAGCTCTTGCGGCGCGGTGGCGCCAGGGGAGGACGGCGTGGCGTCGGAGCCGGAGGTCGAGCCGGAGAGATCGATATTACGCTGGCCGTTATTGTCAGCGCCTTGGCGGCTTGAATCGGTACGCGACGGAGATTTGAGCGCCGAACCAATGCTAATCACCAGCAACAGCAGCACCAGAATGCCGATACCTATCATCAAATGCTGTCTGGATACCGGCACTTTCAGCACGGTAGGACCTTTCCGCTGGCGGGGGGGGGACGGCGATCGCTGCTATCGGGTCTCAGTTCGTCTTCCGACTTGAACTCATCCATATAAAACTCTCCGACTGAGAGGGGTTTTTCCAGCGCCGGAGCGCGGGAAGGGTTATCACACTAAACCGGCCATGCCACGCGCCCTGGCGTGCGGCCGACCGGCTCAGGCCTGGCAATCCTTAATCGATGCCACCACCATATCATCAGCCACGCCGGCGCGCACTTCAGCGTTGCCGAGCGTCACCGGCAGCACCAGACGTAGCTGGCCGGCGATGACTTTTTTGTCGCGCATCATATGCGGCAAGTAATCTTCCGCAGCCATTTCCGCCGGCCCGCTGACCGGCAGGCCGGCACGCAGCAACAGCGCGCTGACCCGCTCGGCGTCCGTATCGCTGAACTGACCGAGGCGGCGCGCGGCGCGCACCGCCATCATCATTCCGGCGGCCACGACTTCGCCATGCAGCCAGTTGCCATAACCCATATGGGTTTCGATGGCGTGGCCGTAGGTGTGACCGAGATTAAGCAGCGCGCGCTGCCCCTGCTCGCGTTCATCCTCGGCCACCACGTCCGCCTTCAGCTGGCAGCAGCGGCGGATGCAATAGGCGAGCGCCTGGGGCTCCAGCGCCAGCAGCGCGTCAAGATTGTCCTCAAGCCACGCGAAAAACGCCGCATCAAGAATAATACCGTACTTGATGACTTCCGCCAGGCCTGAGGATAATTCCCGCCGCGGCAGCGTATTCAGACAGTCCAAATCGATAACCACCGAGGCGGGCTGATAGAAGGCGCCGATCATGTTCTTGCCGAGAGGATGGTTGACCGCGGTTTTACCGCCTACCGACGAGTCGACCTGAGAAAGTAGCGTGGTGGGAACCTGAATAAAACGCACGCCCCGCTGATAGCTGGCGGCGGCGAAGCCGGCCAGATCACCGATGACGCCGCCACCGAGCGCGATGATGGTGGTATCGCGGCCATGGGGTTTGGCCAACAGCGCGGTGAAAACCTGATCCAGCACCGTCAGCGATTTGTTCTGCTCGCCGTCGTGCAAGACCACCCGATCGACCTTGATGCCGGCCTGGCTCAGTCGCCCACTCAGGGAGTCCAGATACAAAGGCGCGAGGCGGTCATTGGTCACCAGCAGGGCGTTATCGCCACGCGTTAACGGCCAAAAAGACGCCGGATCATTGAATAACCCGGCGGCAATGGTAACCGGGTAGCTGCGCTCCCCTAATGTAATGGTAATCCTCTCCATGGGACGCTCAATGACCTTTTCGGCATCTCGTTAATTCAGATTAGCTGCTTTCCAGCATATTGATAATTTGGTTAGCAACAACCTTGGCGCTTTGTTCGTCGGTGCGGATAGTGACGTCCGCTATTTCTTCATACAGCGGGTTACGCTCGCGAGCCAGCGCTTCCAGGACGTCGCGCGGCGGAGCTTCTACTTGCAACAGCGGGCGTTTCTTATCACGCTGCGTACGGGCCAGCTGTTTTTCAATGGTGGTTTCGAGATAAACAACCACACCGCGGGCGGAGAGGCGGTTGCGTGTTTCGCGCGATTTCACGGAGCCACCGCCGGTAGCCAGCACAATCCCCTGCTTTTCGGTCAGTTCGTTGATGACTTTTTCTTCTCGATCGCGGAAGCCGTCTTCGCCTTCCACATCAAATACCCAGCCTACATCAGCCCCAGTGCGTCGCTCAATCTCTTGATCAGAATCGAAAAGCTCCATATTAAGTTGTTGAGCCAACTGACGCCCAATGGTGCTTTTGCCGGCACCCATAGGCCCAACCAGAAAGATATTGCGTTTCTCTGCCATGTTTTTCGGTATTACTAAGATTATTCGTTAATGACAACCCGCCCCGCCAATCAAATTAGCGGCGGGACCTAAACTGAAACCTCATGAGCGTTAGTGCGAGAATCAGGCGAAAATTATCTCAACACTCCGGGTAGTTTGGCAACCGATTAAATTGATGCCTACACCGCAAGCCGGATCCCCGGTATCACCACCGGTATGACATTTGCCGCAAAATCAGCGATGCTCAATGGGTTACCCTTGTAAGCGAAATCGCCGACAGCGTCAAATTGATAACGAAAAAAACGCATAAATTGTTACCACATACCCGCTTTCGTCCGGTTTAAGCGGCGGTAGTCTATCCTGATATGCGGGTGGGTGTAATAAAAATAACTAATTCACGTTGTTTATAATTAGTGCAGATTCCGACGTATCCGATCATCTGTTCCAGCGACATCCGATCAGTTATTCCGATATTTTCCGATCACCCATTCCAGTGATATTCGATCACGTGTTCGCTCATCTTCTGACTCAGTTTTAGTCTATTTTTCCTGTGCTGGCTACTCCTTGCTCTTTGCGTAGTGATTCGC
>NZ_JBLKSS010000007.1:0-20985 GCF_047607725.1 Sodalis sp. (in: enterobacteria) | reverse complement strand
ATACTCACTGTATTCCCATTGCGTGGGCGGGAGAGGCCCAAGAGCCGGCTTGTCCAGCTGCTCGAAGCGTTCAAGGCGACTTTGTCTGCCGTAATGACGCATCGGGCGCAGATTCAACTCATGATTGAGTTCTCGTATCGTCTGGTTGAGTTCGGCCAGCGAGTAGAATGTACGTTTACGCAACCGGGCCAGCACCCAGCGTTCTACCAGCTGCACGGTTGATTCTGCCTTCGCCTTGTCTTTCGGTTTTCGCGGGCGTGCCGGTAGCACCACTGTCTCATAGTGATTTGCCAGCGCCTGGTAGCTCTGGTTTATGACCGGTTCATAGCGGTCAGGGGTGCTGACAGCGCTGCGCAGATTATCAGGTATCAGCAGCTCCGGAACCCCACCCATGAAGTGCAGGCAGCGGCTATTGGCATTGAGCCTCGATGCCATGTCCTGGCCTTCGCAGGCTTCGATATACGCATAGCCTGATACGCCCGACGAAGATAGCGGCCTGGCGTACGCTACCGGTCGCAGGGTTGACGATAGGTACGGTGGGGCCACAGAAGTCGATGAAGAGCTTTTCGCCGGCCTTGTGCTCCATGCGCATGGAACACTGCTGCTTCTTTTTCCAGTCACGGAACAGTGCACAGAACTGTGAGTAGCCGAGGGCATCACCGCCCACGGCGGCCTGATATTCCATCCAAAGCAGCTGTTTGGTCACGCCCTTGCGGCTTAACTCGGTATCGATATCAAGCCAGCTGGGTAAGGTCTTGATAGCCTTGCCGGATTTGCCGGGATAGAGCAGGCGGTCGAGGTCGACAGGGGACAGTTCCGCCGGCAATGGCCAGACCAGGTTAGCTACCGTGGATCGGCCGAGGATATCGTTCACTGTGGTACAGCCGATGCCGAGCGCTGCTGCGATGGTGCGATTCGAGCGACGCTGCTCAAATTTCACGCGTAATACATTGATATAGATGCACATTTCTGTTTTCTCGTTCTTCTTTTTACGTGCCATGCCATACCCCCGAAAGCTAAAAGTCTCCAGAGTATGGCGGAACAGAAGATGAGCGATCGGACAGAATCGGAATCGCTGATCGGGCGACAGGAATCAGTGATCGGATGAAATCAGAATCAGTGATCGGGTGAAATCGGAATCAGTGATCGGACGTGACCGGAACCAGCAGGGCGAGCACCCGCCGGGAAAATTAGTGAATGACCTGTGAGAGAAAAGCGCGGGTGCGCGCCGATTTCGGCTGGGCGAAAAACGCCTCCGGCGGTGCCTGTTCGACGATCTCACCGCGATCCATGAAGATCACCCGATCGGCCACGGTGCGGGCAAAGCCCATTTCATGGGTCACACACACACAACATGGTCATTCCGTCTTCAGCCAGTCCTATCATGGTATCCAGCACCTCCTTCACCATTTCAGGATCCAGCGCCGAGGTCGGTTCATCAAATAACATGATTTTCGGCTTCATGCACAGCGAACGGGCGATGGTGACCCGTTGCTGCTGTCCGCCCGACAACTGACCGGGAAATTTATGCGCATGTTCGGCAATGCGCACTCGTTCCAAATAGTGCATCGCCAGCGCCTCAGCCTCTTTCTTTGGCATCTTGCGTACCCAGGTGGGCGCCAGGATGCAATTTTGCATGACGGTCAGGTGTGGAAACAGATTGAAGTGCTGGAATACCATGCCGACTTCGGTGCGGACGCGCTCGATATTGCGGAGATCGTCATTGAGCAGGGTACCGTCAACCACGATATTGCCCTGTTGATGCTCCTCAAGATGGTTGATACAGCGGAGCGTCGTGGATTTACCCGATCCGGAGGGGCCGCATAACACGATGCGCTCTCCGGCTTTTACCTGCAGATTGATATCATTCAAAACATGGAACTGTCTATACCATTTATTGACGTTTTCCATTGTAATCATCAGGTTGTCCGTAGGGGCGGCGTTATTATTCATGCTCATAAAAACCTCAATGCTGGTGTCCAGTATGAAAACGCTTTTCCAGATGCTGGCTATAGCGGGACATGCTGAAACAGAAAATCCAATAAACGAGCGCGGCGAAGACATAACCCTCGATGGACATGCCCAGCCAGGCGGGGTCCACCGTTGCCTGCTGCACGCTGCTAAACAGATCGAATAACCCGATAATGACCACCAGTCTGGTGTCTTTAAATAACGCGATGATGGTATTGACCAGTCCGGGGATGACCATCTTCAGTGCCTGCGGCAGGATAACGAGTCCCTGGGTTTTCCAATAGCCGAGCGCCAGGGATTCCGCCGCCTCGGTCTGGCCCTTAGGCAGCGCCTGTAGCCCGCCGCGTACGACCTCCACCACATAGGCGGATTGGAACATGATAACGCCCACCAGCGCGCGCAGCAGTTTATCGATTTGGGTGCCTTCGGAGAGAAAAAGCGGCAGCATCACCGAGGACATAAACAGCACGGTGATAAGCGGTACGCCGGGCCAGCGCCAGAATAATCCCCAAAGGCATCGCGCCGGCGATGCCCACCGCGGCGATAATTAAAGTTAGGGTTAGGCCGCCCCATAGGCGGGTTTCCACGCGGCTCAGGCCGAAAAAGCCGCCGTAAAGCATGATCCAGGTGAAGACGGGAATCGCTATCACCCAGCAGGTGATATAGCGGCCGCGGCGCGGCATGCCACACCAAAACATCGGCAGCAGCGAAAGCAGGCACAGGATAAGGGTGACATTGATGCGCCAACGCTGATCCAGCGGATACAGTCCATACATGAATTGGCCGAAACGCGCGTGAATAAATACCCAGCAGGCGCCTTCACGAGTGCAATCCAGGCGCGAGGTCCCCACCCAATTGGCTTTGATAAACGCCCACTCCACCAGCGGCGGCAAGGCTATCCACAACAGCCAGAGACAGAGCAGGGTCAGGAGGCTATTCGTGATGTTGGAAAACAAATTGCGTTTGATCCATAGCGTCGCCAGGACCAGCCGATTACGTGAGGCCGACGCGATGGATTCCTGCGGAGATAAGGTCATAGTCATCGGGACCTCTCAACGTTCCACCAGCGCTTTGCGCTTGTTATAAATATTCATCAGCAACGAAATAGCAAGGCTGATGACCAGATAAACACCCATGGTAATGGCGATGGTTTCGATGGCCTGGTCGGTCTGATTGAGCACCGAACCGGCGAACAACGACACCATATCGGGATAGCCGATCGCGGCCGCCAACGAAGAGTTCTTGACGATATTGAGATATTGGCTGGTAAGGGGAGGAACGATCACCAGCATCACCTGCGGCAGGATCACTTTGTTCAGCGTCACCGGATTCGGCAAGCCTAGCGAGCGCGCCGCCTCGTGCTGGCCGAACGGCACCGACTGAATGCCGGAGCGGATCACCTCGGCGATAAACGCAGACGTGTACACCGACAGCGTCAGCGTCAGTGCCTCAAACTCGGGAATAAGCGCCATCCCGCCGCGAAAATTAAAGCCACGCAGCTGCTGCACATCCCAGACTACGGCAGGACCGGCGATAAACTGCACCAGCGCCGGCAGCGCTACCAGCAGCACGATTATCCATGGCCAGTGGCGGCGCAATTGGCCGGTTTTAAGCTGATGGTGGCGCTGGAGGCGGCTATGGCCGCCAGCAGCGCGAGGGGCGTCGCCGATGCGCCCAGGCCGGCATCGGCGACGGGCAGATACAAGCCGCGATTACTTAAGAACGCGAGGTCGAAAGCGTTTACCGCCTGACACGGTCCAGGCAGGTTGCGCAAAACGGCGAAATACCAAAAGAAGATTTGCAGCAGCGGCGGAATGTTGCGGAAAATTTTGATATACAGGGTGGAGAGTTTACGCAGCAGCCAGTTTTCGGACAGTCTCGACAGGCCGATGATAAAACCCAGTATCGAGGCAAAAACGATACATAGCGCCGACACCAGCAGCGTATTGAGCAGACCGACGACAAAGACCCGCCCGTAGGTGTCGCCTTGTTCAAAATCAATGAGATGCTGCACGATGCCAAAACCTGCGGCGTTATTGAGGAAGTCGAATCCGGAGGTAATACCGCGGTGGTTCAGGTTGGTCAGAGTGTTATGCACCAGATGGCCGACAAACGCCACCAGGATCACAACAGCCAGAATCTGGTAAATCCAGGCGCGAACCGCAGGGTTGGTCAGGGAAAAGTTTCCCGTTACGGTTGGGCGGTGTTGCATAGGTAAGCCTCAGCAGGAAAAATCGAAGAAAAAGCACCGGCGGCGCCGGTGCTCCTGAACTGTGGCAGCTATTAACGTACCGGCGGGGCGTATTGGATGCCGCCGTGATTCCATAAAGCGTTCAAACCGCGTTTGATTTTCAGATCGCTGCCCTGACCCACGTTGCGTTCAAACGATTCGCTGTAATTGCCGACTTGTTTGATGATGTTATGCGCCCAGTCGTTGGACAGTTTCAGCTCTTCGCCGTAATGACCTTCTTTGCCGAGCAAATGGGCCATATCAGGGTTTTTCGGGTTGGCGGCAAGCTCGTCAACGTTTTGCGAGGTGATTTCCATTTCCTCAGCGTTCAGCATGGCGTACAGCGACCATTTCACGATAGTGAACCAATCGCCGCCGCCGCGGCGTACCACCGGCCCCAGCGGCTCTTTCGAGATCACTTCAGGCAATACCACCCAGTCATCAGGTTTGCTTAGCTTGATTCGCAGCGCGTACAGCCCTGACTGATCGGTTGCCAAGGTATCACAGCGGCCTGACTCCAGCGCTTTGGCGCTTTCGTCGGCGCGATCGAAGGTCACCGGCGTGTACTGCATTTTATTGGCGCGGAAGAAGTCGGCCACGTTCAACTCGGTATCGGTGCCGGATTGCAAACAGACGGTAGCGCCATCCAGGTCTTTGGCGCTCTTTAAGCCGGCTTTGTTATGCGTCAAGAAACCAATGCCATCGTAATAGTTTACGCCGGCGAAAACAAAGCCCATGTTGCCGTCACGGGAAGAGGTCCAGGTGGTGTTGCGCGACAGAATATCGACTTCACCTGACTGCAGAGCCGTAAAACGCTCCTTGGCGGTCAGCGGGATGTATTTTACTTTAGTCGCATCGCCAAATACGGCCGCGGCAACTACCCGGCAAACATCCACATCCAGCCCGGTAAATTTCCCGCTGGCATCAGCATAAGAAAAACCCGGTAAGCCATCGCTGATACCGCATTGAATAAAGCCCTTTTTCTTGACCGCGTCCAAGGTGGCCCCAGCGTGAGCCTGATTCGCTACCGCAAACAGGGCAGCGGTGGCAACCAGTGTGGAAATCATCATTTTTTTCATAATTCGTCCTGTGAGGCAGAATAAAGCAGTCGATTTTTGATGTGTTCGGACACATCCTTCCTTTAAGACGGCATGACGCCTGTAACCTCATAGCAAAGGTAATGCCAAAATGGCAGATAGCGGATTGAAGGGTTAAGTTACAACCCATTAACAGCCCATATAATGAGAATGGGGGATGTTTTGCCCCATTTCGGGGCGCAAAGAGGACGCCAGAGCAGCACATGCACCATGGAGATGCAGTAAGTTCCGCTATGTGGAATTGCTGATGAGCACGCTAGGGAGCAGGACAGAAACGAGCATGGGCGTGGCGGGCCCCGAAACGGGTGAAACGGTATCACGCCGCACCCACATTGGCGGCGGCAAGAAAAGCGTGCAGGGTCGAGGTATTATTCCCACTGGTTATATCATTTTTCTTCATAATAACGCTTGCGCCCTTGGCGGGAGTATGCGTTAATAGCGTCATCGGTTTGTGGTACAGACCTATTCATGTAAGTCATTTTAGTAAAGTTGTTCAGCAAAAAGCGATAGTCCACCATCACTTCTTCGACGAATTTCCTTCTTACTATACGTGTATACGTGCCCATAAGTACATGCTGGCAAGCAGACCCTCTATCGCCGCAGGCGGTTTTTATCTTAATGAAGGAAGTACAAATGTCTAATAAAGTAACTGGTTTAGTAAAATGGTTTGACGCAGGTAAAGGTTTTGGTTTCATCACTCCGGCTGACGGCGGCAAAGATGTGTTTGTTCATTTTTCCGCCATCCAGAGCAACGATTTCAAAACCCTGGACGAAGGCCAGCGCGTAGAATTCACCATTGAGCAGAGTCAGAAAGGCCCGTCTGCTGCTAACGTGGTCGCCCTGTAAGTTACGCGCCAAAGGGATGTCGGCGGAGGCGAAGCCTACCGCCCCGGCAGCGGCCGGATGATATGCCCTTGCAACGCAGAAAAAGCCCCGGCCAAGGCCGGGGCTTTTTTATTGCCGGTAGCGGCGCGCCACGAATTACCGAAGGTCGCCGGGCACTTTTCCGCAGTGCTTGGTATGTTGGCTGCCTCCAGCTCCATGGTTCAGCGGTTATGTTACCCGCTGTCTTAGCCAAAGCCGTACGTGCAACCCTGCTTTGGCGTCGGCGTCTGCCCCAAGTCCATTTCCTATTCCAACATGAGTCTGACCAGATCAGTATCTGCCGCCGCGGTCTGCCGCTCCCGTCGTTTCCGTCTGTTTTAACGTGTCAGTTCAAAAGTGTTTTCCCTAACTCTACGAACATGTTAATTAATTAGATGTTTAAGGTTTAAAATAATTATGGGAGAAGGGCGGGATGAAATTATTACCTTTGATTTATGGCAGGAAAACGTTGCTGGCGCTTTTGTTGGGCGTGTTGGGGGCATCCCCATTAATGGTGCAGGCAGCAGTGGTGCCGGCCGGGACGCTGCTGGCGGCGGATCAGGAAATCGTCCGCAATAACGGCAGCGAGCCTGCGTCTCTTGATCCGCAAAAAGTGGAAAGCGATGTTGAATTTAATATTATCAGCGATTTTTTTGAAGGGTTGGTCAGCGTGGATAATGACGGGAAAATCCGTCCGCGTCTGGCCGAACGCTGGGACAATGAACGCAATACCCGCTGGGTATTTCATCTGCGACCGGGGCTAAGCTGGTCGAACGGCGATCCTATCACCGCGGAGGATGTGGTCTTCAGCTGGCGTCGGCTGGTTAATCCGGTCACGGCCTCGCCCTATGCAAGTTATTTAAGCAACATGCAAGTGCTTAACGCGCAGGATATTGTAGACGGTAAGAAAAACCCAGATGAACCGGCATCAAAGCTCTTGATGCCGAGACGGTGGAAGTGACGCTGGTGAAACCTATCTCCTATTTCCTGCAAATGCTGGCGCATCCCGCCCTGGTCCCCGTTGATAAGAAAGTTATTGATCAATTCAGCGATAAATGGACCCAGCCAGGCAATATTGTCAGCAGCGGTGCCTATAAACTCGAGCAGTGGGTAGTCAATGAAAAGGTTGTCGGCATCAGAAACAGCCGCTACTGGGATAACGCGCATACGGTTATCAACAAAGAGACCTATCTGCCGGTGACCTCCTGCACCGCCGACGTTAAGCGCTACCGCGCCGGCGAAATCGATGTAACCTATACCATCCCCGAAACGCTGTTTAAATCATTGAAAAAGGAGATTAGCCCCGAGGTCCACATTTCCCCGAAGCTGGCGGTGTATTATTACGAATTCAATACCCAAAAAGCGCCGTTCAACGACCCACGGATGATCAGACGTGAGATATTTAAACCGAATACGTGAGATAAATGTGGGGAGATGTGAGATGGAAACTGTAATTCTGTTACACTCAGTGCAACAAGATTATTGATGGCAAAAGTCAGTCGTGTTCGATATTTTCAGTGCTTATATCAAATAAGCAACCCTGGTTGATGTCTGGTGGTTGTTGCGTAGTGCCAGAACGAATGTAGCCAAATAGTCCGTGGCGATGCTGTGAAAAATGTTGTGCWATTGCSTCCCCCAGGCCATCAGCCTGTTTTCTGTCGAGGGCAAGRTGAGCCTGCAGGCAGGATGAAGTATGGGCAATGATATCTTCCAGGATGTGATACGGGCGTTCATTGCTGCTATTCTCTGCTCCCTCCCTGAAATTGCATAAATCAAACAGTGTGCCTTGATGCTGTTTGATATGTTCCTCTTTCATTTATTTGACGATAGCATAGATACGCTGGATAGAAAGGCCATACTTCTCCGACAATGCGGGATGGTTATAGCCGTCAAAATCCGTAAAAATCTTCTGATTGCGTGACAGATTTTGGCTATGCAGCTGTTTGGGAACGTAAATGACGCTATTTGCCCAGACAAAAGTCATCCAGCTTTTCACTAATCCTGCTGCTCGTCGCACGCATTTCTGGGGAATATCCGTCTTTCCGGTGAGGACCACTTGCACTGATTCAGCAAGGTAATCAAGTAATTCATTGTGTTTGGCGGCACCCATGATTGTTTCCTTTTGTACGCTGCTGCCATTTTTTCAGGCGTTCAATCACCTGGCTGGCCTGCTGGCTATTGAGCCATTGAGGGCGATCGATACCTGTTTCCCGTTTAATAAAGCGACTCATGGCCTTCTCTGAGCCATCGCGGACTATCCCCTCACTCGCCATCTGATGCCACAAGGCCCGGATTTTCTGTAGCTGTGGAAAATAGGCCTGAGTCTGAGTGGTTGCGGGTATTTGATGGGAATGAATACGAAAGCACTGTCTTTTTAATGCTTTCAGTACGCGGTCAAGGGCTGTCGTGCTAAGTACTTTTGCCGAAGACTGATCCGTCAGGTTTTTCAGGAGCTGACGATAGGTATCCTCGTCCAGTTTCAGTTGCCTGGCGGCAATATGGATTAACTACAGGTATTTTTGTCGGGTCATCGGTGGCGTCCTTTATTGTCGAGGGCGAGGTTCCTTATGCCATYAATAAAAAAATAATCCTTCGKGTTCTGAAGGATTATAAAATATATATCATTACTATACAATTGAATGCAGTAAATGCCGTTTTTCCACTATGACTTCTTCACGCAAATTGCCTTGGCATCAATATCCTTGAACGTTTCAAATTTTACTGCGAACTGGCTGGCGGCCTATTGACAGGAGGTTTCCGTGTCAAATTCTTGTGTATGCAGTGAGGAAAAAGCTGCATCGGTATAAGGACTGGCATGCATCGATAAAATTAATATCCACATGATAATGTCTCTCCTTTCAGTGAATTAAGGCGTGTGTTTAACAAAACAAAGACTGACCGCAATCAACACCAGGAAACCAGCAAACAGGCTGTTCTGTTGCTTAAGTCTTTCTGGCGATAAATAAGGACGCAAGCGGGCGGCGATGAAGGCGTAGAGTGTCATTATCAGGGCATCGACCATGACGAGCGTGGCGGTCATTATGGTTATTTGCGGCCTTAAAGGTTGGATTGGATTAAGGAAGACAGGCGCGGTGGCAAGCAGGAAAACCCCCATTTTGGCGTTGG
This sequence comes from Sodalis sp. (in: enterobacteria), assembly GCF_047607725.1. Taxonomy (GTDB): domain Bacteria; phylum Pseudomonadota; class Gammaproteobacteria; order Enterobacterales; family Enterobacteriaceae; genus JBLKSS01. The sequence goes on along the minus strand of NZ_JBLKSS010000007.1, from coordinate 11,697 downwards.
TGATATCGGTCACCAACCACCAGCAGAAACGTTGTGCGCCGCTGGTTAGCGCCACGACATCATGGGTATCCACGACGACCGGCGCACGCAAGACCCTGTATGCTGAAAACAGCAGCCAGAGTACGCCAATCAGTTGCAGTAGCCGCCAGGCTGTTGCTGAGGCGCACAATTCTTCAGCAAAGACGGCGATAAACGGCATCATCAAGGCTAATGCTGTCGCCTGACCCGCAATAAGCGGCAGCGTCTTGCGCCATCCACGCAGGAGCGCATGGTTAAGGGTGAGGATAGTACCTGCGCCCGGTAATAGCGCACTGAGCAACACACCGCCCAGAAAAACCAGCCAAAGGTCAAGGTTCATCGTTTATTTCCCTCCTGCGTTTGATGATGGGGTGTGGCTGGCGTTGCGGGTGACTTTGCCGTCATCCCGCTTAAGGGAACAAGGTCCCCGTTAAGTACCCAGGCACCATATTGCTGCCCGCAATGTGGGCAGGCCAGAACCAGGTCAATCCCCCACTCACCGCTTTAGGTTTGTTGAATAACGCCTGCCTGGACGGGCTGCAGGTGCTGAATCGCCTGATGGCAGTCGATGCAGGTAATGCTCATAATGTGTCCTCCTCATCTAATCGGGCTATCAGTTCGGCCAATATCTCGAAGGCATTTTGAAATTCACAATACGCTGCAGCAGAATGGTCTGCTTTCAAGTGATGCATGGCACGGTTAAGGCGCTTTTCAATCTGACGGCGCAGATGTTTTATTTCCTGATAGCTCATGCGCTGACCTCCTGCTCAAAGGGAGTCATAATGACGTCTGGCAGTGGGATTGTTTTAGCGGTGTCTAGGGTGAGGGCGTGCATACAGGCAGCGATGAAGTTTTGTGCCTRTGGCGCATTGAGGGTGTTACCGTAGGCGCGCAGTCGTCCCACTCTGGCGGCAATCCCATCAGCCAACGGGAATGCGCCGGGTTCAACTGGCCGCCACTTTTCATCGCGGCATAAGAGCCAGTCAGCCTCTCGCCAGAAGCCGTTAACCGTATCGGCAGGGACAGCATGGCAAAGTCGTTCAGATTCGAGCCGTGCCGTGTTTTCCCCATCGCCCGCTTCACCTGCCCGCCGCCCGAACTGTCTGCCGCCTGCGGTGTCGGCCAGCCCGTTAACCACACCACCCTCCCCAGTAGGGCATTGAGCGGCACATTCGGGCATTCCCTGCCATCCTTCCCGTCCCGCGTGGTGGGTGCTGGTTCCGGTCACGTCCGATCACTGATTCCGATTCTGTCCGATCGCTCATCTTCTGTTCCGCCATACTCTGGAGACTTTTAGCTTCCGGGGGTATGGCATGGCACGTAAAAAGAAGAATGCGAGAACAGAAATGTGCATCTATATCAATGTATTGCGCATGAAATTTGAGCAGCATCGCTCGGCATCGGCTGTACCACAGTGCACGATATCCTCGGCCGATTCACGGTAGCTAACCTGGTCTGGCCATTGCCGGCGGAACTGTCCCCCGTCGACCTCTACCGCCTGCTCTATCCCGGCAAATCCGGCAAGGCTATCAAGACCTTACCCAGCTGGCTTGATATCGATACCGAGTTAAGCCGCAAGGGCGTGACCAAACAGCTGCTCTGGATGGAATATCAGGCCGCCGTGGGCGGTGATGCCCTCGGATACTCACAGTTCTGTGCACTGTTCCGTGACTGTAAAAAGAAGCGGCGGCGTTCCATGCGCATGGAGCACAAGGCCGGCGAAAAGCTCTTCATCGACTTCTGTGGCCCCACCGTACCTATCCGTCAACCCTGCGACCGGTAGCCTAGCCAGGCCGCTATCTTCGTCGCTGCCATAGGCGTATCAGGCTATGCGTATATCGAAGCCTGCGAAAGCCAGGACATAGCATCGTGGCTCAACGCCAATAGCCGCTGCCTGCACTTCATGGGTGGGGTTCCGGAGCTGCTGATACCTGATAATCTGCGCAGCGCTGTCAGCACCCCTGACCGCTATGAGCCGGTCATAAACCAGAGCTACCAGGCCCTGGCAAATCACTATGAGACAGTGGTGCTACCGGCTCGCCCGCGAAAACCGAAAGACAAGGCGAAGGCAGATTATTCAGCGACCACGGGCCGGGCTGTAACGATTCGCTGTTGGTTTTGAAACCATTGACGAACATATCGACGGTGGTAGGCACCACCGCCGATCCGCTAAACGACGGCAGCGGGTAGGTCACCCGATACGGTTGCAGGGCAAAATCCCGCGCGATCTGCACGCCGCCCAGCCGAACGCGGCTGCTCCAGGACACCGCCCCGGTAATCAAATCCCCCACGGTCCAGCTCAGTGCGTCATCTTCATTCTGATTGGACCAGGCGGTGTCATAGCGAATATAGGCCGTTACGGGTGCTAGTGGTGCCGCTCAGGCTGCGCTGCAGCACGCCGTCATGGCTGAAAAAGCCGTCATCGCCGAACATGCGCCATTCATTCAAGGCGGAGGTGCGCAGCGCGCCGTTGTAAAAACGGGCGGTATACACGTCGTAATTAAGCACCGTTTCGGTGCTGGTTCTGGCGGGATAGCGCGGCGCGTGATGCTTGTGGGAAAACGCCTGCGCCGGCAGCCAGGCCGGCGGCACGCTGAGTTACAACTGCTGGCGCTGTGTGTCGAAACGCACTTGGACTTCCGGCATCGCCGAGACGTCAACCCAGTCGGCCGTTAACTTCTCCGCCGGCAGGCCCGCCTGGCGCAGATCCTGGGCGCGCAACAGAAAATGCCCCTGGGCAAAGGTGACAGGCACAATCAGCCCGTTGTCGGCCTGATTGACGATAAGCCCCAGCGGGTATTGCTGTCGCCGGCTGGCTTCGGCCGCGCTGGGCAGCAGCAGCAGGGCGTCAAGAAGCGGTGTGTCGGCGCCGATAGCCGGCGGCAGGATAAACAGCGGGAGAAGACCGGGCCGGCAACCGCGCATTTTAGGCCGCGGTAATGGACCAAACCGGCAGCAGCGCTCCATCACCGCGCTTGCTGCTGGCCACTGCGCCAGAGGCGATCGTGGTTATCCAACCGAAATTTCAACTGCTGGCCACGGCCCACGTTCCCCTTGAGCGGCCAACGGTAGCTGGCGTGCGCCAGGACATAGCCGAAGAGTCCCTCGCTCAGACGCTGCCGGTCTAAATGCACCTGGCTAAGCCGGGCATGCACCGGCCCCTGATTACTCACCTCCAGAAACGCGTGGCCGCCCTCTTCAACAACGCGCCAGCTCAGCAGAGGATCGCCGGCGTCGGGCGCGGCCCCCGCTCACCGTAAACAAATAGCGGCAACGAGTAGCGCATCTGAAAATTGACGCTGTGGTTTTTATCCGCGGGATCCAGATGCGGCGTGGGGATTTCATCCAATAATATCCGGAAGACCAGCTCCTCGCCGGCCGCTGGCGGCTGTTGCTTAAGCAGACGCACCATCTGTTTTTGTCCCAGCTCGAGACGCAGCATCGGGGGACTGGCGATAACGCGCTGCTGGGCTTGATAGCTATCGCTGCCGTTGCGCTGTTGCCAACCAAACACCCTGACCTGAATGAGCGTGGTGCTGGCGCCGTGGTTTTCCACCCATAATTCCCCGGCTTTCTGAGTGGCGCTAATGACCGGATCCACCGGCCAGATAAGGACAGCATTTCCCGCCCGCGCCAACCCGCCGACCTGCAGGCCGACCACCGTCAGCCACACCATCATGCGCCCCAGGGCGCGACCTCTACCTGCTCCTGTCATTATTCACTGCCTTTTAATACTGCCGCCGGCTCCCTCGCCGGCAGTTACCCGCCTTCGCCCTGTCGGCGCGCGGCGCACGCTACCATGACATCGTGACCGTCAGGGTATCGGTATAGGTCCCCGCCGGCGACATACCCGGTGATTGCAGCGCACCATAGACCGGCAGAACAATATGATTGGCATCGCTATAGGTCAGCGGCACGTTTTGCCCCACCGGAATAGCGCCGGTGGACGTGAGACCCGCATCGCGATAAAGCTGATAGCCAATAAGCATGGTGCCGCCGACGCGCTGTAAATTACGCTGGTTGGTGTAATGGCTGCCGCCATCAATGCGCAGTGTCAACGTGGTGCCCGGCGTGCAGGCCAGCGTGAACGCCGTATTCTGCACCATGACGGCGGTAAAACGCTGTCTGTCGCTACCGGCATGGCTACCGAAATCCAGCTTGCCGATGGCGGGGCCGCCGGTTATCAAGCAGCCGTCGACCACGGTCGCCGTCACCTGAAAGCTTTGGTTGGGCAGCGCCGCTGCCTGAAAAGTCACCAAATCGGCAAGGAGCAGCCCCCGGACGCATCGGCCCGCCGCCCCCTGGTTGTTCGCTCTCGCCCTTCTCCCTGGCGCAAAATTTAGTAGGTGATCTGGACGTTTATCACATCTGCATAGGTCCCGGCGGGAATATTAGTGCTGTTTCCTCCGCCGGTAATGCGGCCATAAATCGGATAAATTTCGCCGTTGACCGGATCCGAATTCGAAGCGGCGGTCAAGTTGGTCCCGTTGGCGATAGCGGAGGTAAAGCCGGCGTCGTTATACAGGGTATACGCCACCGCCTGCGTCGGATCGGTCGTCAACGTCATGTTATGTGCGTTGGCGGTTACGGTGCCATAGGGGGTATTGGACGGCGCGGGATTGCTGCTGCCGGTGATCTGAACGATGTAGGACGCGGCGCCGTCGGAGCAGCGTACACGAATACCGTCGCCGATGGCGCCGCTCATCGTCGCCTCCAAAGTATCGAAAGTCGCGGCATGGGTACCAAAATCCAGGTTGCCGAAATTGGCGTTGGTCGTGGCGGGATCGTCGTTGATCAAGCAGCCATTGGTCAGGGTAAGCGTCGCGTTAATCGTACCCGCGGCTTCCGCGGCCCGCGCGGAATAACAGCAGAAAACGCCGGCCAGACAGCCGACAGCCAAAAGAGTCTTAGTCATAATCATCCTCGGAAATGATGAACTGAACGATGCTTTTCGCCTGGTGGAAAATAAAGAAGACGCACAACGCGTCGTTACGCGCAAAAAAACGGGCGCAACCGGTTTAGGATAGTAATAATCGCTGGGTCATTGTCAAATGACACAGGTTTATTTAAGCAGAGTTTGTCCATTGAGCAAGACATGGGACGTATTTTTTCAATTTGGGTAGCGTCAGCACCAAACTACCCTGGTGATGCCGCCGCCGACGCTCGCCTGAGCGAAAATGTCGTCGCGCTGAGCCGCTGCCGAGCGGCGTTTTCACCGGCGGGCGGCGTCACCCGCCCTCTCCTCCCGCTGCCAATCTGTTTGCGCCGTCATTGTTCGCGCCTGGCGCTCCATGACCCTTATGGCACCGCATAAACGCCCGCCTCCTACAACGCTGTGACCCGCCTGCTAGCGCACAGCCGCGCCGGGCGCCGCCAATCAAAAACCCTGTTCGGCAATATCCATGGCGAAATAACTGAGGATAATATCTGCCCCCGCGCGCTTGATGGCGCCCAGGGTTTCACGCACGATTTGCCGTTCGTCAATGGCGGCGGCGGCGGCGGCGAATTTTATCATCGCGTATTCGCCGCTCACCTGATACGCCGCGAGCGGCAAATGGGTTGCCTCGCGGATATCACGGATAGTGTCCAAAAACGCGCCGGCCGGCTTCACCATCAGCGCATCGGCCCCCTCCTGCTCGTCTTGCAGCGACTCGTGAATCGCTTCGCGGCGGTTCATCGGGTTCATTTGATAGCTTTTGCGGTTGCCCTTTAAGGCGGTACCGCCGGCTTCGCGGAACGGGCCATAAAATGCCGAGGCAAACTTGGTGGAATACGCCATGATCGCGGTGTCGGTGAAGCCGGCGCCGTCAAGGGCGGCACGTATCGCCTGGACCTGCCCGTCCATCGCAGCCGAGGGGGCGATAAAATCCGCCCCGGCGCGCGCCGCCACCACCGCCTGACGCCCCAAATTTACAAGCGTAGCGTCGTTGTCGACCCCGTTATCGTGCACAACGCCGCAATGACCGTGGGTGGTGTATTCGCAAAAGCAGGTGTCGGACATCACGATCATCTCCGGCACCGTCTCTTTACAAATGCGCGCCATCCGCGCGACCAATCCATTTTCATGCCAGGTATCGCTGCCGACCTCATCCAGATGATGGGAGATGCCGAAGGTCATGACGGATTGAATGCCGGCTTTGGCATAGCGCTCGATTTCAAAGCCCAAACGCGCTTCCGGTATTCTGACCACGCCCGGCATGGCGGACACCGGCACATAGTCGTTGACCTCCTCCTCGACGAATATCGGCAGCACCAGAGAGCTTAACTGCACCTCGGTTTCCTGGAACAAAGTGCGCAAAGCAGGGGTGCGGCGCAAACGGCGCGGGCGTGAAACGGGATAAACACTGGACATTTTTTCTCCTGCTGGTGGTTAAGCATTGATTGCGACGAAATGGCCGGACAAGGGAACATGCGCGCGACATTAAGCTCCGCTAGGACACAACCGGGCAATCACATCAAAGGTGATGAAAAGTGAGGGCGTCGCTGTTGCCCATGATAACACGCGGGCGCCGGGACGGCACCTCTCATTGCATGACACCTTCAGGGGGTCAACGTCCAGCGACGCGCCAATTTCTGATAGAATGTCAACCCAGTGACAAAAGCGGTAAACGCTAACGGTTCGTAGGCGCAGACCGTGACAAAGGAAACGCCGTGCGACATTATAAGTCAACGCGGCGCAAGTGCAATCGCCGCCCCGGCTAACGTGCGCCGCCCGTTAGCCGCCGCGCCCGCTGAGACGCGACGTCCGGCTGACCTGCAAAGGCGCTAGATCCTGTCCACGCCGTGACGTGGAAGTCTATCTGGGGCTGTTGCGTTGAAAAACCTGTCTGACACAATGAATGCTGAGCAGCAGGACGCCGTCACTACCCCTGCAGGCGCCGTGAGGGATAGCCGGCGCGAGCACCCTGCTTGCCGTCCAGCAGCGGTCCGGCGGCTATTCCGTGCAATTTGATGCGCTTGCCATAGATCGCACTTTGCAATTTGGCGCGCCATTTAACAAAAATGGAATAAGGGCATATACCACCGGCGCGCCAAAATGCATTCGGCGCCGGATTTAGTGACCGGCCCTTGGCAGACCCGCAGCGCCGGTACTGAGTTTCGGCGCTAAACATATCCTGGGCGCCGGCGCTGATTGCCGGCGCCCAACAGACCTTTGGCGCCGGAACTTTTTGCCGAGGCTTAACATAAAGGGGCTGCTGATGTCCGCCGTGAAATTAGCGTTACGCCAGGTTTGCCGCAGTTTCGGCGCACTCACCGCGCTGGCGCCGACGGATCTGGAAGTGCGGCAAGGGGAATTTATTTGCTTAGTCGGTCCCTCCGGCTGCGGCAAAAGTACATTGTTCAATGTCATTTCGGGCGTATTGGCCCCGGACAGCGGCCAAATCCTGATCGACGGCCGCGACGTGACCGGCAGCAGCGGCCACGTTGGCTATATGCTGCAAAAAGATTTACTGTTGCCGTGGAAGACGGTCATCGACAATATTGTGCTGGGCGCGGTTATCAACGGCGGCGCCAGCCGGGCGCAGCGCACGCAGGGCGTGGCGCTGGCCAGACGCTACGGCCTGGGGGAGTTTATCAATCACTACCCCACCGCACTGTCCGGCGGCATGCGCCAGCGGGTGGCGCTGATGCGCACTCTGGCGATGCAGCACGATATTATGCTGCTCGATGAGCCGTTCGGCGCCTTGGATTCGCAAACCCGCCTCACTATGCAGCAATGGCTGTTGCAGGTGTGGTCGGAACAGCGCCGGACGGTGGTGTTTATCACCCATGACATTGACGAAGCCATTATGCTTGCGGATCGGGTAGTGGTGATGACGCCACGCCCGGGGCGCATCCGCGCCATCTTACCGGTCCCGGTCCCCCGGCCACGCACGCTCGCCACGCTGACCGACCCGCGCTTTATCGCGCTGAAAGGGCAGATCCTCTCTTTGATTTATCACGACGCGACCACGGAGTCTGTAGAGCATGAAAACCCTGCCTAAATGGCTGTTGGCGGTGGGCGGACCGATCCTCGCCCTGCTGCTGGTCATCGCCATCTGGGCCGCTGCGGTCCAGCAGTGGGCGATCCCGCCGTATGTTCTGCCCTCGCCGGCGCTGACCTGGGCCCATATTCTGGCTGATTTGCCAGTGCTACTGGCAGGTTTCCGGCAAACCTTTCTCACTTTTTTGCTGGGCTTCGTGCTGGGCGCCGGCGCAGGTTTCACCTTCGCGGTGGTAATGGATGCCCTGCCCTGGGTAAGGAGCGTATTGTATCCAATTCTTATCGCCAGTCAGGCGGTGCCGGTTATCGCCATTTCGGCGGCCTTGACCATCTGGCTGGGGTTCGGCCTGGTGCCCAAGTTGGTCATCGTCGCGCTGGTGGTGTTTTTCCCGGTGGTAGTCAATGTGCTCGACGGGCTGCATTCCGTCGATCGGGATATGCTGAATTTGGTGCGGTCCATGGGCGGCAGCCGGCTCGGCATTTTTCGCCATGTCAAACTGCCGGCCACCTACACGCCGCTGTTTTCCGCCCTGAAGCTCTCCGCGACTTTCAGCGTGACCGGTGCGGTGATAGGCGAATGGACTGCCTCCACCAGCGGCGGGCTGGGCGCCTATTTGCTGCAGGCCAACTCCCGATTGAACACCGCCGGCACCTTTGCCGCCATCGCCTTTCTGGCTCTGCTGGGCGTGGTCAGCTTCCTGATGGTGCTGGCGCTGGAGCATCTGATGACGCCCTGGCGCCATAGCCCCCACGCGCGGCGCTGGTCGCGGCGCTACTGGCCCGATTGACGGCCGGGTATCCTTGCGCCGGCTCAGGCTCGCGGCACCCGCCGCGGGCGAACAAAACTTGCTTAAACGACCACCTTTTTCTAGCCTATTGAATGACACTACCACGACCTGCGCCCGCGGCGGCGCGATAGGAAACATTGACTGTTGAATAATCGTATGGCTTTACCCGAGGGATTCCAGCGCACTTTTTTCAAAAATGTCTCGTTCCCCTTACTGCTGGTGTTACTTCTGACGCTTAGCGCCGCGGCGGCCAGCCTGTGGCTCACCTCCCGGCAAATCAACACAAATGTCGTCCGGCGTGAACAGAAAACGGTGCGCGCGTCCGTCGCCCATCACCTGCACGAACTGGCGGTTCAACAGTACAGCATCACCGCCTGGCCGCCGCTGTACGCGCAACTCATCCGGCCCAGGCTGGACGAAAATGTCGGCGGCTGGCTGTTTACGGTATTTCACCATCAGCAGGTTTACCTGCTCAACGCCCGCCGGCAGGGGATCTACGCCGCGATAGATGGCCGGTCGGTCTCGCCCCAGGTGCTAGTGCCGTTGCTGCCGCAGGCGGCGAGGCTCATTGATGCCGCCTCCCGCCGGCCTGAGAATGCCCCGCTGGCGGCGCGCGATAATCACGTCAGTCTGACGCCGACCCGTCGGCTTGTGCCCCGCGGCTTTGCCGTCTTTGCCCGTATCGCTGGCCAACCCGCGGTGATAGCCGTAAGCCCGGTGCGGCCACCGGCAGGCGGTACCGGCCCGGTGTTTTATCTGCTCAGCGTGGTACCGCTGGACGCGGCTTTTATAAACGATTTGAGCAATCGCCACCTGCTTAATCCCCTCAGCTTCAGCGACAATCCTCCCAGCCGCCGCGAGACCGCCCTGACGTTGGTCGACCCGCAGGGACAAACGGTCAGCACCCTCCGCTGGCGGTCGCAGCATCCTGGCGCCGAGGTGCTGCGGGCTATCTGGCCCGTGATTCCCCCGCTGGCAATCTTGCTGTTCGGGGTGATCGCCTGGATGATGCGCGCCATCTGGCAATCGGCGCGGCGCCAGCACCAAACCCTGATAGCGCTGCAGGCGAGCGAGGCGCAGGCGCTCCATGTTGCCTATCACGATGTGCTGACCGGCTTGCCCAACCGGGCAATGCTTGACGACCGGCTGGCGCAGGCGCTGGCCTATACTTCCCGCCAGTCGGACTGCATCGCGCTGCTGGCGCTGGATCTCGATAGGTTCAAGCAGGTCAATGACAGTCTCGGCCATCACGGCGGGGATGCGCTGATCAAAGCCGTGGCAACGCGGCTGTGCGATTTGGTACGCGAAGGCGATATGGTGGCGCGCACCGGGGGCGATGAATTCCTGATTTTGCTACGCGACGTCAAGGCGCGGGAGGCGGTGCGGGCGCTCGGTCTGCGTATCATCGATGCCGTCAAACAGCCTTTCGCGCTCGGCGGACGCGATATCTTTGATCGGGGTCAGCATTGGCGTCGCGCTGGCCCCGGCGGATGCTATTGAGAAAGAGGACTTAAAACGCAAGGCCGATATCGCCCTGTACGCCGCCAAGGCGCGCGGCCGCGACGGATTCCAGTGGTTCGAGCAATCGCTGGACGAGTCGCTGCGCGCGCGTGAGGCGCTGGCGGAAGATCTTCGTGCCGCGCTCCAGCACAAAGATACCTTGACCCTCCATTTCCTGCCGCAGGTGGACATCTCTGGAGAACAGATCGTCGGCTTTGAGGCGCAATTGCGCTGGCAGCACCCCCAGCACCGCTATCTGTCGTCGTCGCAACTGCTGAGGGTCGCCGAGGAGAGCGGGCTAAGCATTGCCCTGGGGGAATGGATGTTGACCCAATCCTGCCGGGTCGCGCAACAATGGCCGGATCGGTTTATTGCGGTGAGCATCACGCCGGTGCAATTTTACAGCCCCGACTTCGTCGAGCGCGCCACGGCGATTCTTCAAGCACAGCAGTGCGATCCGTCACGCATCGAGCTCGGCATCAACGAAAGCGTGTTGTTTAATCAAGACGCCTACTCCCTCGGCATCCTGCAGGCGCTGCGGGCCAGCGGGTTTACCATCACCGTGGAAAATTTTGGCGCCCGCTACGCCAGCATCCGGCACCTCAATAATTTCCCGGGGGATAAAATCAAAATCGACCGTCGTTCATCCAGCATATGGGACAAGACGACAATGCGGCAGCCATCGTCGAATCGGTGATACGCCTGGGCCACGCCATGGGCGTGTCGGTCACCGCCTGTGGCGTGGACAGTGAGGAAAAACGCGCCGCGCTGGAGCAGGTCGGCTGCAATGAACTGCAAGGGCCGTTGTTCTCCAAAGCGCTGTCGGAAGCGAGCATCGCGACGCTCCTGGCCGCCGTGGACAGCGCATCGTCACCGGCCGGTGGCGGAAGCTGAAGCAGGCGACACGCCCGGGCGCTCAGATCGGGGCCGGCGTGTTAGGCACGGCCCGCTACGGCTGCCCCACCGTCGCCATAAACTGATCGAACGCCGCCAGGGGCAGCGGGCGTGAGATATAAAATCCCTGTGCGCCATCAAACCCCAGCGCGGCCACTTCGTCAAACGTCGCCTGGTCCGTTCCGTGACGCCCTCGGCGATCACCGGATAGTGCAAATCATGCAGCATTTTAATCAGATAGGTCAAAATCACCCGGTTACGCGCATCCACCGTCATGTTACTTATCAGCGAACGATCGATTTTGATAACGTCCGCCGGCATCGTTATCAGATAGCCGAGATTGCTGTAACCGGCGCCGAAATCGTCAATGGCATGTAGCGATGCAAAAGATTCTGGACTAATTTGCAGTCAATTCTGGACTCCTTTGAACTCTAAAAAATGGCTATTTTGGACAGTCCAGAATTGTTTGCAAAAACACAGGAGCACTTCATTTATTTTGAATGCTTGAACGGT
>NZ_JBLKSS010000006.1:0-52253 GCF_047607725.1 Sodalis sp. (in: enterobacteria) | reverse complement strand
ATCGCCGGATTATCCATGATCTGACAGCCGTCCCTTATAGGATGCGGGTTCACTAGGCATCGTAGTGGAACATATTCTTACCGGGCCATACAACAAACCCACCAATAATTCAAGACGTCCTCCACGGGGCGCTTACCTTTTGCCACACTTTGCACAAAAGCCGTTGTCGCCAGTTGTGTGCTGTTGTTGTTTAGTTTGGCCGTCGGCGCTGTCGGGGTGCCGGTGAAAACCGGGCTGGCCTTGGGGGCATACTGCGGATGTGGATCGGTGAGATTGAGATGGTATTTCATCAACTCATTGGCATAGGCTTTCGCATAGGCTTTTACCTCGATAACGCCATCATCCACATAGTGCCGCGTCGCTAGTACGATGGATGGGTCAATCTTCAGTGCCAATGCCTCGGCGCTGTTGACGATCAGGATCATGCGGATGGTCTGGGTGCGCCCGCTGCCTTCCTGCATCTGGGGTTTGTAGCTTTCCGGGCAGTTGGCTACAGCTATCAGGGTGCCGTCTTTGTCAAACAGGCCAATTTCCCTGATCCACCATCCACCTTCATTTTCCGGGATAACCTGCTCGGCGATGATCTGGTTGCCGTTAAGCGGGTCAATGCTCAGCTGGTTGAGGGCAGCGCGGCGGCGTTTGCCAGCCGGGCCGCGCCCTGGTAGGTCAGGATGCCAAAAAATTTGATGCTCATGATGTGATGCTCACGGTCAGGGTATCAGCGGTTTGCGTGCCGGCCGCGCTTGGGAGCGAAGCGGTGACACTCAAGGTTTCAGGGGTATAGGCGTAAACGGTCAGGATATCGCCGTCATAGCTGCCGACGGCGACGGGCAGCGGGCCGTTAACGTCGAGATTGATGGACAGCCCGACAAGATGACGGCTGACCGGCTTGGCATCAGCAATCAGGCGCTCCAGCTCCTGGTACATTTCTTCGGTAATGCCGCCTTTCAGCACGCCGATAATCAGGCGAAATGTACCGGGCGTTTCGTTCAGCTGCCACCATTCGCGCACTTCTATCAGGTAGCCCAGCGGCTCTACCACGCGCCGTAAGGCGCTGATAGTCCCCTTGTGGCGATGAATAAAATGGCTGCTGGCAATCACCTGACGCTTGGCCGCCTCCGGCCAGCGCTCATCCCAGCGGTCAACGGAAAAGGCCCACGCCAGATACGGCAGCAAATTCACCGGGCAGGTTTGCGGGTTGAGCAACTGACGCAGCGGGACAGGCAGCTGTGCCAGCTGGGCGCACGCCGCGGCCGCGGCCACTTCGAGCGGCGTCGAGCCTGTTGGCAGTAAACGACCGTCATGCATCACTGCCTCCGAGGGTCAACGTATGGCGTTCGCAGTATGACGCCTGGGTGGCGTCGAGTACGATATCCGCCTCGGGGCGAGTTAATACCACGCGCGGCACACCTTCTAAATGCAGGGCAGCATAGAGGGCGGCCAGCCGGATATCCCGCCCCAACCGATGCTGGTCGCGGGCGTAGGCGTCAAGTCGTTGTTCTGCCGCCTGGCGGATGGGGCCGGCTTCCGGTCCCGGTAACAGGTGGAGGACCGCCTCTACCTCATAGGGTACGATGCGTGCGGATTGCACGGTCACCCTGTCGGCAACCGGGCGCACGGTGTCGGCATTCAGGGCGGCGGCGACTTTCGCTATCAGCTCTGGGCTGGCGGTGCCGTCGCCCTCACGGGAAAGCTCCGAGACGGTCACGCAGGCGGGCTGCGGACTGATAACCGAGATATCCGCGACGCGGCCATCGGCACTGCGACCGTGGAACTGGTAAGCGCCGCTCGGACCGGCGACGCTCAGACCCTCAAACGCCTGCTGGATACGCAGGCGAAAATCCCGATCGCTTTCTTTCACCGCCGGCGTTGGCGGAAGTCGGGTGTCATCCGCCGGTGTGATAATCAGGCGCTGAACATTGTAGTTGGCACCCAGCTGATCGAGGTCGGCGCCGGTGGCGTAGCCCAGCATGTTCGCCTGGGCGGCCTCATTGATGCGTTGACTCAGCAACAGCTCGCGGTAGGTGTTTTCCTGCAACAGCTTGACCAGCGGTTCGGATTCATAGCGCAGCGTACGCCGCAGCGCCTCGCGCTGCTCTGGTGGATAAAGGGCTATCAGGCGGTCCTTGCGTTGGGCAAACAGCGTCTCAAAGTCGAGGGACTCTATGACGTTGGGCGCGGGGAGCTGGCTTAAATCGATGGTCGCCACGATTATCCTCTTAAGGGCAGTGTCAGGGTGAGCGGTGCGGCGGTATCGGTACGCTGTCCCACCAGGTCAACCGTCATTTTTCCGCTGACCTCGCTGGACAGCTGGAGCTGGGTGAGCGTCAGGCGATCTTCCCAGCGCAGCAGCGCACCGTAGATAGCGGCCATGATTTGCAGCTTTAATGCCGGCGTCTGCGGCTGGTCAATCAGCGCAAAGAGCGTCGAGCCGTAGTCCCGGCGCATAACGCGGCTACCGGTGGGCGTTTGCAGGATATTAGCCACTGACTGGCGCAGATGGGCCATATCGGACAGTCCCTCGCCGGTGTGACGGTGCATCCCCATAAACATCATGCGCTCGGCCCCCCTGACAGGTCGTCCCCGCCTTTAACGCCGCTGTGCCGGTGGCTGTCCAGCGTCACGCCGTTGGAGGTCAGGCTATCGCCGCTGTGGGTGATGGTGCCCCGCATCGTGCCGCCCTCGGTGATACTGAGAGTGCGGGCGCGCAGATGCTGGGTGCAAACGACCTCCGGCGTATCGAGCGTGATACGCTCACTGGCGGTCACCAGGACGACGGGGGTCGTTACCACGACCGATTCGCTGGCTTGAATCTGGGCGGTTTTGATGCCGCGCGCCGTCAGTGCGCCGGTGTCCGGATCGTATTCCATCACCGCGCCATCCGGGAACGTCAGGTGTACCGCATCCGGCGCGGTGGCAGGTGCCGGGTGGATGTCGGAAAAGACGGCCGGCAGCACAAAGCCGCCGGACAGATCACCCCCCGGACTGAGGACGGTCACCTGCTCGCCAGGCGAGGGCGCAGACCAGACGCGCACCCGGCTGGCGCGGGGCGTCAGCCAGGGGAGCCAGTCGGTTTCCATCTGGCCGATAGAGACCCGGCAGCGGCCGGTGGTGGTGTCCACGCGGGAGACGACACCCGCACGGATCAGGTTGGCCAGCAGGCGTTTAATGTCAGCAAGTGCAGTTTTCATGCTGTCAGTGTGCCGCGTCGGGGGGCGCGCGGCACGAGGTAGGGTTTGTGTCAGGGGCGTTACAAGGCGGCTAGCGGGCGAGGTGGGCCAGCGCCAGGTCGGCTATCCAGTCACGGTCGGCGTTGGTAAAGCCCAGCAGCTGACGACGGGCATAGCGTACCGTCGGACCGTGTCGGCTGATGCGATCGCGCAAGCCATAGTGATGCACCCTCGTCAGGTGCTCGACAAGCAGGCGTGAAGCTGACCGACGCGCTCTCCGGGGTCGAGGCGGTTTTCATAAAACGGGCGGTATGCAGCCGGGTAAACATCTTGCGCCGCAGTCGGCCGTGCTTGTCGCGCACCCGGCGTTTACGGGGAATATAGGGCGAGCCGTCAGGATTTTTCTGTGCCTGGATCTGTTTTTTCTGTCGTTGGCGCAAGGTTTTCGCCACTTCTCGCATCAGTGTACGACGTGCCGGCGGCGAGAGCTGTTGCAGCAGGGCCGCCAGGGCATCCTCCAGCGGCTGAACGTCGTTTAGTTGCGCCATGCCGCCACCTTGCGCCCGGCCATCCATATTTCAACTTCACTGAGGTCTGAGGGCGGCGGCGCGGGTTCATCCACGTGACTAACGGTTAATGTTCCGCCGTCTTCGCGCACAATCACCCGCTCGGTCAACCGCAGATTGAGACTGATATCCCGCATCGGGTTATCGAGGAAATCCACTTCAAAGGTGAAGCCCCGATCGCGTTTGTCGGGGTTCGCCATGATATCGGGCTGATGGGTGCGCAGCCAGTGCAGGATAGCCACAACCAGCGGGTCGGCGCTGTCGGCATAATCGGTGATGACCAGATTCAGGGTGTACTGGTATTCAAACGAGAGAGACGGCGCCCGCGTGCTGATAATCGCCCCCTCATCAATAAAAATATGCAGGCAGTCGGGGTTTTGCGCCACATAGGGTACGGCGGCGGTTAGTGCTGCACGGAGCGAATCAGGTTTTAGCACAGGCCTTCCTCGTTAAGGGGCGCGGCTTTTCCGCCTCCGCCAGCAGAATGTGAAGCCCTGCGTGAGCTTTTGCGGCTGCCACCACGCCGCGCCATACCGTGGCGTCATTCAGGTAGGTATTGGCGTCATTCAGATAACGGCAGAGAGTGTTGAGTTGCTGTTTTTCGTGCTTCGTCATGACTGATATTCTCATTTTGTCCTGGCGTTGGCCGTCAAGCAAACCAGTCGTGCGTAGTCCTGCAAGCCGTTTATTTGCTCTTCCGCAATTTCAATTCGTCGTCTGAGAGTGAAATAATTTCGTTGAGCGGCGTCAGTAGGTCTGGCGCCGGCTGCATCATCCATGCGGGTGGCGGCACGAGCGGACACGTTGGGACAGGTGGCACTGACCTGCAACCGACGACGGCCGCCAGCCACATCACGCTCAAGCTGCGCAATACGTTTTTTATCATTTTCAAGCTCCCGCGTATGTTGCTTATCCAGCGCGGTAACGGTCTGTATCTGGTGATTCAGTTGTTCAATCTCCGCCTGCCTGGATGCGGCTTGCGCCTCAATGTGCTGCCGGGATTGTTCGACATCCAGATACCGGGCACGATAGTAAAGCGCCGCGCCGGCCATCAATACCAGCAAGGCAACTATCGTGAGAGGAAATGTTCAGCGCATCGCCCTTTATCCTTTCAGGCATAACTGGCGCTCAGCTTCGCGGCGCTTCGTGAGGCCGGGGTACTTGCCGCCGCTGTTGAACTCTGGCAGACGCTCACACATCTCACACCATTTTCCCTGCTGCGCCAGTTTATGAAGGGTCGTCTCATGGCGCTTGCCGTCCTTCCCTTTGTAAGTACGCAAGCCGTAGCAACCCGTGGTGAACACGGCAGAAGTCATCGCGCTAAAAGTATTGTCCGACATCTCACGCCCCCGGAAATAGGCGTTGATACAGCGCTCTGCATCCAGAATATTGCGCTGCCAGTCTGCGGCTATCTGCGGGTCTGTTTTGTAGGTGCCGGGCTTGACGCCGTGGGTATTGCCAATGCCGTCGGTGAGTCGACCKGCGGGGCAACGATACGGCGCCCGTCGACAGCCTTCGGCATGGCCGATAAGCGCAAGCCCTTCGGCGTTGGTACGCACTTGTCCTCCAGAGACGAGCAGTGCAATGATGGCGGTCACGGCGCAGACAGGGCCGGCCGCGTGTTTAATGCTCATCGCGCTGCGTCCTGAAACGGTATTCCTTATGCCGGTAAATCCAGTTCAGCAGGAAGGTCGCCAGGGTGCAGGCGATACCGGTAATCAATGCCCATTCACTGAGCGAGAACACGCCCAGCAGGCAGGTTATCAGGCCCCAGCCGTAGGCGGAGCCGGTGGTGTATTTTTCCATCCGTGTTAATCCCACAATTGCACCGTCTGTAGTGCTGCCTCGCCCACCCGGTCAGGCAATTCCACCGGGTAACCGTGAGGTAAAAGGGGGCCGACCTTCGCCAGCCCCGGATTATGCCGCAAGACCCACTCGGTGACGCCCTACGTGCGGCCGTAGTAGCGCTGACATAGCGCGTCCACGGTGTCGTGCTGCCCGGCGTGTATTTTCATCAGATAAGCTCAATGGTCATGTGCGGCCGGCCCTGGATATCATTAATCGCCCAACTAGCGTCGCGGCGTAAGTCATCAACAGTGCTGTCCAGCGTCTCGGCGCGGCGTTGACCGGCGCCGTTGGCGTCAATGCTGCGAAAGTGCTCAGTAAGGCTGGCCTGCATCAGGCAGAACACCGCGCGGCGATAGCGCTGAACGTACAGGCTTTCGCCGTCGAGCCGCTCAGTGGGCACCGCGTCCAGCGCCAGATAGCCGGCGCTTTCCTGCGCCTGACGCCAGACGGCCAACCGGGTATTCACCTCATGCATGGCGTTCAGCGCCGCCTCACGCACACGGCCCGGGGTCAGTGTACCGTCCTGGCGCATCGCCGCGCGGTACTGCGCCAGGTCAATGGTCGGCCAGAACGCCGTATTGGCGACAGGCGGCTCCTGGGCTTTATTGACCGGGGCAATGGCAATCTCCATACAACTCCTTAAAAAAAGGGGCGGTGGACGGTGCGCGTTGGCAGAGCCACTGGCTCGACTCGGCGCCCCGTGTCGCCCTCGCCGGGGGCGATTCTGTTGTTAATAGGGGGGGTTAGTTGCTGGGGGCGAGTCGCTTTTCCAGCTGTTTAATCTCGGTTTTCACGCCACAGCTCTCATCCTGGGCCAGCGCCTGCCTGAAACACGCCAGGGCCTGTCCGTCTTCCCCGTCCTGGCGGAGCGCGAGGCCCACTACTTTTAGCAAACGGGCCTTCACCTTGTCCGGCATATCCCGCCCGGCCAGCAACGACCGGGCACGCACGAGCTGTTCGGTATCCAGCGGCTGGCCGTCATTCAGGTTGCGCTGGGCGCTGGCGGTGACCTCTTCTGCAATAAGACAGGGCGGGGCGCGCTCGAAGCCGTCCGGGGCCAGCAGGCCGTGGCGCAGGGCATAGTCGCCGATATCTAATGCCGCGGTGATGTCGCCCACGTCCAGCAGCCAGACCAGCATCCGCATCAGTACGGCGTCCTGCGCCCCGGTGCCGCCTGCCAGTACGCCGGCGACCCACGGCTGATAGGTGGGCAACATCTCGCGCTTGAGCTGCGCCTTACGGCGGCGGGATTCGACGTGATGCAGCCGGTCCAAATCCTGCTTCAGCTTGAACAGCAGCAGCTCGTAATGGCCCAGATGGCTCATTTGCGCGCTTTCATCCTGTGAGGCCGCCAACTGGGCGGCCACAAAGGCGCGGTGATAACGGGCAGGATTACTCATCAGCCCTTATTCCCCTATTTTTTTGGCAGGCGGGGCTTCCGGCTCGAGGATCTGGATATTTTCAATCAGCGCAGTGCACTGATAATCCTCGACCACATACGCCTCGTTGACGGACTCAAAGTTTTCGATGCGATCCCGCTTCGGGTTATCCATCAGGTGGCGGCGGCGGGTGCCGTCCTGCCAGTAGATGGACAGGTTATCCAGGCGGGTGATCAAAATGGTGTTATCGGGGAAAAACGGTACCCGTATTGCCTGCAAGGCCGCCGAGGCGTTTCTGGCTGATAATCAGGTCAGCCGCCAGCATTTCACTGTTGGGCTGCACCTGATTAACCAGCGGGAAATATTTATCCGCCAACAGTGAACGCCCACAGATGGCGACCAGTTCGGTATCGTCCTGGAACCAGGGCGCGATATGCTCGTCCGTGGCGTTCATCACCAGCGCATCCAGGTTTTTATAATCCCCTTTGATACCGACGCGGATCTTCTCGGACACCACGCTACCGGAGGAGGAGACAATTTTATTCATCACCTGGGTCGCGGCGCCTTTGCGAATTTTTTCCAGAAAGCCAATATTCACATCCTGCAACAGCTTGTTGACCTGGAAATTCGAGGTTTTGGCACGCGAGGTGCCGTTCCAGCCGATCATGATGCGGTCCAGCGCCTGGCGTTTCACAATCTGGTTGCGGATACGGGTCTGGAAATCCGGGAACTTGGCCCATGCATCCAACTTGGCGTATTTCAGTACGGTATCAAAGTTGGTCTGGGTGCAGACATAGCCCACTTCATCCAGGCTGCTGGGGTCGAGGGGTTCACGCTCTTTGGTATCGGTGTCGGTGGTGCTGGCAATCGGGCGATCGACCCCCAGGCCAATCTTCTGGCCGCTCTGCTCATCGACCGGCACTATATTAATTTTTTTCAGGAAATCGCTGCTGTCCTGGATTTTGGACTCCAGCGTCTGGCTGACCGACGGGTCAACGGTAAAACGGGTGACCACATCCTCGGCGTCAAGATGATTCAGGTGCGCGACCTGCTGTAAAAACGCCTTGTATTGGCTGCGTGTATTCGGATTCATTCGGGTTTTCCTTTCATCTGCCGTTGCGTCTGTCAGCAGTCGGTTAAAGTCACGCCTTTGCCGCCGGGGGCCGGTTCGCGTCGCGTTGGGGAGCGGTCAGTGTTGCCAAGACGGGCGGTCAAGGCTTCCAGTGCGGTTTCTGTTGCCCCCTGACTGGCTTGCAGTGCCGCCATGGCCTCCGGCAGCGCCGAGAATTCGCCCAGCCGGGCGTCCAGTCCCTGCTGATGCTCCGCAACCAATGTCACGGCCTGATGTACGTCGTCGAAACGCTGATCATCAGAGGACTGCTTTTTGCCAAACAGGGCGGCAATGTGGGTAAACAGGCCCGGCTTGTCGACCGCCGGCACCTCAAAGGCCAGGTTGGTTTCCTCGCAGGCGCCGAAGAAGAGGCCTCTGTCCGCCAGGTGTTGCGCACTGAACATCATCATTTCACTGCCGAGCGAAGCCGGATTATCGGTAAAGGCGATGCCGGTCAGGTAAGCCTTGTCTGTGTCCGCAAACTTTTTGTAGTACTCAATACTGATGTAAATCTTCTGCCGACGCTGGTTCAGCGCCACCAGGTCGTCGGTGGCGTCAATCTGGGCCAGCAGCGCCAGCTTGCCCTTGAGCGGCCCGTCGGCAATTTCCTCGGCTTTCAGGGCCAGTACATCCCCTTGCGATTTAAACATGCTGTCGGAGAACAGACTGGTGACATGCTCCAGATTGGCGCGGGCCGGCCGGAAAGCCGGATCGAATGCGTCCGCCATTTCCTGAATATGCTGGCACTCAATGGTGCGTCCGTCGCTGGTCGCCCCTTCAACAGCGACGCGGAAAAACTGTCATTTCATGGATGACGTCCCAAGGATCTCGATAAGGTGGGCCGCTCGCGGCCGGGTATTTTCCCCATGTTGGCGTGGCGCGCGCACAGGAACAATGTGCCGGTCTTGTGTGGTGCCGGACACAGGGGGCGACGGGCGTGTTGCCCGGCCGGGCAAGATAGCCTTGCAGTCAGGTAATTCCGATTCTGGACAGGCGATGGCAGACGATATCAACCACAGCGAGCAAGATCCCCGCCGTCAGGCGATGCACCTCTACTGGCAGGGGATGAAGATGGCCAGCATTGCTGAACGGGTGGGGGAAAATCCGGCAACAGTGCGGAGCTGGAAGCTGCGTGACCAATGGGATAGCTATACGCCGCTTGAACAGATGCAGGCGATCACCGCCCCGCGGTATAACCAGCTCATCATGAAGCCGGATAAAGCAGGGCGTGACTTTAAGGAAATTGACCTGCTGGCCCGTCAGGCCGAGCGTCATGCGCGAATTGGCAAATATAACGCCGGCGGCAACGAAGCCGATCTGAACCCCAATGTGGAAAACCGTAACCGTGGCCCGCGCAAAAAACCACTGCGCAATGCGTTCACGCCTGAGCAGCATGCGCAGCTTAAGGCGCTTTTTCTGAACTCGCTCTATGAGTACCAGCGCAGGTGGTATCAGGCGGGCCTCTCCAATGAATTTCGCATTCGCAATTTACTCAAATCGCGCCAGATTGGGGCGACGTTCTATTTTGCCCGCGAAGCGCTGATTGACGCACTGGATACCGGGCGCAACCAGATGTTTGTCTCGGCGTCCAAAGCGCAGGCGCATCAGTTGTAAGCGCCCCGTGGAGGACGTCTTKAATTATTGGTGGGTTTGTTGTATGAGACAGTAAACCTACGTTACACGCTTATGCTCATTGCATTTTCACATTGTATTGATTTTAATAACTTTTATTTCCATCCCGGTTTGAGTGATATGAAATTAATGGTTCTGAAGTTTGTGATAGTGTCCATTAAAATTTAAGTGGACACTATCATCGCCGGATTATCCATGATCTGACAGCCGTCCCTTATAGGATGCGGGTTCACTAGGCATCGTAGTGGAACATATTCTTACCGGGCCATATAACAAACCCACCAATAATTCAAGACGTCCTCCACGGGTCGCTTACCATCAAACTGTGTCATCGCACCGTCTCCAGCTTGCGCAAAATCAGCCTGCCGAACAGGAAAGTCAGCCCGATAATCACCGCGGCGTTGACCAGGCTCATAATGACTGATAATGCCGAGCTAAACGGCAGGTCATTATTCAACAAGGCCTCGCGGTAAATGACCAGCCCCAGCATCTGCGTGTTGCTGTTGCCAATCATTAACGGCACCGAAAAGGCGGATAAATTCAGCGCAAATACAATTATCGTGCTGGCGTACAGGCCAGGCATGGTCAGCGGGAAGGTGATTTTCCAGAAGGATTGCCACGGGCCCGCGCCGACGTTGCGGGCCGCCTCTTCCAAAAACGGGTTAATTTTTTCAATCGAATCCACCAGCGATAACACCATATAAGGGATGCCAATATAAATCAGCAAAATCACCACCCCTTTGATATCCCACATATAGCGTACCGGCTGCTGATAAACATGTAAGGCGATCATCAGCGAATTAAGCAACCCGCCGCCGCGAAAGATAACAATCCAGCCATACACCAGCGTCACCAGGCCGATGAGCAAAGGGGCAATCGTGAAAGACAGTAATATATTACGCTGCAGGCCGCTGCTTCTCGCGATATACAGCGCCACAGGATAGCCGCACACGGCGGAAATAGCGGTAGCGAGAAACGCGATTTTCAGCGAGAACCACAGGGTATTTATCAAATACCACTGGCTGCTGAGAAATTTCACGTAATGGCTGAAACCGTAGGCCGAAACCGACATCGCCCCGTTGGCGGAACCATTGAAACTGGTGCGGATCACCCAAAGCATCAGCAAAACGGCGAAAATCGCCAGAATCACGAGGACCGGTGAGAGGGAGGGAAAGAGTTTTCGCAGCATCTAGTGCTCCCCGCCAAATGGAATGATGCGCAAATAGTCCGGATCGATGCCCAGCCAAACCGGGCAGCCATTGTGATGAACCTTATTAAAGTTACGCACTTCCGCGCGCAACACATTGCCTTGGGCAAGTCGCACGCTATAACGCACCACCGCGCCGTAATATTCGGAAAAAACGATCACGCCGCTGAGTATGTTGTCCTCATTGAGGGGCCGTTCGGTCAACACTCTAATCCGCTCCGGGTGCAACAGCACCATAATACGCGCGCCCTCCGTCAGCGGTACTGGCTGACGGCTGCGGATAGTCAATCCGGACTGCAACTGCAGCGTTGCCGCGCCCGCGGTTTGACCGACCAAAAATCCTTCGAGAAAATTGGTAATACCAACGAAATCGGCCACAAAGGGGCTGCAAGGCGCTTCATACAGCTCATGGGGTGCCGCAATTTGCTCGATGTTGCCTTTATTCATGATGACGACGCGATTCGACATAGACAAGGCCTCTTCCTGATCGTGCGTGACGTATAACGTCGTCATTTTCATCTTGCTTTGCAGCTCTTTGAGTTCGCGCCGCATCGCGACGCGCAGCGCGCGATCCAGATTACTCAGCGGCTCATCCATCAATAATAATTCCGGCTCCAGCGCCAGGGCGACGCGCTGCTGCTGCCCCCCAGAGAGATGCCTGGGCAGGCGCGATTCATAGCCCGCCAAACCGACAACCCCCAGGGAATCCTCGATTTTTTGCCGGATAAACGCCGGCCGTTTTTTCCGCAATCGCAGTCCGAACGCCACATTCTCCGCCACGGTCATATGCGGCCATAAAGCATAATTCTGAAAGACGAAACCGACGTTGCGTTTCTCCGGCGGTAGGTGCGTAACATCGCGGCCATGGACATTACTCGTTCCGCCGGACGGATCGACAAACCCGGCTATCATGCGTAATGTGGTGGTTTTGCCGCAGCCGCTGGGCCCCAGCAAAGACACAAATTCGCCTTGTCTTACGTCAAAAGAGACACCATTTACCGCCATGGCATGTCCATAACGCTTAACGATGCCCTTCACCTGAATTACGTTATCACTCATGCTGTTCACATTTAATTTCGCCATGTTATACCCGGCCCGTAAACGTCAGGACTCACCGGAAAAGCGCATTCGAGCTAACCCGCGGCGCAAAATTTATTGCGTCGACATTTCATTGATACTCTGCTGCCATTGCGCTTTGTGTTCAGTTATCTTCTGCTGGTCAGGTAAATAAAGGCGTTTAAAAGCGTCGTCTTTCACCAGCAGACTGGCATATTTAAAATCGGCCGGGATGGTGACATTTTTCACCGTCGGCGCATAAAGGTTGCTGGTCGCGAAGGCGAGCTGGACGTCCGGGTTGAGAATATAATTGACGAACGCCTGCGCCATTTTCACGTCTTTGGCATATTTGGTAATATTCACCGTCGTAATCAAGGGGAAGGTTCCTTCTCTGGGGCGGGTAAAGGCGATGTTGGTGACCCCTTTTTCATACAGTTCCTTCATGCGTCCGGTCGCCATCATGCCCAGCCAGGCGTCACCGGTTTGAAAGAGCGACACCATTTGGCTTTCCACATCCAAGGCGCCGATGAGGTTGCCGCTTTTCATGAGTTCAGCCATGCGTTTTAAACCGGGATTGATATTGTCGATGCTGCCGCCGTGCTGTTCCGCTTCCATCACGGCGAGACTTAGGGTGGGGATATTATCCAGGCCGTAAATCACCACATGGTCACGATATTGCTTATCCCAAAGCGTATTCCAGCTGGTCGGCGCCTGGGAAATTTTGTCCTTGTTATAAGCAAGCACGTAATCCCCGACGTTGGCATAAACGGTGTAGGGGGAATAAATTGCGTTATCATACAGGTTCGCCATATTGGGAATAGCGGCTTTATCCAACGGCAGCCACAGCCGCTCTTTCTCGCCGGCAATAGAGTTCAACAAAGTATTGGTGACGACGTCCACCTGGCCGAGGCGCGCTTTAATAAGGTGATCGGGGCTGGAGCCGACAACCCATTGAATGTCGCATTGATATTCTTTCTCGAATTTCTTCACAACCGATTCATAGGTGGCTTGGTAATTGCCGCCCCAAGTGGTGACGCGTAACTCACAGGCGCCCGCGCTGAAAACGCTAAAAGCGGTGATACAGCATAATGCGGCAAGCGATCTTACATGGAATTTCATTTTACTCTCCTCGGATGACGGTATGTCACGGAAAACAAAACCAACGATCTTTTTCCCTTAATCACTAAGGAAATCAGCCAGACTGACGGTAAAAAGGCGCTTTAGCGCTTATTCCTGGCGCGCAATTCGCTTAACGAATAGCGGGCGTGTATCACCTCCTGACTAATGCTCAACTCCAGCAGGGCGGGTTTGCCCGCCGCAAGACAGCGCTCGAACGCCGGCATAAAGTCGGCGGTAGCCGTTACCGCTTCCCCATGCGCGCCATAGGCCTGCGCCAGCGCGCAAAAATCCGGATTGACTAAATCCGTGCCGTGCGCGCGGCCGGCTAGGCGGTTTTCTTCATGGATGCGGATGGGGCCGTACAAATTGTTGTTAAACACAATGATGACAATATTGACGCCGTATTGAACGGCGGTGGCCAGTTCCTCGCTGCTCATCTGGAAACAGCCGTCGTCGACAAAACACACCACCGGTCGATCGGGATGCAGCAATTTGGCGGTAATGGCGGCCGGCCGCGAATAGCCCATTGTGCCGCTGATAGGCCCCAGTTGGGTGCCAAGCTGATAGTGGGGAAAATAACGCTGGCTCCAGGTGGCATAGGCGCCGACGCCGTTGGTGACGATGGCATTTTCCGGTAAACGCTCCCTTAAGCACCCCATCAAATGAGGCACATCAAGGGCGCCCGGGCAGGGCTTAGGGGTCACCTCTTGCAAATAGGTGGCGCGCAGCGTCTGCATCCAGGCAGCGGTGCTGCGGTTGAGCCATCGGCATATGGTCCGCCAGCGCCGGCGCGAAGCTATCCATTTCCGCCACCAGCGTCAACTCAGCGCGAAATACCCGGTTGAGATCGCCGTGGTCCGGCATCACATGCACGATTTTTTGCTGCGGACACGGGAGTGAGAACAGCGTAAATCCTTCCATGTAGCCCGCGCCGATGGTATTGATGTCGCTTAACGCGTCATTGCAGACCAACAATACGTCCGTCTCGCGAATATGCTGCAGCAGCGCCGGATTGGCCCCGATACCGATCTCACCGGCATAGCAGGGCAAGCGATGGTCGATAATGTCCCGCCTGCGGAAGGTAGTGACCACCGGCAGCGCATTTTGCGTGGCGAAGCGTTGAATAGCGTCACGGAAGCGGGCGTTCCAGCCGTTACCGCCGACGATGAGTAGCGGTTTTTGTGCCGCGGCGCGCAGCGTGAAAATGCCCTCAATGTCGGACGACGCGACGGCGCCGGCGCGCGAGGGGGTGAGCAGCGTTCCCGCCGCCACGTCGCAGCGTTCCTCAAGCACGTCTTCGGGGATCACCAGCACCACCGGCCCTTTGCGGCCGGACATCGCGGTTTGATAGGCGCGCTGGATGAACTCGGGGATGCGCGCCGCGCTGTCGATTTGCCCCACCCACTTGGTCATGGGGGCAAATAGGGCGCGGAAGTCATAGGACATAAATGCTTCCCGCTCCAGAATACTGCGCTTAACCTGCCCGATAATCAGGATGACCGGTGAGGCGTCCTGATAGGCGGTATGGATGCCGTTCACCGCGTTGGTCGCCCCCGGACTGCGGGTGACAAACGCCACCCCCGGGCGGCCCGTCAGTTTTCAGTACGCCTCCGCCATCTGCGCGTCGCCGTTTTCGTGGCGGCAACTGATGGTCTTTATCGCCGGATGCCGCACCGCCAGCGCGTCCAGCGCCGATAAGAAACTCTCACCGGGGACATGCCAAACCATCCCGGCTTGCTGGATATGCAATTCATCAGCGAGGATGTCGCTGCCTGTTCTCTGGTCCATTACGCGCGCCTCGCCTTAGCCGATGACGAAGGGGTTTTCGATTTCGTCGGCGGTGGATATCCACACCGCTTTGGTTTGCAGGTATTCGTAGATACCCGCCACGCCATTCTCCCGGCCGATACCGCTTTTCTTATAACCGCCAAACGGCGTGGTATAGGAAATGTCGCGGTAGGTGTTGATCCATACGCTGCCAGCTTCCAATTGTTCCGACGTTTTGAGCGCCAGGCGCATATTGGAGGTCCAAATACCGGCCGCCAAACCAAATTCGCTGTCGTTGGCGATAGCGATGGCTTCTTCCGGCTCGTCAAAGGGTATGGCGGCCAATACCGGGCCAAAAATTTCTTCCTGGGCAATGCGCATCCCATTGTTGACCCCGGTATACAACGTGGGCCCGATGAAATAGCCGTCCCGGCATTCCGCCGCCTCAGGCCGTTTTCCGCCCATCAGCAGCTCAGCCCCTTCCTGACGGGCGATATCGATATACTGCAAGATGCGGTCATACTGCATTTGATTGGCGATAGGGCCGATACAGGTGGCCGGATTACGCGGATCGCCGACACGGGCCTGGCGCGTAAACGCCATCAGCTTTTCCAAAAAAGGCGCCTGGATACTGCGATGCACCAGCAGCCGCGAGCCCGCGATACAGGTCTGTCCGGGGGCGCCGTAAATGCCGCCGACCACGCCGCGAACGGCGTTATCCAGATCCGCGTCGTCAAAAATGATGTTAGGCGACTTACCGCCCAGCTCCAGATTGACGCGTTTGATATCGCGCGCGGCCAGGGAGTAAAGATGTGCGCCGGTGCGGGTTGAACCGGTAAAGCACACATGGCGCGTCAGCGGATGCGTGACCAGCGGCTCGCCCACTTCCGCGCCAAAACCGGTGACCACATTAATCACGCCGGGGGGGGAATCCCGCCTGCGCCACTAATTCCATCAACTTCAGCGCGCTGGCCGACGTATGTTCCGTCGGTTTCATCACCAGCGTATTGCCCGCGGCGAGCGCAAGCGCGGCTTTCAGTGAAAACAGCAACAGCGGCGCATTCCAGGGCACGATGCCCACGCAAACCCCCAGGGGCTCGGGGCGCGACAGGCTCAGGGCCGGTTTATCGCAGGGATGCACCACCCCTTCGATTTTGTCGGCCAGCCCGGCGTAATAGCGATACCAGTGAGGAATATAACGGATTTGGTGGCGCATCTCCTCCAGCAGGCGGCCGTTGTCCCTGACTTCAAGCTCGGCCAACTAGTCGGCATGGCTTTCGATAAGTTCGGCAAAACGGTAGAGAATGCGGCCGCGTTCAGACTGATGCATCCGTCCCCAGGGGCCGTTTTTGAACGCCTGATGGGCGACTTCAACGGCCCGGCACGCGTCGTCTTTATTTCCTCTGGGGACCCGCGCCCACGGTTTGGCCGTGTACGGATCAACGGTATCGAAATAGCGTCCAGATGAAGGCGGGAGCCATTCTCCACCAATATACATAGACAAGGTGTGCAGCGCGTTCGCGGACATAGTTCTCCCCTTCAGAGAATAAATCGGGCATGTAAAGTCAATGGAAAAGGTATGGTGCAGACAGGTATAAGTGATATCACTATGATCAGTCAATGATATAACTATACGAAAAAAATATAGATAAAAGGCTGACGGTGGCGTGAAATGAACGTTATAATCAGATTAATTATGAAATTAAATATATTAACTAACTTATATTGTATCAACTATAGTCTTTACCCTTTGGCTTAACGAAACTGATATCACTTAAGAAGTAAAACAATGACTAATGAGCAGCCGATGTATGAGCAAATCAAAATTTCCATTGACCGTCGTATCGAGGCTGAAGAATGGCCAAGCGATTTTCAAATACCGTCGGAAGAGCAGCTGGCCGAGGAGTTTGGCGTATCCCGTTTGACCGTCAGGCGAGCGCTGCGCGAGCTGCAGGCGGAGGGTGTGCTGATCCGTATTCAGGGGCGCGGGACCTTTGTGGTGGGGCCGCGTATGCAGTGCGCGGTGTTTACCTTGTCCAATATTTCCGAAGAAATCGCCCAGAATGGCGGCGTGCATTATTGCCAGGTGATTTCCCATCTGGCGCGGCTGCCAGAGAGCCCGTTGAGCAGTATGTTGCCTCTGCCCCCCGGCCAGGACATTTACCATTCACGCCCGTTGCATCTCGAAGACGGCACGCCTATCCAATTGGAAGATCGTTTTGTCAACGCCGCCGAAGCACCGGGCTATCTGGAGCAGAATTTTACGACCCAGCCGTCCCTTATAGGATGCGGGTTCACTAGGCATCGTAGTGGAACATATTCTTACCGGGCCATACAACAAACCCACCAATAATTCAAGACGTCCTCCACGGGGCGCTTACGGAGGAACACCTGGTACCCATTGGCGTCAGCCCGAATCTGCCGCGGGTCGGCCTGGCGATGGACGGCGGGTTGCGTAGCCATATGCGCATGAACCAGCAAGGCGCCGACCGGGACACGCAGGAGCAAGAAGTGCTGGCCGCCGTGCAGCGGCTGTTGACGTCGCACCCAGAGATCGGGGCGATCGTTTGCGAATGCGCGAATTTCCCCCCCTATTCCGCCGCCATCGCGCAGCGTTTTCGCCTGCCGGTCTATGACATCGTGACATTGATCCGCTGGATGCATAACGCCCTGGCGCCGATACGGTATACCCCATGACCGCGCCGATGCGGCGCTAGCGCCGGGATCGCCATCATGACGTCTTGGGACACCATGGTGTTGGGCGCGGGCCCTGCCGGAATCGCCGCCGCGACCCGCCTGGTGGCGGGCTGCGCGCGCGTGCTGATTATTGATGAAAATCCGGCTCCCGGCGGCCAAATCTGGCGAGGCGTTGAAACGGCCTCCGCGCAGCGCCTTGCCTTGCTCGGGACGGATTACCTGTATGGCAAACAGCGCGTCGCGGCGCTGCGCGCCAGCCAGGCGACGCTTGCGCTCAATACCACGCTCTGGCGGGCCGATCCCGGAGGCACGGTGTGGCTCAAGACGCCGGCGGGGATTGAACGCCATCAGAGTCCCCATCTGGTGTTGGCGGTGGGCGCCATGGAGAGGCCGGTACCGGTCCGCTGTTTTACCTCTACGCCATGCAGTGTCTTAAGGTGGGCAAGCGGGATCTGACTCTGCTCGATACGGCGCAGCGGCGCAACTGGCTGCGGGAGGCCCTTGCCCTACCCCACACACTCAGCGGCGAGGGAAGCCGCTACCTCTACAAAGGCACTGGCCTGCTGGCTGAGCTACGCTTGAGCCGGGTGGCTTTTTTAGCGGCGTGCGCGATATCGCCATTGAACAGGACGCGTGGCGGGACGAACGGGTGCTACGCTGCGTTAGCGGCGGGAAAACGCGGACGTTCCGGGCGCAACATATCGGTTTACATGAGGGCGCTATTCCGGATCAGCATGTCGCGCGCGCCCTCGGCTGCGAATTTCTCTGGGATGCCGTTGCCAGCACATTTATCCCGCGGCGTAGCGCCCAACTGGAAAGCTCGACAGCCGGGGTATTCATCGCCGGCGATGCCGGCGGCATTGGCGGCTACGCCGTGGCCGAGGCGGAGGGGCGCTTGGCCGCCAGCGTCATCCTGCATCGGCTAGGAAAGCAGGATGCGGCGGCCATGGCACGGGAGTGCCGGCAGGCGGACCGCCTGCGGCGTCGTCATCTGGCGGCGCGTTCGCTGCTCGACCGCCTCTATGCGCCCGCACCCGAGGTACTGGCGCCGCCGGATCAGACGCTCATCTGCCGTTGTGAAGAAGTGTCCTGCGGCGCGGTGCGCGACGCTATGCGGCAAGGGGCGAGCGGTCCTAATCAGGTGAAAGCATTTTTGCGCGCCGGCATGGGCCCCTGCCAGGGACGGTTGTGCGCGCCCACCGTCGCCCAGCTTGTCGCCACGCAGCGCCACCTTTCGTCGGCGCAAGCGGGCTTTTACCACATCCGTACGCCCCTCACGCCGATTACCGTCGGCGAACTGGCGGCGCTGGAGCAGGAGAAAGCCCCACCGGACGCGTAGCGCGCCGGCGGGACATCAGCGCCAGCCCAACGCGGGAGCCACCTCGGTCAACAGCGTTTCCATGACGTGAACATTGTAATCCACCCCCAATTGGTTCGGCAGCGTCAGCAGCAGCGTGTCGGCTTCGGCAATGGCCTCGTCCTGCGAGTGCTGCGCGATAAGCGCCTCCGGCTCGGCGGCATAGGTGCGGCCGAAAATCACGCGGGTCTTCTCGTCCAGGAACCCTATCTGGTCACTCTCCTGCCCCCGGCGGCCAAAATAAGAGCGGTCCCGATCGTCGACCAGGGCGAAGATACTGTGGCTTACCGACACACGGGGCGCTCGATCATGCCCCGCCTGCGCCCAGGCGTTGCGGTAGGCGCGGATTTGCCCTGCCTGCTGAATATGAAACGGCTCGCCGGTCTCGTCATCTTTAAGCGTCGAGCTTTGCAGGTTCATCCCCCGCTCGGCGGCCCACACCGCGGTGGCGTTCGAGCCGGCGCCCCATCAAATACGCTCGCGCAACCCCGCGGAAAACGGCTCCAGACGCAGCAAGCCCGGGGGATTGGGGAACATCGGCGTCGGGTTCGGCGTGGCGAAGTCTTCGCCCTGCAATAAATTGAGGAACACCTTCGTCTGGCGGCGGGCCATATCGGCATCGCTTTCACCCGCGGCGGGGCGGTAACCAAAGTGGCGCCGGCCGTCGATGACCTGCTCAGGCGAACCGCGGCTCATGCCGAGCTGCAACCGGCCACCGGTAATCAAGTCCGCCGCGCCGGCCTCCTTCGCCATATAAAAAGGATTTTCATAGCGCATATCGATAACGCCGGTACCGATTTCAATGCGGCGGGTCCTGGCGCCAATGGCGGCCAGTAAAGGGAACGGAGAACTGAGCTGGCGAGCGAAATGATGGACCCGGAAATAGGCGTCATCCACCCCAAGCTCTTCCGCGGCCACGGCCAAATCAAGGGATTGCAACAGCGCGTCGGCCGCCGTGCGGGTACCGGACTGGGGAGAAGGCGCCCAGTGACCAAACGACAAAAAGCCGATTTTTTTCATATCTCCGTATCCTGCTATAAGAGGGTTGACGAGCAAAGGATGACGCCGCCGGTGCTGGCTACCCCCGCCGTCGCCAACGGGCAGTGGCGATGACGGACGGCAAGCGCTGCCGCCCTGCACGGCGCCCGATCATCATAAATCCCTCCCCGCCCGCGCGCAAATGCGCTAACCGGCCGCCCCCGCAGACGCCGCCAGCGGATAAGGCAGATAGCCGACAAAACCCGTCATTTTCCATTCCCCTTGCATGCGCGCGCAAAAAAACACCGACTGCCATTGCAATTTTTCGCACCCGCCGTGGGTAAGTTTGATTTCGCCGTCGAAGATTTTACGAAAAATGGCCTACTCGCCCGCCAGCGCGATCGCGGTATGCACCACCGCGCGGTATAACGCGTCACGACGTGATTCGGCGTAATCAGTCACGGCAGACCGATAGGCGTCCGTCCTCCAGGCTTTTTGATACGCCGCAACCGAGGGAAAGGCCAGCGTCCAGCGTCCGGGATCACTCGCCCCACCGGCGTGCAGACCGGTAAAGGTGCCCGACGTAAAGCAATCGGCATAGCTATGCCAGTCCTGGCGCAGAAAACACTCGATATCTTGGCGGACAACCCTCTCCCACAGCGCATGTCGATCGGCATCGCTGGAGGCATAAGGATTACGATCGTAATTCATGGTTTCCCCTGTAAAAATTTTCCTCGTGGGTATCAGTCCACACAAGGCGGACGACACCACCGCCCTTCTCCCTTCGCCGCCCGGGCCGTCGCGGTCAGTAAAACCCGGCGGCGAAAGCCGCAAGCTGCCGCAGGCAACAAAACCCAGCGGCGGAGGCCGTAAGCCGCTTCGTTCAGTCAAAGCCGGCGGCAACCGGGCGCCGCGGCGATAACGGCCGCCGGCCGCGGTCCCGCCTTAAGCGCGAATAGCCAGTCCGGTATCGCAGTCAAACCAGTGCAATTGCTCAGTCGACAGCGTCAGCGGGCGGCCGCGCTCCACCGTGACCGCGGGCGGTATCCTGGCGAGCAGGCGATGCGTCGATTCCGACGCCAACAGTCCGTGTTCACTCAGGTTTTCCGCCTGAAGCACCTGCGGCGTCGGGACGTCGAAGAACACAAAGGTATCGGAGCCCTGGGCTTCAATGACCGAAATGGGGTAATTGAACAGTTGCGCCTGAACGCTGCAGGGTTGAAACGCTTCTGGCCGAATCCCCAGCACGACCGTCTGCCCCAGATAGCCTGTCAGCGCCGCATCAGGCGTCACCGGAATATGAATTTCGGTATTGGGTACCGTGGCATAGACGCCGTTATCGCCGCGCCGCAGCGTCACTTTGACGAAATTCATCACCGGCGAGCCGATAAAACCCGCCACGAACATATTGACCGGCCGGTCATACAACCGCTGTGGCGTGTCAATTTGCTGTAAATTGCTTTCCCGGGCGTTGTTAACCGGTTTCAACACCGCGACCCGATCCCCCATGGTCATGGCCTCAACCTGATCATGGGTCACATAGGGCGTGGTCACCGCCAGACGCTGGTTCAGTAATTTCAGCTCACCACGCTAACACACACGCCAGGCGCGTCGCGCGCGGTGTTGCTCCCGATCGCTGGGTATTGAGGCTTATCGCTCAGAAAACGCTGCGCCCGCGGATGTCGCGGCGCGGAGAAAAACGCCTGCGGCGTCGCTTTTTCCGTAAGCGCCCCCGTGGAGGACGTCTTGAATTATTGGTGGGTTTGTTGTATGGCCCGGTAAGAATATGTTCCACTACGATGCCTAGTGAACCCGCATCCTATAAGGGACGGCTGTCAGATCATGGATAATCCGGCGATGATAGTGTCCACTTAAATTTTAATGGACACTATCACAAACTTCAGAACCACTAATTTCATATCACTCAAACCGGGATGGAAATAAAAGTTATTAAAATCAATACAATGTGAAAATTCAATGAGCATAAGCGTGTAACGTAGGTTTACTGTCTCATACAACAAACCCACCAATAATTCAAGACATCCTCCACGGGGCGCTTACGTTTTCATCGGGTGTAAATGATTATATTCAATCCACGTTCCGGTCAATGTGGTGAAAAGAAAATCATGGAGTATTACTACCTGTTTAAACATGTCACGGTAATCGACGGCAGCGGCGGCCCTGAATACCGCGCCGATTTGGCGGTGGCGGGCGATCGCATCGCCGCCATCGCCCCCACCCTTCACGCCGACGCCCGGACGGTTATCGACGGCCAGGATCGCGCACTGGCGCCAGGGTTTATCGACGTTCATACCCACGATGATATCAATGTCATCCGCATGCCGGCGTATCTGCCCAAGATAAGCCAGGGCATCACCACGGTTATCGTCGGCAACTGCGGCATCAGCGCCGCCGGCGCCACGCTCAAAGGCGAGGTACCGGATCCTATGAATCTGCTGGGCGAGGCAGATCAATTTATTTACCCCACGGTGGATCACTATGCGCGAGCGGTAAGCGACGCGCGCCCGGCGGTAAATGTCGGGACGTTGGTGGGCCATACCGCGCTGCGCCAGGGCGCGCTCGGGTTGAGTACCGGCCTGGCCTACGCCACCGCCTTCGCCTCCACCACCGAAGAAGTAATGGCGCTGGCCGAAGAGCTAACCGACGCCGACGGCCTCTATACCACCCACCTTCGCTCCGAATTCGCGCCGATTCTGGACGCCATGGATGAAGCATTTCGCATTGGCCGCCACGGCCGGGTGCCGGTGCTTATTTCCCACCATAAATGCGCCGGCGCGCAAAACTGGGGACGGACGCGGGAAACGCTGAAATTATTTGATAAAGTTCGTCTTGAGCAGGACGTATCCTGCGATTGCTATCCCTACTCCGCCAGTTCGTCGACGCTCGATAAAAAGCAAATCACCGACGAATTCGATATCGTCATTACCTGGTCGACGCCGCATCCTGAAGTGGCCGGCCGTAAGCTGGCGGAGGTTGCCGCTGATTGGTCGATGACGCTACAGGAAGCCGGCGCGATTTATTACAATATGGATGAGCAGGATGTGCGCCGCGTGCTGAGCTATCCGGTCACCCTCATAGGATCCGACGGCCTGCCCAACGATCCGATGCCACATCCGCGGCTATGGGTCGCGTTTCCGCGCGTATTGGGTCACTACAGCCGGGATGAAAAGCTATTCCCGTTAACCACTGCCATTCACAAAATGACCGGCCTGTCGGCGGCGCGTTTCAATCTCTCCGGCCGCGGGCTGGTGCGGGAGGGCTATTTTGCCGATTTGGTGTTATTCGATCCCCAAACGGTGGCGGCACGTGCGACCTTCGCCGAGCCGCAGCAGCCCGCGGCGGGGATTGATACGGTCATGGTGAACGGTATCATCAGCTACGGTGAAGCCGGCGGCTGGCTCTATGTATCCGGTCAGACACCGATGCGCCATGGCGAAGTGGTAGAGGGGGGGATCGTTGAGCAGTCGACCCTGGCCGCGTTAAAGGCTAAGGGAAGCGTTTTTAGCCGGCGCCGCCGCCGGCGGGCGCGACAGGGCGATGCCGCCTCTTTCAGGCGGTTAGCCCACAACGATAAGGTGAAGCGCGTGCCTTCGCCACGATAATCATCAAGACCGGTATGGGCGCTTCTATTTGAATAACCAGACCCTGCCGTAAACCATTACCACGCCACAGCTGCTATTTCCTTACCGGGGCGTTGCGTAATGTAAAAGTGACTTATTTCACCGCAGGCGATAATAATTATCGGTTATCCGGCAAATGCTCTGCGCGTTATAGCGCAATGTCGTGCCATGCACATTGATGTAATACTGCCAGGATGTGAGTCATGAATAATATTTCTTTTCTGTTGTGGTTCGCCATTTATGCCCTTGCCATGATAACCCTTGGCTGGTATGTCTCGCGCAATCAAAAAAACGGTGATGATTTTCTTTTGGGCGGCCGTTCGATGCCGATGATCCTGATGCTGGGATCAACGGTCGGCACGATGGTGGGCACCGCCTCAAGCGTGGGCGCGGTGGGTTTCGGCTACCTGAACGGTTGGGCCGGCATGCTGTACGGCATTGGCGGCGCGATAGGCATTTTGCTGGTGGCCCTGCTGTTTGCGCCGGTGCGCAAAATGCGCTTTATGACCATGAGTGAAGATATTTGTTATTACACCGGCGGCAGCCGTCTGGTAAAAAACCTGGTAGCGATATTAATTTTTATCGCCTCCATTGGCTGGCTTGGCGCGCATATCCTGGGCGGCGGATTATATCTTGCCTGGGCCAGTGGCATTGATATTAATACCGAAAAATTATTATTGCGCTGGAATTTATTATTTATGTTGGTATTGGCGGGTATTCCGCGGTGGTGTGGATTGATACCATTCAGTCCATTGTATTATTCCTCGGTTTTATATTAATGGCGGTACTGGCGGTCAATTATGTCGGCGGCTGGAGCCATATCCAACAAGCGGTGGATCCGGCGGCGCAAAGTCTGTTCGCGGTGGACAAACTGGGCCTGATACCCGCGTTTTCGCTGGCGCTGGTAATAGGCGTCGGCGTCATGGCGACCCCCTCCTACCGCCAGCGAATTTACTCGGCGAAAACCGTCGGCGCGGTGCGCCAATTATTCACCATTACCGGCGTGCTGTATCTGTTTTTTTCGTTCCTGCCGGCAATTATCGGCATGGCGGCCTGGACCATGAATCCGCATCTTGAAAACGGCGGCTTCGCGTTCTTGTTCGCCACGCAAGTCCTTCTCCATGCGCTGGCCATGGTCGTGCTTATTGCGGGCATGTCGGCCAACATGTCTTCCGGCAGCTCGGACGCCATCACCAGCGTCTCGATTATCCTGCGCGATTTGTATACGCTGATTACCGGCCATATGCCGGCGGAAGATAAAGCCATCCGGTTATCGCGCATCATGCTGGTGCTGGTCGTTGGCCTGGCGCTGTTATTTGTGCTCACCTCCAACGATATCATCAGCTATATCACCAAAATGATCTCGATGATAATGTCCGGCATGTTTGTCTGCTCGATGCTGGGCCGGTTCTGGACCCGCTTTAATTGGCAGGGCGCCGTTGTGGCGCTGGTCGGCGGGGCGGGAGCGGCCAGCGCGGTGCTGATGGATAGCCAATGGCTGGCATTTTGGGGCAATCCCTGTTTTCCCTCGGTGCTGTTCGCCGTAGTGATAACGCTGGTCACCCCTGCCAGTAAACTGAGCCGGGAGGAAGCGCTGGAACAGATTACCCGCGAACGGGAAAATCGCCCAACGCCGGTCATTTTAGGTAAAAAACTCCCCGAATAAGATCGTCGCGCCCGGCGTTAGCCTCGCCGACGTCGGCGCAGAATGTCCCTCACGAGGCTCAGTCCCCCAGCGGTTGACGGTTTTCGCCGCCGCGGTGGCTATCGAGGGAGATTTTGATACGACGGAGATGATCTTTTGCCTGCCGTTTGTTGGCCATCGCCATTTCGGTGGCCAGCACATCCACCATCGCCAATATCGCATAGCGTGACATGGTGGGTTTGAAGATATAATCATTTTCCTGCACCACCAGCGCCAGCAAGGCATCCGCTTGCTGAGCCAACGGCGTTCCCGCCGGGGTAATCGCGATAACCTTGGCGCCATACTGGCGGGCAATGGCCGCGCTCTCGACGATCCCAGGGGTATAGCCGCCCAGGGATAGCGCCACCACCACATCTTTCGTGTTGACGACCGAGCACATCATCCTGATAAGCAGGCCGTCATTCTGGCTGACCACCGGTATCCCGAGCCGAAACAGCCGGTGCTGGACCTCCTGGGCGCACACCGTCGATCCGCCGCCCACGCCGATGGCCACCACCTGACGCGCGCTGCTGAGCCACTTTACCGCCCGTTCCAGCGCCTGCATATCCAGCGCGCGCTGGTTAATATTGAGCAGATTAATGATGGTCTCATAAATGCCCTGTACCCCTTCCAGATCCGGCACATCGAGTATGAAACGCTGCCCTACCGCCAGCGACTGGGCGAGTTTCATTTTCAGCTCGCGCACATTATCGCAGCCGACGGTGCGGGAAAACCGCGTAATAGACGCCTGGCTGGTCTGGGTAACCCGCGCCATTTCGGCAATTGGCAAGGTGGTCGCCGCCTGAGCGTCATCGAGAATAAACTGGGCGATGCGCTTCTCGGTCGCGGTGAACGATACAAAGCGATCGGTAATACAGGAAATAATATCAATTGAGGAACTCATGGCAGGCCCTTGATGATGGCGCGGCGATAAAAATAAAAAGCAATGTTATCGGCACAAAAGGGGCCGTGGGGTATTTTGTTGCGCCCGGCCCGCCGGCGTCAAGGGTCTTTTCCCTTTCGCCTCGCCGCCCATTACCGTCTCATTAGCGCCACGGGGGCCAATTACCGCCGGCGGAAAAGATAAACAGAGAGGGGGTGTCCATGATTCTTCGGTTAATGAGTTTATGAATTCTCGGCGCGGCGCGACTTACTATAGTCAGAGCAGTAACGACAAGATCTTCTGTGATGCCCGGAGGTGAAGCGCCCAGCCATGTTATCCGTGTCGAGTTAATCGCTAACCGTCATTCATCGGCCACGAGGAGACCCCACCGCAAAACACATCATTTTCTCACTCACCGCACCAGCGTGACTGCCTTCATCCTCACAGGAAAAGAATATGAATCGTATTCCTCCAGAGGCCACCGCCGCTTTCGGCGTTGCCCGCAGCGCACCACGGCCGGGCCGCTGGCCGATCGCTGCGGCCGAAAAATCATCTTGTGCCTGGCCGGTGCGATCTTTGCCGCCGGCGCGGTGATTTCCGCCTTCAGCGGCAATGTAGGCGTGTTGTTGGCCGCGCGCATCCTGTTGGGCACGTATCCGCGGGATGTTAGTGGCATCGTTTCAGCTATTAATCACCTTGGGCATTCTGCTGGCCTACGGCATCAATGCACTGGCGGAAAGCGGCGGATCCTGGCGTTTACCGCTGGGGATCGCCGCAGTGTTTGGCGCAATTTTGGCGTGCGGTGCCCTCTTTATCACCGAATCGCCACGCTGGCTTATCTCTCTTCATCGCCGCGACGAAGCGCGCCGTATTTTGATTACGCTGCGCGGCACCGATAAGGTGGAGAAAGAGCTGCGTGCCACTGAGCGGCTAAATGAAAAAGAAAGACATGAGGTCAACTGGCGGGAATTGTGGCGAGGTCCCGTGCGTCATATGGTCATTATCGGCGCGCTGGTCGCTTTTCTGTGCAACGCCCGCGGCATCAATCTGGTTATCTATTTCGCGCCGCAAATTCTGCAGTCCAGCGGTTTCGATACCGCCACCTCTGGCTGGGCACCCTGGGCCTCGGCGCGACCAATGTGGTGTTTACCCTGGTGGGTATGTTAACGGTGGATAGGATCGGCCGCCGGCCGCTGCTCATCGGCGACGCCATCGGTCTGACGCTTTGCATGACCCTGATGGCGTCCACCCTCACCTTCTCTCCCTTTATCGGCAGCGGCTGGCTGGCGCTGGGTGCGCTGACCAGCTATATCGTCATGTACGCCTTCACTCCGGGCGTGCTCTGCTTCCTGATTATTTCCGAGATAGCGCCACTGCGCGCACGCGCCAAGGTGGCCAGCCTGTCGATCTTTATTAATTTTTCCGCCAATCTGATGGTGGCCCTGCTTTCTCTGCCAATGCTCGCCCGGCTCGGCACCGCCTCGACGTTTTGGATCTTTGCCGCCATCTGCGCCGGCTTTGTGTGGTTCAGTTTTCATGTGCCGGAAACCCGCGGCAAAAGTCTGGAAGACGTGGAGCATGATTTCCGGCAACGTCACCGTGAAAGACAGCGCCAAGCCAGCGCTAACAGCGCGGGAAGCGGGCTGTCTCTTGCTCGCAGGGCGCAGGCGACGAAGCGGAGCGGAAGAACCGTCGATGGCGCTGACCCGCCGATGGCGAACGCGTGCGGCAGGGACATAGAGAGGCGTCGGTAACAAATACGGCACGTTTGGCTGAAGTTTAGCCTCGTAGTGAGACAGTACTGTCTCTCACCTTCTTTCTTCTTTGATTATTTATTCTCCGGTTGGGCATGTTATGCCCAATTTTTTTCCGCAGCGGGGTTCCTCCGCGTAGGCCGGGCTTTAAGAACATTCCTGTATAAGCGAAGCGGCGTCGGCGCTATGGTTTCGCCTATTAATGAGGATGAAGGGTAGGGACAGCGTCAGGATGCGGGCAAAGGAGTCGCCCGAACGCCTTGTGGGATGAAGGTCCGGACGGAACCGGAGCCCATACCCGCACGGCATCAACGTCCCTGTGGTAATCAGGCCCGCGGGGCGGGCGCAGACGGGCTATTTCGTCGCGTCCTGCTGTGCGTAGATAAGCAGCGCGTGGCGGATCATATTCAGCTTGGAGCTGTTGGTCTGCTGACAAAGTTTTTCCAACGTCTCATACTCATATTGATTGAATGGTACCCGAATCGCTTTATAGTCGCGCGGGGCTTCTTTATCCGCCTGGCGTTCCGCCGTTTTCACGCCATCCGCCGCTGCGGCAAACTCCTCAATGCGCCGCTCCACGTCCTGTGGAGGGGTTACGATCTCTCTGCGTTTAACCATTAGATAAGCTCCTTGACCAGGCACTGTAATTCAGCTTTCGCTTTCGAGTTGTTCATTTCCACGACGCCTTTGCCTTCAGACATACCGTCACGGTAGATTTTGCGATCGCGTATAACCGCCGCTAGCAGCTTAAGTTGCGGGTAATCGCGCAGATAGGCGCGGGCTTCGGCGGTTTCATTAATGATTGGATTGATGGGCGCCATGGTCAGCATCGCCACCGCCCGCAGCGCGGGATTGATGTCCTGCGCCTCGGTGATGATGTCATTCATGCGCGGCAGCGTGTCCAAATCCGGCTGCGAAGGGCGAAACGGCACCAGAATAATATCCGCCGCTGTCATACCGGTACGCACCTCGCGGCTGTCGCGACTGGCGGTATCCACCACCACATAGTCATAGCGCGCCTTAAGATCCAGCAGCGTTTCGCGGATATTATCGAATTTTTGGATGCTGTGGATCCTATTCAGATCGCCGGCATTATTTCTGTCGCTAATCCAATTCGACGACGTTCCCTGCCGATCGGCATCTACCAGCACCACGTCCTTTCCCTGTCTGACCAGCTCGCTGGCAATATTGACGCACGTGGTGGATTTACCGCAGCCCCCTTTTTGGCTGCCGATAAGAATGATCATAGAACCCGCCTTACAATTCCGGTGCTTAAGCGGTACCAATAAAACACTAAATTTTTTGTATAATCAACTGCCTTACAGCATGACCGGCTTTTTTAGCTAAAAAAAAGGCCCACGCGGTGGCGGCGTACGTTTATGCTCTGTCTTCAAGACTTCACCGCCGTCACCCTCACCGCGACGGGCTGTGCCCCGAAATGCGCAGCGCGGCGCAGCTAACGCCCCCTAGGGGGCCGGGCGCGTTTAGTTCGCGCCCTCCATCCGCCCCTGTGCCGTTCCCCTGCCGCGAGTCATTGCAAAATGCGACAACCGGCGGGAGAAGTGTAAGCAATGCGAAAAGATCCTCTCCCTTAAGAGTTTTTATATATCCCCTTCTCTGCCGTTGCTCTATTTTTTCGTCAACGCCGTCCCGTCAGGGGCGAACCGTCATCTCATCAATCCGTCATAGGCGATACTATGAAAAAAATGAACGTCATGCTGTTTTCGGACGTGTTGCTGGCTTTGGCCACCGCCCCTTCCTTCGCTCAGGGTGAGCAGCCCAACGGCGGTGCTGGCAATGGCCAACAACAGCGCAAACTACCCCAACAACAAGGCGGCGGGCAGCAGCAGGGGGGACAGCCCGGCGGCGCGCCGCAGAGCGGCGGTAAAAACCACAATGCCCCTGCAACGAATAAAGCGCAGGCGTAACACGGGCAGCCGCAAGGTAAGCGCCTCTCCCGGCACCGAGCGCTACATCACCAGTTATCATTTTACCGGCACGACCGAGCGGCGGATCTACCTGGCAGGCGGCGCTACACGGCGACGAGTTGCCGGGCATGGCGACAGCCTGGTACCCTAAACTAGACGGCAATTTGCCGCGCTGGAGACCGCCGGCGCGCTGCGCGCCTCGATTACGCTGGTGCCGGTCGCCAACCCTATTGCCCTCGGACAGTTCATCCATGGCAGCCCTCAGGGTCGGTTCGATATGCATTCCGGGCAGGATTTTAACCGTCATTTTCCTGTTTTCGGCGCTGCTATCGCTCGCGAGCTAGAACATCAGCTCGGCTGCGACGAAACCCATAATAAAAGGCTGATCCGGCAGGCGCTGCTGCGCCGGTTGTCGGCCGCCACGCCCGCCAACGAGCTCGAATCCCAGCGTCTCATTCTACTGCGTTTGGCAAGCGACGCCGATATCATGATCGATTTACATTGCGATTGGGAAGCGGTGCCGCATTTGTATACGGTACCCGACGCCTATCCGTTTGATAAAGCCTGCTGTGAAATCTGGTCGAAGCTGCGCCGCCACTTTGCCGGCCGCTTCCCTATTCCGCAGGGGCTGTTACCGGTCACGCTGGAGCTGCGTGGCGTGCGTGATGTCGATTCAGCGATCGCGCAGACGGATGCGCGGGCGATTATCCAGTTTCTGACGCACGTCGGTGATATCGAGGGTCAGGCTGCCCCACCGCCGGCGTTGGCTTATCCTGCCACGCCGCTGGCCGGCTGCGAATATTTGAGCGCGCCGATGGCGGGGGTCATCTTGCACCAACGTCAGCTTGGCGAGTGGGTACAGCGCGGCGAGGTGATTGCCGAGATACTCGATCCCCTGTCCGATCGATTGATGCCGCTGACGGCAGGTATCGACGGCGTGCTCTATGCCCGCCATTGGCTGCGTTTCGCTACCTACGGTATGCTGGTGGCCCGGATTGTGGGCGCGAAGCCGATACGCTCGGGCGACCTGTTGGTCCCTTGAGCCGCCAAGCAATGCTCCCGTCCGGCGCGTTGATGGCTCTCTGAATCGGCAGACGATAGACTCCGCCTGCGCGTTATGGGTCTTCCGCGTCGGAGGCAGTGCACCGACCAAGCGCTCGGCACTGAAGCGGCCGACGACAGATGAAATCCTTCGGTGCAAAATGAAATCAGCACGGCGGTATAAATGAATTACGCCCCGCTCGCCTGTGTTACCGGCGCAGGTTTCATCGCGCACCGGCTCCGCCGGACAGCTGAAATTTCGTACCGCGCCGTGAATTTCACTTGCGACGGGTCTCCCCCTTGCCCGCATAATCGAGGTCGAACAAATTCATTTACAGGAGGGGCTATGATGACGCTACAACCTGTCGTGATTCTGCTTGCGCTGGTGATCATCAGCGTGATTTCTTTTCTACTGCACCGGCGACAGCGGAAAAATAGCCAACCCACCTTTAGCCACCCGCGCGGAAAACGGCGCAGCCGTTCAGCGCCCATATGAACGCGTTAAAACAGATTTATTGACGACGGCTGCAGCAGGGGCGTTAGACCGCCGCAGTTTTTGCCGCACGGCCTTGAGCACCACCCGTAATAATCAGAAGGTTGGATAATAATACGTTAGAGAGGCAGTCCCTTGCACCTCATTGCCGCCGCCGATCCCGACGGCGGTTTTCTTTATCTCATCCCGCAACGGTGGCGCGATGATACCCTCAATCGTTCGGCTTACGGGCACGCGACACGCCCTGTTGGCTGGTCAATGCCGCGATGAAGCCTCGCCGGCAACCCGGCGGTAGATCTTTAGCGGTTAGAATATCGACGGTATCAAACCGCCATCCACCCGCAAAACCGAGCCGGTGATATAGGATGTCTGACGGCTGGCCAGAAACGCCGCGGCGGCGCCATATTCTTCTGGCTTGCCATAGCGGCCGGCGGGAATGGAGGCTTTACTCTGCGCCTGCCCCGCTTCCGGCGTACTGTTTTCCCGCTGTGCTTTGGCGGCATCCAACTGGCCGACGCGATCGGTGGCGATACGTCCCGGAATGATAATGTTGGCGGTAATGCCCTGGGCCGCGACTTCCGACGCCAGCGTTTTAGACCATCCCAGCAGCGCCATGCGCAGGGTATTGGATATCGCCAAATTCGCCAAAGGCGCCACCGCGCCCGAGGAGGTGCTGGTGATAATACGTCCCCAGCCCACCGCCCGCATATCCGGCAGCACCTTATCGGTCAATTGAATCAATGCGCTGACCATCGCGGTGAATTGCGCCTGCCAGACTTCCGCCGCGACGCCTTCCGCCCGGGAAGGCGGCGGTCCGCCGGAATTGTTGACCAGAATGCCGATAGGCCCCAGGGCCTGACGAATGCCGCTGAGTGCGGTATCGAACGTGTCCGGCAGGCTTAAGTCCAGCGCAAACGCCTGCGCGCGGCCGCCTTGTCCGGTAATCAGCGCCACCGTCTCTTCCAGCTTGCCCGGCGTACGGCTGGTTACCGCCACCGTTACGCCTTCCGCCGCCAGCGCGATGGCGCGGCCCAGACCGCTGCCCGCGCCGCAAACCAGCGCGACTTTATCCTCAATAGCTAAATGCATACAGTTTTCCTGGTAGTTAATAAACAATACAGCCTCCCTGCCGGCCCTTCCCCTTCCCTGCATTACCTCTTGGCGACTTTGCCCGCCACCGTGTCATAGGCGGATTGCAAATGCTGCCGCATCATTTCGGCTGCGGCGGCCATGCGGTCATCGCGCACGGCGTCCAGGATAGCGACATGTTCTTCGTACCATTTCCGGACCCGCTGCCGATTTTGATAACTGCCAAACTCCAGCAGGCGCCGCAACCGGTTTTGCTGCTGGATCGCCTGTAAGACAAAGACATTGCCGCTCCATTCCGCCAGTAATTCATGAAACGAGGCGTCGGTATTAAAGATCTGGCGGCTTTCCACCTGGGTGATGTCCGGGTGGGCAATTAAATATAAATGTTGCGACCGCAGGCGTTTGATCGCCCGCCTGTCGGCTTTGAAACCGGGCGCCAGGAGACTGGCCGGCTCGATGAGCAACCGAAAACCGTAGCCGTTGCGCAAGGCCACGTCGCTGTTGAGTGTTTGCAAAAAACGCCAGCCGTGACCCGGATTACGCGCAATGAGTCCATCTTCCGATAAACGCAGCAGCGTGCGCGCCTATTATTGTATTAATTGACTCATAAAGAGCAATTCAACGCACCCGTATGATGGAGACAAAAATGGCCAATACCCTGTTTGTTCGCCGCACGACCCGTCAGCTTTTGGCGGCTTTTTGCCTGACGTTGCCCCTGCTGAGCCAAGCCGCCGAGCCGAAGCTCGTGTCCCCCGGAAAGCTGACTTACGGCACCGCCGC
The DNA here is from genome assembly GCF_047607725.1 of Sodalis sp. (in: enterobacteria). Classification (GTDB taxonomy): domain Bacteria; phylum Pseudomonadota; class Gammaproteobacteria; order Enterobacterales; family Enterobacteriaceae; genus JBLKSS01. Next base: position 19,073 of record NZ_JBLKSS010000006.1, on the reverse strand, counting down.
CACTTTTATGCCGTTCGAGTTTACTAAAGATGGCCAGTTGACCGGGTTCGATATCGATTTAATCAACGCGCTGGGCAAAAAAGTCTCGCTGACGCCCGCCCCCATGTCGATGGAATTCAAAGGCTTGATCCCCGCACTGCAGGGCAACCGGCTGGATATAATCAACTCCGTGATGTACGTCAACCCGACGCGCGCCGAGCAGGTGGATTTTGTGCCTTACCTGATGATCGGTAGCCGGGTGGTGGTAAGCAAAGAGAATCCCGCCAAGATCACCGGCCGCGATTTGTCGCTGTGCGGTAAAAACGTCGCCGTCACGCTCGGCGGCATCGAAGAGAGCCAGGCGCGCGAAGACAATAAGAAATGCCTTGCGGCCAGTAAGCCAGCGATTAACGTGCTGACCTACCCCGCCGCCACCGATTCCGCCGTTGCAGTCGCACAAGGCCGTGCCGATGCCGAGTTTCTTTCCACGCCGGGTTCGGTGGCACTGATGACCGAGAAACCGGGCATGTTTATCGCCGTCGGCCCCGAGTTTGAAGCCGACACCCATATCGCTTTCGCGATTCGCAAAGGCGATACCGCCACCCGCCAACTGCTGGAAAACGGCCTGCAGGCACTAGTCCAGGATGGCACCTATAAGTAGCTGATTGAAAAGTGGAAATTCCCTGATTCGGTTTCTATTTTCCACTAAGCCTGACCGCTCACCGAACGGGAGAAAATAACTATGTCAATTGATCTTGTCTGGCAGTACATCAGCTCTCCGGTGTTTTTCCAGGGGGCGATGATGACGTTGCTGCTGACGCTGTGTTCGCTGCTGTTCGGCATCGTAATCAGTCTGGTACTGGCGCTGCTGAAAGAATCCCGCTTCCGTGGCGCCCGCGGGCTGGCGTTTGTCTACCTGTGGGTGTTCCGCGGTACGCCGGTGCTGTTTCAAATCATTTTTGTCTACAACGTCCTGCCCACTTTCGGCCTGCGCTTTTCCGCCTTTACTTGCGCGGTGCTGGCGCTGTCTTTGAACGAAGGCGCCTATATGGCGGAGATTCTGCGCTCCGGCCTGCAGGCGGTCAAAAGCGGTCAGCGCACCGCCGGCATGGCGCGCGGGCAGATCATGCGCAAAATTGTGCTGCCGCAGGCGGCGCGAATTGTCCTGCCGCCAATGGGTAACCAAATGATCAGCATGCTGAAATCGAGCGCGCTGGTGTCCGTTATCGCGGTGTAGGAGCTGCTGTTGATAGCCAACCAGACCACCAGCGCCAGTTTCCGCTATTTCGAGGCGCTGTGCGCCGCGGGGGTGTATTACCTGGTGCTCACCAGCCTGTTTATGGTGTTCCAATCCTAGCTGGAGCGCAGTCTCGACCCGAAAAAAAGGTAAGCGCCCCGTGGAGGACGTCTTGAATTATTGGTGGGTTTGTTGTATGGCCGGTAAGAATATGTTCCACTACGATGCCTAGTGAACCCGCATCCTATAAGGGACGGCTGTCAGATCATGGATAATCCGGCGATGATAGTGTCAACTTAAATTTTAATGGACACTATCACAAACTTCAGAACCACTAATTTCATATCACTCAAACCGGGATGGAAATAAAAATTATTAAAATCAATACAATGTGAAAATACAATGAGCATAAGCGTGTAACGTAGGTTTACTATCTCATACAACAAACCCACCAATAATTCAAGACATCCTCCACGGGGCGCTTACTGATGATGCTGGGTCAATAAATTTTCCACCGGTGGTGGGACTTGCAGATAGAAGCCCTGCTCTTTAAGTAATTCTTTTACTTTTCCTATATCCGCGGAAGCGAGTTTTTTGCTACCGTCTAAGGGTAAAATCATTGAGAATAGCGGTTTGCCGAAGTGCGCCATTAAGTCGGCCGGGACGCGGGTAAAATCCTCTCTTCTTTCGACAAAAAGATAGGTTTGATCCTGTTTTGAACTTCGATAGATCACACAAAACATATTTTTTACTCTATTTCCGTGGTCTGGTGTCTTGCCTGTTATATAGCGATAACTATAACATGCATGCAGTACTACGGAATATCGCCGCCCGTGACGAATCGGGAAATTACACGTGCTAAGACTGAGTCAGGATAGATGTCGCAAACGCCAATTGAATTGAAAGGCAGTAATTTTACTTTATCGGTAATTCATGTGCATGATGCGCAGCCAGAGGAAATCCGTCGGGCGATAGAGGAAAAAGTCGAACAAGCACCTGGATTTTTGAAAGATGCGCCGGTTGTTATCAACGTCGCCGGCCTCAGTCGCGACACGCCCTGGGAGGCGCTATCACAGGCGGTGCTGGCGACCGGCCTGCATGTGGTCGGCGTCAGCGGCTGTCGCGACACGAAACTGAAACAGGCGATCATTCGCAGTGGGTTGCCGCTGCTGACCGAAGGCAAAGCGCCAAAGCGCAGCGTCGCCGAGGCGCCCGCGCCGGCGGCGGTCAAAACGTGGCTTATCAACACGCCGGTGCGCTCCGGGCAGCAAATTTACGCCCGCAACAGCGATCTGATTGTCACCAGCAGTGTTAGCGCCGGCGCCGAGCTTATTGCCGATGGCAATATCCATATTTACGGCATGATGCGGGGCCGCGCGCTGGCCGATGCATCGGGCGACGGAGAGTGCCAGATTTTCTGTACCCATCTCTCCCCGGAACTCGTATCCATCGCCGGCCAGTATTGGCTGAGCGATCAAATTCCGGCCGAATTTTCAGGCAAAGCCGCGCGGTTATGTCTGCAGGACGGTACGCTTACCATTCATCCTTTAATTTAGCCCTTGACAAGGAATCCATTTATGGCACGCATTATAGTTGTTACTTCGGGTAAAGGGGGCGTAGGCAAGACCACATCGAGCGCGGCCATCGCTACCGGTTTAGCCCGCAAAGGAAAGAAAACCGTCGTGATCGATTTCGATATCGGACTGCGAAACCTCGATTTGATCATGGGCTGTGAACGCCGGGTGGTCTATGACTTCGTCAATGTCATCCAGGGTGATGCCACGCTGAACCAAGCGCTGATAAAAGATAAGCGGACCGAGAATTTATATATATTGCCCGCGTCCCAGACGCGGGATAAAGATGCCCTGACCCGCGACGGCGTGGAAAAGGTATTGAATGATCTCAGCACGATGGAATTCGATTTTGTCGTTTGCGATTCACCGGCCGGTATTGAAACCGGTGCCCTGATGGCGCTGTATTTTGCCGATGAAGCGATTATCACTACCAACCCGGAAGTGTCGTCGGTGCGCGACTCCGACCGTATTCTGGGCATTCTATCATCTAAATCGCACCGTGCCGAAAGCGGTCAAGACCCCATTAAAGAGCACCTGCTGCTGACCCGTTACAATCCCGGACGCGTCAGCCGCGGCGACATGCTCAGTATGGAAGATGTGATTGAAATTCTACGCATTCCTCTGGTAGGTGTGATCCCCGAGGATCAATCGGTGTTGCGGGCTTCCAACCAGGGAGAGCCGGTAATTCTCGATGAGGAGTCTGATGCTGGCCAGGCCTATTCAGATATGGTTGATCGCCTGTTAGGAGAAGAACATCCCTTCCGCTTCATCGAAGAAGAGAAGAAGGGATTCCTGAAACGCCTGTTTGGGGGATAAACCATGGCATTACTTGACTTTTTTCTCTCCCGTAAAAAAACGACAGCCAATATAGCCAAGGAACGGCTGCAGATCATCGTTGCCGAGCGGCGCAGAGGCGATAACGAGCCGCATTATCTGCCGCAGCTGAAACGCGACCTGCTTGAGGTCATCAGTAAATATGTGCAAATCGACCCCGAAATGCTCTCGGTTCAATTGGAGAAAAAGGATGGAGATATCTCCATCCTGGAGCTGAACGTGACACTGCCGGAAACGGAAGAAAGCACCAAATGAACGCCAGCGTCTCTTCCGCCTCCTGCCGTCAGGCAGGAGGCTCGCGGCCTCATGCGCCGGTCACGCCATTTATTCCGCCCGCCGCCTAGGCGCGCGTTTCGCTCTCACCCTGGGACAATAACGCCAGTAATTCCGCACCGAACAGCGCACCGCGCCAGCCGCTTATCAATTCCGGCTGCCGCGCAGTGGGGGTTACACCCCAAACCACGCTGAGTTAGCTGGTTGATCTGACGCTGGGACGCCAGCAGTTCGCTGCTCAGCCCCGTCTTGTTAGCCGTCAGTTGTATCTGCTCTTTCAGCGCTTTAAACGTCTGGCGATAACCGGGACGATCGATAAGATTGAGTACCGGCGGTGGCAACGCCGCGTCCGGCAGTGCCTGAGCCTCCTGCACCCGAGCCAGCAGCGCCCAGCCGTGTAAGCAGATTTCGGGTCCGCTGAGGCCAAGCTGCTCCAGCTCGCCAAGGGATCCCTGCATATAGCGCGCCACCTGCCACAGATTTTCTTCACGAACAACGAAATTGACCGCCATATCGCGCTCACGGGCCTTATTTAGGCGCCAGCTGGCCAGCCGCTGTAGGCACGCAAGCTGACGCGTGCGCAGCTCCAGGCGTTAGCGATATCTCGATAGGCCAGTTCAAGATCGGTGACTTCCTGGCGCCGTTGACAGAGGGCCGCGCACTCCTGGCTGGCCTGCAACCACCATCCCGCCTGTTGCGTTTGCGCTATCAGCTTATGCGCCATCGGCAAGAGCCAGTAAACATCGGTGGCGGCATAATCACACTGCCTGTCACTGAGCGGCCGCGCGAGCCAGTCGGTGCGGGATTCCGTTTTATCTAACGTGACCTGCAACGTTTCCGCCACCAGCGCGGCGAACCCGCAGGAGAGTGCGCGGTCGGTAAACGCAGCCAGCACTTGGGTATCGATCATCGGCACCAGCATCTGGCCAAAGCTATGCCAGAACACTTCCAGGTCTTCGCTGCAGGCGTGCAGCAATTTGGTGACCTGCTGATCCGCCAGAAGCGCAATGAAGGGCTGCCAATCGGTAATCGCCAGCGGATCGATAAGCGTCAGAGAGTCGCCGTCATATAACTGGATCAGGCCCAGTTGGGGATAGTAGGTGCGGGTACGCACAAATTCGGTATCTACCGCTACCTACGGGTGCTGACGGGCCTGCTGACATCTGTCGTGTAAAGCCTGATCCGTGGTAATTAATTGATAATCCAATACTGCTCTCTCTTCTTCCGCGTGTGTTAAGAAAAAGTTAGTCCGCCAAAACGGTGTCTACCCGCGTGTCGCCGTAGTAAGCGCCCCATGCCGGACCGTAACCGGGCCCCCAGGGCGATCCATAGCGATAGTCCCAACCCCAGTGTCCGAGCGGCGGCCCCATGGGCGCCGAGACCTGACGCACGACGCGCCAGCGTTTATAGCCGTTCACCTGCATAACCATGTAGGTGTAATCCGCTTTATCGATATGGCCTTTTTCCGTGCCGGTGATCGGCCCGACGACCGTGATCCATTGCCCTTTCAGATCGGACTGTTCGACGAAACCGCTGATTTGAGCAATGATGCGGCCAATGGATGGCTGGTGTATTAGCGGCACCACGCCATCATCGAGCGGTACGGTGGCGATTTCCAGCCGGGTGCGCCCGGTTTCATTAGTCACCTTGACCACTTTACCGCCGAAGCGCCCTTCTTGACCGATATACAGCTGCGGCGCATTCATCACCTGCACCAAATCATCCTGCGGCGTTGGGGTCGTGCCACGGATCGCCTCCGGTACCGTAACACACCCCGTAAGCGTTAACATCGCGGCTAGGAAACCGACCGACATCAGCCGGCGCAATGATACGGGTGAAGCCTGATGGCTGAACATAGTACTTGATCTCGCTAATAAACTTACTACTTTGACCCGCCCCGGCAGGATAAGTTTACCGCTCAGGCGCGGCCGGGTAATTTTTTCCATGCCACTTCATTGCGCAAGTAGGACGGTTCCGCCAGCGCGACCGGCCGAGCGCCGCCGTGGCGATAGTGATGAAGCGCTATCGGCAACATCTCCCGCGCGCTGGGCAGCAGCGTTTCACCTGAGACGAGCTGTAACCCGTCACGCTGCAGTAGCGTCGGATACGTTTGCCAGCCGGTGCCGGCGGTGGCCCAGCGCCCGGTCAGATCCGCGCTCAGCGCCGCCAGCACAGCGGGCGCCGCCACCGCTTCGCCCTCCTCGCCCAGCCAAACGCCCGCCTCACGCCGATACGCCGCCCAGTACACTTCCCCCATACGCGCGTCTATAGCGGTCAGCACCTGGCAAGCGCCGGTTTGACGCCAGGCGCCTTCGGCCAGCGCCGCCAGGGTGGAGACGCCGATAAGCGGCAGATCGGCGCCCAGCGCCAGCCCCTGCGCAATGCCGATGCCGATGCGCACGCCGGTAAAGCTGCCGGGGCCGCGGCCGAACGCCAGCATATCGAGACTATCAAGCGTAATACCGGCCTCCGCCAACAGGCTGTCCACCATGGGCAGGATGCGCTGCGTGTGTTCGCGGGGTGCAACGGCAAAGCGCTCCAGCAACAGCTCGTTGTCGAGCATCAGCGCGGCGGAACAGGCTTCGGTCGCGGTATCAAGGGCTAAAATGCGGGTAGACATGCCAAACCTCAGGTGGGAAGAATAAGAATTGTAACGGGCGTTTATCATAACACACCCACTGCCACAAGGGGATACGGCGCTCAGCCGCCGGTCAGAAAGGCGATTGTGCGCTCCAGCGATCGCGTGCGGCGCGCCGGCGGCAGACTTTGCAGAAAAATTTTGCCGTACGGGCGGATCACCAGCCGCTGATCGCAAATAATGAGCACGCCACTGTCATCGCTGTCGCGTATGAGCCGGCCGACCCCCTGTTTCAGGGCGATGACCGCCTCGGGGATCTGCACGTCGGCGAACGGATCGCCGCCGCGCAGTTGGCAATCCTCAATGCGCGCCTTCAGCAGCGGATCGTCCGGCGCGGTAAACGGCAGCTTATCGATGATAACGCAAGACAGCACATCACCGCGCACGTCCACCCCTTCCCAAAAACTGTGGGTGGCCACCAGCACCGCGTTACCGGCGTCGACAAACTGGCGCAGGATTTCGCGCTTGCTGGTTTCCCCCTGCACCAAAACCGGCAGCGTCAGCGAGGCACGAAATTCCACCGCCAGATCGCGCATCATTTGGTGCGACGTACAGAGAAAAAAACAGCGACCACGGTTGGCGACAATGACCGGTAGCAGCATCCGCGCCAGCTTCTGCGCCGCGCCGCGTTCCCGTGGTTCCGGTAAAAAGCGCGGTACGCACAGCAGCGCCTGGGCGGCATAATCAAACGGACTGGCAAGCAAGAGTGACGTCGCGTTTTCCAACCCCATGCACTGGGTGAAATGATCCAGCTTGTCATTCACCGACAGTGTCGCGGAGGTGAAGATCCAGGTGCCGGCCTTCTCCGCCATGACTTCGTGAAAGCGGTTGGAGACCGACAGCGGCGTCAGCGCCAGCACAAAATGACGCGCGTTACATTCGTACCAATAACTGAATCCCGGCTCGCTGGTGTTCTTCAAGCGTTTCAGCCGGGCGCGGTACAGCGTCGCACGTTCAAAAGCGGCATCCAGCAGCGCCGAGCGGCCGAGCGCCAGTTTCGCCACGTCATGACATAACTCCAGCGCATCATCCAGCAGCACCAGCGCGCGCTGTACCATCGGCTGCGCCAGCGCGTCGCGTAGATTACCGCGAAACCCCGGTTCACCCAACGCCAGGCGAAAATCCTGGGCGCGAAACGAGAGCTGGTCGGCGCTCTTTTGCAACTGCACCATGTCGCGGACATCGGTGCGGTAGGCCAAGGTCATATCGCGCGCCAAATCCAGCATGTGGCGGCTGGTGAGCTGCTGGCCGAAATATTGGCTCGCGATGTCCGGCAGTTGATGCGCTTCGTCGAAAATCATCACGTCGCCGCGTGGGATCAGTTCGCCGAAAACGCTTTCTTTCACCACCATATCCGCTAGGAAAAGATGATGGTTGACTACCACCACGTCGGCATCCATAGCCCGGCGGCGCGCTTTGACCACAAAGCACTCTTTATATTCAGGACAATCGCTGCCAAGGCAGTTATCGTTCGTGCTGGTCACCAGCGGCCAGATAGGGCTGTCTTCGGCGATACCGCCGCAGTTGGCGATGTCCCCATCCTCGGTTTGCGATGCCCAGGCGCGCACCTGGCTCAGCGCGTCGAGCGTCTCCGGCGGCAGTGCGCCCCCTGCCGCCGCGTGCTGCGCCATGCGTTCCAGGCACAGATAGTTGGCGTGCCCTTTCAACAAGGCCAGTTGTCCGCGGTAGGACAGGGCCTGCGCGATACGCGGCAGATCCCGGGCGTAGAGTTGATCCTGTAACGCCTTAGAGCCGGTGGAAATGATCACCTTTTTATCGGCGCGCAGGGCCGGCACCAGATAGGCGTAGGTCTTGCCGGTGCCGGTGCCAGCCTCCACCACCAGCGGTTGTTGCGCGCCGATGGCGTCGCGAATAGCGTCCGCCATCAGGCGCTGGGCTTCCCGCGCCGGTATGGTATGCTGTTGTTTTCACTAACCACTGAAAGGAAATGCAATGACCCTCCAGCGTATTGATGCCGGCGCCCGTATGTCCGACGCGGTGATTCATCATCAGACTCTCTACTACACCAGCGTGGTGGCGGATGCCGCGCTTGACGAAGACATTACCGGCCAGACCGTCAGCGGGCTCGCCGCTATCGACGCCATGCTGGCTTGCTGCAACACCGACAAACGCCGCCTGCTGGATGCGACTATTTTCCTGCCTAACGCTGCGGATTTCGGCGCGATGAATGCGGTATGGGATAACAGGGTCGATGCCGGCAGCGCGCCGGTACGCTGTACGGTTCAGGCGGGCCTGATGAATCCACGCTATAAAATTGAAATCAAAATCATCGCTGCGCTATAAGGGCGGGCCACCCTGCGCTTAATCGTCATCGGGGTTGCTATCGTAAGGATCCGCCTCTGGGCGCGCCGTCGGGGCTTCATGGGCCTCGGTTTCCTCCTCATCCTCCCAGCGCAGGGTGACTCTTTCGCCGGTGTGGTCGGCGCGCAGTTCGCGCGCCACCAACACAATGGCCTCACCGTTGCTCATCCCCTTGGCCATTAACGCCTGAATACGCTCGACGGCCTGTTGCTGCTGCTCATGGGTTAACGCGGGCATGTCGTTTAACATAGGTTTCTCTCGGTGACGGCAACAGTGTCGATTATCTCATGACGCGGTCGGTTACGCCATGACGAGGATGTATGCTAGGATCACGCCATGATATCACCACAAACGCGGACAGGTTGCCGTTGCCGCGTCATTCGGGAACAGGCGCTTATCCATGCAGCCACAATTGATAGCATTACCCTACCGGCCCGATGTCGTGCTGGACTACTTTACCCCGCTGGCCGGCCAGCCCTGGGCGATGATGCTGCATTCCGGCAACAGCAGTCATCCTGACAGCCGTTACGATATTTTGGTGGCCGCGCCCGCGGTAACGCTGGTGACTCGTGACGGTGTCACCGAGATCCGCCGGGGGGATGACCGCGAAATCCGCCACGATGACCCCTTTGCTCTGGTCCAGCAGCAGTTGGCGGCGGCGGGCATGGCGGCCCTGCCAAACGCGTCATTGCCGTTCCTGGGAGGGGCGCTCGGCTATTTTGGCTACGATCTCGCACGTAGCATCGAAACCCTGCCTGAGCTGGCGCAACAGGACGTGCCACTGCCTGAAATGGCGGTGGGCATTTATCGCTGGGCGGTGATAGCCGACCACCATCGCCATACGGTGACCCTGGTGAGCTACGACGACCCCGAGCCCTTGCTTACCAAGTTGACCGCCGCGCCGCCGCCGACATCGACGCCGTTTCATCTGCTCGGCCCCTGGCGCGCCAATATGACCCGCGCTGAATATGGCGAAAAATTCCGCCAGGTCCAGCAGCACTTGCTGGCGGGAGACTGCTATCAAGTCTGTTTATCACAGCGCTTTAGCGCCCCTTGCAACGGGGATGAATGGCCGGCGTTCCGCCATTTGCTGGCCCATAACCGTGCGCCGTTTTCGGCCTTCATCCGCCTGGGGAACCAAGCGGTGATGAGCTTGTCGCCGGAACGTTTCCTGCGCCTGCGCGCCGGTGAAATCCAGACTCGCCCCATTAAAGGGACGCTGCCACGGCTGGCGGATGCCGACGCCGATCGCCAGCAGGCAGCGCGGCTGGCCGCTTCCGTCAAAGATCAGGCGGAAAATTTGATGATAGTGGACCTATTGCGTAACGATATCGGCCGCGTGGCGCAACCCGGCAGCGTGCGGGTGCCCTCGCTGTTTGCTATAGAGACCTTTACGGCGGTGCATCACATGGTCAGCACCATCACCGCCACCCTGACGGCCGATCGCACTCCCTGCGACCTGCTGCGCGCCTGCTTCCCCGGCGGCTCCATTACCGGCGCGCCAAAGGTGCGGGCAATGGAAATCATCGAAAGGCTCGAACCGCAGCGTCGCAGCGCCTGGTGCGGAAGCATCGGCTATGTCAGCTGCTGCGGCACGATGGATACCAATATCACCATCCGCACCCTCCTGGTGGCGGACCAGCATATTCACTGCACCGTCGGCGGCGGTCTTATCGCCGACAGCGACGAAGAAGCGGAATATCAGGAAACCCTGGCGAAGGCCGCCTCGCTACTGCCGCTGCTGGAACAGTTGCATGCCTGACACCGTCATTGAGCGTCCGCTGCGGCTAGCGGAGTTTATTACCCGTTTTCAACTGCTGCTGCCGGAGACACGCTACGTTACCTACCATCGCCGGCGGGCGGCGGTACTGATTCCGATTATTTGCCATTCCACGCCAACATTACTGCTCACCCGCCGCGCCGCGTCCCTGCGCAAACACGCCGGTCAGGTCGCGTTTCCCGGGGGCAGCGCGGATGCGGCCGACGCTTCCGCGATCGCCACCGCGCTGCGCGAGGCGCAAGAAGAGGTCGCCATCGATCCCCGTCAGGTCCGGGTGCTGGGACAATTGTCGCCGGTGGACAGCAGCAGCGGTTTTCAGGTCACCCCGATCGTGGGTCTGCTGGCGCCAGGCGCCCGTTTTGTCGCCAGCGAGGCCGAAGTGGCGGAAATTTTTGAAATACCGCTGACCGAGGCATTGTCGCTGGCGAGCTATACCCCGCTGGATATTGAACGGCGAGCGCAAACCCGGCGGGTGTACTTCTCCTGGTACCGGCAACACATGGTTTGGGGCATGACCGCTCAAATCCTCTATCGTCTCGGTCAACATATCCGTCCGCCCACCGAATAATGGGAGCCAGCTCCCCTTAACGGCACAGAGTTCTTTTAATTTCCATTTATCTGGCTAAAATCCCCGACAAGCGACATTAAACAGAAAATAATACTAATACATTATTGTTAATTGGCATTTAATTTCACTACTGCACTTAAAAATATCGCTTGATGGTCGGCGCAGCAGGGGCAAGTGACGCGTGTCATCGTCAACGCCGTTGACATTAGTTTATTTCATGCGAAAACGCGCCTGCGTATCCCGATCAACTATTACAATCAGATCAATGCCACCTGCTCGTTGCCTTATAAAAATTTTACAGGAGAGCAAACGTGATCAGCGTTTTCGATATGTTCAAAATTGGTATCGGTCCGTCCAGTTCCCATACGGTGGGCCCGATGAAAGCCGGTAAACAATTTGTGGACGATTTGGTCGAAAAACATTTGCTGACCTCCGTCACGCGTATCGCCGTCGAGGTTTACGGCTCCCTTGCCCTGACCGGGAAAGGACACCACACCGATCAGGCGATCATCCTTGGCCTGACCGGCAACAGCCCGGATACGGTGGCCATAGACGCCACGCCTGCGTTTTTGTGCGACGTCGCCCAGCGCCAGCGGCTGATGTTGGCCGGTACTCCCCATGAAGTGGACTTTGCGCGCGAAGGGGGCATGGTGTTTCATCACACTAACCTGGCACGGCACGAAAACGGGCTACGCATCCACGCGTTCGCAGGCGATCGCTGCGTTTACAGCCAAACCTACTATTCTATCGGCGGCGGCTTTATCGTCGAGGAAGCCCAGTTCGGCCAAGCGGTGGTGAACGAGGTCAGCGTTCCCTTCAGTTTCAACAGCGCCCAGCAATTGCTGGAACACTGCCGCGATACCGCCCTGTCGGTATCCGGTTTGGTGTTGTGCAACGAACTCGCGCTGCACGAGCGCGCGGAGATAGACCGCTATTTTGCCGCTGTCTGGCAGACCATGCGCGCCAGTATCGATCGCGGCATGAACACCGAGGGCGTGCTGCAGGGGCCGCTACGGGTGCCGCGCCGCGCCGCCGCGCTCAGGAGGATGTTGATCGCCGGCGATAAGCATTCAACCGATCCCATGCAGGTGGTGGACTGGGTCAATATGTTCGCCCTGGCGGTCAATGAAGAGAATGCCGCCGGCGGCCGTGTCGTCACTGCGCCCACTAATGGCGCCTGCGGGATCGTGCCCGCCGTCCTGGCCTATTATGACCATTTCATCGAGCCGGTCTCGGCCGATATCTGGCTGCGGTATTTCCTCGCCAGCGGCGCAATCGGTATTTTGTACAAGATGAATGCCTCCATTTCAGGCGCCGAAGTCGGCTGTCAGGGCGAGGTGGGCGTCGCCTGCTCCATGGCGGCGGCCGGCCTGACGGAACTGATGGGCGGCAGTCCGGAACAGGTGTGCGTCGCGGCGGAAATCGGTATGGAACACAATTTGGGACTGACCTGCGATCCGGTGAGCGGCCAGGTGCAGGTGCCCTGCATCGAGCGTAACGCGATCGCTGCAGTGAAAGCGATCAACGCCTCGCGCATGGCGCTACGTCGCACCAGCGCGCCGCGAGTGTCCCTCGATAAGGTTATTGAAACCATGTATGAAACCGGCAAGGACATGAATACCAAATACCGCGAAACCTCGCGCGGCGGCCTGGCTATCAAGGTGCAATGCGACTAAGCGGAGATGCGCCGCAGCCGTGACGTGCTACAGCCGGGGTGGGGCTGAACTGTCGGGGGCGACCACCCGGAGGTAGTGCCGGCGTGGCGCAATGGGGGTCACCGAGGAACGCCGCGGCTCAGATTCCACTTGCGCTCGGGGCCACAAAAAATCCGCCTGCGCTACCGTCCATTACCTTTCATTCCGCCCCACCCGCTGCAAAATCAAAGTGCGGCGCCGGCGGACGGCGCATTCTCAGCGCCGCGTCGGCGCCGTTTAGCGGCTTATTCCTCCTAATCCTCACCGTGCCGCGGCGCCAGGCGTTCAATCCACACCTGTTCGATGCGATACTCCACCATCTGGCGAATGGTAAAATGCCACTCGTCAAGCGTCAGCACATCCCCCTCCACCGGCATTTGATCGCACTGCGATAACAACAAGCCGGCCAACGAGGCGACGTTATCCCGCCCGCGCGCCAGCGCCTGAGTGTCCAGCGCCTGTTGTAACGCATGCAGGTCGGTGCTGCCTTTCGCCAGCCAGCCGTCCTCGTGGACCTCTATTTCCGGCGTCTCATCCTCGTCGGGAAACTCGCCGGCAATGGCTTCCAGCACGTCCAGGGGCGTCACCAGCCCCTGAACCACGCCGAACTCGTTGGACACCATCACCATACTGCCTTTCGCCCGGCGCAACTCCTCCAGCAGCTTCAACACATCCAGGGTTTCCGGCACGACAATCGCCGGGTTAGCGGCGGCGTAGGCTTTTACCTGTTCGCCGTTATCCACCGCCGCCATCAAATCCTTCGCGCGCACGATACCGATAAGCTGATCCAGCTCGCCGTTACAGACCGGGAACATATTGTGCGGCGTCTCCATCAATGTCGCGCGCAGCTCCTCAACCGGCCGCTGGCAGTCCAGCCAGGTTATCTCATTGCGCGGCGTCATCACGCTGCGCAGGGTGCGTGAAGCCAGCGACAGCACGCCGGTGATCATATGGCGCTCTTCGTCGGCGAAATGCGCCTGCTTAAACGCCTGTGCCGAATCATCTTCGCCGGTTTCACGCTGCGCCCTACCCCCCATCAACCGCATAATCGCTTCCGCAGTACGCTCGCGCATCGGCTTGGCGAACTGGTTTTTGATAAAATTGCGGCGCGCTATCTGGTTGAACATCTCAATGAAGATCGAGAAACCGATGGCGGCATACAGGTAGCCTTTCGGAATATGAAAACCAAAGCCTTCGGCAATCAAACTGAGACCTATCATCAGCAAGAAGCTGAGACACAGCACCACCACGGTTTGATGACGGTTAACGAAACGGGTCAGCGAACGAGACGCCAGCAGCATAATCGCCATAGCAATCACCACGGCGGTCATCATGACGGGCAGATTGTTGACCATCCCCACCGCCGTGATGACCGCATCCAGGGAAAATACCGCGTCGAGAATAACGATTTGCACTACCACCGCCCAGAAGCTGGCGTACCCGTGGCCGGCGCTGCTGTCGTGCTCTTTATTTTCCAAACGTTCGTGCAACTCCGTGGTTACCTTAAACAAAAGGAAAATCCCCCCCAGCAGCAAAATGAGGTCGCGGCCGGAAAAGGAAAAGTCCTCAACAGTAAACAACGGGCGCGTCAGCGTGACAATCCACGAAATCAGCGACAGCAGCCCAAGGCGCATAATCAGCGCCAACGACAGGCCTACCACCCGTGCGCGATCGCGCTTTTTGGGCGGGAGTTTGTCCGCCAGGATCGCAATAAAGACCACGTTATCGATGCCGAGAACAATCTCCAATACGATCAGGGTCAATAATCCCACCCAAATTGAGGGGTCCATTAAGAATTCCATCACAGGCTCCGTAAGGTATTCAGGCTGTCGTGATTACAGGGTTAAACCGCATCTTTGCCGGCAAACGCGCAGGGGCAAGCCGTCAAGAGGCACACTTTCTTGGGGAGCGGGATCAAACATGACGAAAAAAGGATCCAGCGCGATGCGCCAGTGAGAGGACAACGATGACCGCGCAAGCGGACAAAAAATGATGAAACGGCTTCGGTGACAGTCCATCGGAGGGCTGTTTGCTCCTTTTATAATTTAAACGCTTTACTGTATCAGGGAATCACCACCCGGCACAAAACTTTTTCACTTCAAGCTGTTTGTTCATTCTCAGCTACACTCTTTTGTGCGCTTGTACCGATTCCGGTAGCCAAATAACTGAGCGTCGTCACAATTTTTATTTTTTTACACACTATTTTACACACTAAAATAAATCGCGATTTACTTATGATCGTCCGAACCAATAACTGAAGCAAATCAATCTGTAGGGCGGACATCGGTCAGGGCAGGCATCGTTCCTGACTTTGCAGTTATACCACCAAAGAGTTAGGGCCCTCGACACAGCTTTCGTGCGGGGCGCATAACCCATTTTGTCAATAAAGGAGGTATCCAGTAAGTATTGCTATTGTTATTGGCACTCACGGGTCAGCGGCCGAGCAATTACTGAAAACGGCCGAAATGATTTTAGGCGCACAAGACAATGTCGCCTGGATCGATTTCGTCCCCGGCGAAAACGCTGAAACGACGAAATTGATTGAAAAATATACCGCCCGTCTGGCGGATCTTGACACCACAGCAGGCGTGTTATTTCTGGTCGATACCTGGGGAGGCAGCCCGTTTAATGCCGCCAGCCGGATTGTCATCGATAAAGAAAATTATGAAGTCGTGACCGGCGTAAACATCCCCATGCTGGCCGAAACCTTTATGGCCCGCGACGATAATCCCACCTTTCAAGAACTGGTCGGCATCGCGGTGGAAACCGGGCGCATTGGCGTAAAAGCGCTGAAAGCCCCGGAAGCGGAACAGGCCCCGAGCGTCGCCGCGCCGGTGGCGGCTGGCCAAGGTGGCCACATGAGCATTGGTCTGGCGCGTATCGACGACCGTCTGATCCATGGCCAGGTAGCCACCCGCTGGACGAAAGAAACCAACATTAAACGCATCATCGTGGTCAGCGACGAAGTGGCCGCGGATACGGTACGCAAAACGCTGCTCACCCAGGTGGCGCCTCCGGGGGTCACGGCCCATGTGGTTGACGTGGCGAAAGCTATCCGCGTTTACGACAACCCGAAATATGCCAATGACCGCGTCATGCTGTTATTTACCAACCCGACCGACGTCGTACGCCTGGTTGAGGGCGGCGTCGCGATTACCTCGGTCAATATCGGTGGTATGGCCTTCCGCCAGGGCAAAACCCAGGTGAACAATGCCGTGTCGGTGGACGAAAAAGACATCGAGGCGTTCAAGACACTCAACGAACGTGGCATTGAGCTGGAAGTGCGTAAAGTGTCCAGCAATACCCGGTTGAAGATGATGGATTTAATTAAAAAATTCGGCAATTAAGCCCTACGCCGAATAATGACCCTTAAGAGAGTAAGTTTGCCTGGAAACGGATTCATCGCTCTATTACGAAAGTGAGAGGAGAAGTACAATGGAGATCACCACGCTTCAAATTGTACTGATATTCGCCGTCGCCTGTATTGCAGGCATGGGATCGATTCTCGACGAATTTCAGTTCCACCGTCCGCTGGTGGCCTGTACCTTGATTGGTCTGGCCCTGGGCGACATGAAAACCGGTATCATCATCGGCGGGACATTGGAAATGATCGCGCAGGGCTGGATGAATATCGGCGCCGCGGTGGCGCCCGATGCCGCGCTGGCGTCCATCATCTCCACCATTCTGGTCATCGCCGGTAATCAAAACGTCGGCTCCGGTATCGCGCTGGCGATTCCACTGGCCGCCGCCGGACAGGTATTGACCATCATCGCGCGCACCATCACCGTCGCCTTCCAGCATGCCGCCGAACGCGGCAACCTGACGGCGCTGAGCTGGATCCACGTTTCGGCGCTGCTACTGCAGGCGATGCGCATCGCCATTCCAGCGGTCATCGTGGGCGGGTCTCGGTCGGGACAGACGCCGTACACAACATGCTCAGCTCGATTCCGGAAGTCGTCACCAACGGCCTGAATATCGCCGGCGGCATGATTGTGGTGGTCGGTTATGCGATGGTCATCAACATGATGCGTGCGGGCTATTTGATGCCGTTCTTTTACCTCGGTTTCGTCACCGCGGCCTTCACCAGCTTTAACCTGGTGGCGCTGGGGGTGATCGGCGTGGTCATTGCCATACTCTACATCCAGCTCAGCCCGCGCTACAACCGGGTCGCAGGACAGGCCGCACCGGCGCAGGGTGCTAACGATCTCGATAATGAACTGGATTAATAGGTGAGAGAAATGGTCGATACTACAGCTACAGGTCAAAAGAAACTGACGCCCTGCGATGTACGCGGCGTATTTATCCGCTCCAACCTTTTCCAGGGATCCTGGAACTTTGAACGTATGCAGGCGCTCGGTTTTTGTTTTTCGATGGTGCCGGTGATTCCTCGCCTGTACCCGGAAAATAACGATGACCGCAAGCAGGCGATTAAACGGCATCTGGAGTTCTTCAACACGCATCCCTATGTGGCCGCGCCGGTATTGGGCGTCACCATGGCCATGCAAGAACAGCGCTCCAACGGCGCACCGATTGATGACGCCGCCATTAACGGTATCAAAGTCGGTTTGATGGGGCCGCTGGCCGGGGTCGGCGACCCGATTTTCTGGGGTACCGTACTGCCGGTATTCGCCGCCCTCGGCGTCGGTATCGCCATGAGCGGTAGTTTGCTCGGTCCGCTGCTGTTTTTCATTCTGTTTAACCTGGTGCGCCTGGCCACCCGCTATTACGGCGTGGCCTACGGCTACCGTAAAGGGGTCAATATCGTTAACGATATGGGTGGCGGCTTCCTGCAAAAATTGACCGAAGGGGCGTCCATCCTCGGGCTATTTGTTATGGGGGTGTTGGTCAATAAATGGACCCACGTCAATATCCCCTTTGTGGTGTCCCGTATCACCAATACCGAGGGACAAACCACCGTCACCACCGTCCAGACGATTCTGGATCAACTGATGCCGGGGCTGGTGCCACTGCTGCTTACCTTTGGTTGTATGTGGCTCCTGCGCAGCAAAGTGAACGCGCTGTGGATTATTATGGGCTTCTTCGTCATCGGTATCTTCGGCTACTGGGTTGGGCTGTTGGGTCTGTAAGCGTACCGTTATCAAACCGGAAGAAGTTGCCCCGGTTTTTTTTTGCTTTTTTTGGGGGGAAGTATGACCGTTACCGATATCGGCCTGGTGATAATGATTGTTATCGCACTGCTGTTTGCCGTCTTTGATGAGTTCATTGTGGATTACGCGCTGCGCGGCAAGACCCGTCTACGGTTGCCTTTGCGTCGCCAGGGTCGCCTGGACGGCCTGATTTTTATCGTCCTGCTGCTGATACTGCTGTACAAAAACATCACTACCGGCGGCACGGTCGTCACCTCCACTTTGATTTTAATTCTAGGCTTGATGGTGGTCTATCTGGCCTTATTTCGCCGTCCTCATATGCTGTTTAAGACAGAAGGTTTTTTTTTTATGGCAATGTATTTATCCGTTATTCCCGTATCAAAAATATGAATTTATCGGAAGATGGTTATTTGGTTATTGACCTGGAAAAACGGCGTTTGCTGATCCAGGTCAATAAATTAGACGATCCTCAGGAGATTTACAAATTTCTCATTGAATTACAATTAGTTATATTAATTATATAGCCTTGACTAAATAGATTAGTCATCGCAATAAAAAATACCTTATTCTTTATTTCCTGGTATGTCGCCGGCGAAACCCCGTCATTATCCTCACGCTGCGCGCAATTAATCAACAGCAAACCTGAGGGTTTTTACCCCTGTTATTTTTATAGTTGTCATTATGGGAATTATTATGTTAAGATTGCGGCGTCATTAGGGAGTAGTCTATTTTTGCCTTCTAGCGAAAATGCCCGTGTCAACATACTCGTTTCTCTGGTAAACGTGGTGCGGGCGGCCTTCATCGGCTGGCGAGACTATAGACATGCGGACCTGTCGGTAAGGTTGGGGGGACAGGAAAGCGTGGATATGGGCGCCCAGCCGAGGCTTAGCAATGAATCTTTCCGCCATGCTGGTTCCGGGCACGTCCGATCACTGATTCTGATTTCATCCGATCACTGATTCCGGTCGCCCGATCAGCGATTCCGATTCTGTCCGATCGCTCATCTTCTGTTCCGCCATACTCTGGAGACTTTTAGCTTCCGGGGGTATGGCATGGCACGTAAAAA
>NZ_JBLKSS010000005.1:0-1506 GCF_047607725.1 Sodalis sp. (in: enterobacteria) | reverse complement strand
AAGGAGGTGATCCAACCGCAGGTTCCCCTACGGTTACCTTGCTACGACTTCACCCCAGTCATGAATCACAAAAAGTGGTAAGCGCCCTCCCGAAGGTTAAGCTACCTTCTTCTTTTGCAACCCACTCCCATGGTGTGACGGGCGGTGTGTACAAGGCCCGGGAACGTATTCACCGTGGCATTCTGATCCACGATTACTAGCGATTCCGACTTCATGGAGTCGAGTTGCAGACTCCAATCCGGACTACGACGCACTTTATGAGGTCCGCTGACTCTCGCGAGATCGCTTCTCTTTGTATGCGCCATTATTGTAGCACGTGTGTAGCCCTACTCGTAAGGGCCATGATGACTTGACGTCATCCCCACCTTCCTCCGGTTTATCACCGGCAGTCTCCTTTAAGTTCCCGACCGAATCGCTGGCAACAAAGGATAAGGGTTGCGCTCGTTGCGGGACTTAACCCAACATTTCACAACACGAGCTGACGACAGCCATGCAGCACCTGTCTCAGAGTTCCCGAAGGCACCAAGGCATCTCTGCCTCGTTCTCTGGATGTCAAGAGTAGGTAAGGTTCTTCGCGTTGCATCGAATTAAACCACATGCTCCACCGCTTGTGCGGGCCCCCGTCAATTCATTTGAGTTTTAACCTTGCGGCCGTACTCCCCAGGCGGTCGATTTAACGCGTTAGCTCCGAAAGCCACGGCTCAAGGCCACAACCTTCAAATCGACATCCTTTACAGCGTGGACTACCAGGGTATCTAATCCTGTTTGCTCCCCACGCTTTCGTACCTGAGCGTCAGTCTTCGTCCAGGGGGCCGCCTTCGCCACCGGTATTCCTCCAGATCTCTACGCATTTCACCGCTACACCTGGAATTCTACCCCCCTTTACGAGACTCTAGCCTGCCAGTTTCAAATGCAGTTGCCAGGTTGAGCCCGGGGATTTCACATCTGACTTAACAGACCGCCTGCGTACGCTTTACGCCCAGTAATTCCGATTAACGCTCGCACCCTCCGTATTACCGCGGCTGCTGGACGGAGTTAGCCGGTGCTTCTTCTGCGGGTAACGTCAATCAATTGCGCTATTAACGCCATCGCCTTCCTCCCCGCTGAAAGTGCTTTACAACCCGAAGGCCTTCTTCACACACGCGGCATGGCTGCATCAGGGTTTCCCCCATTGTGCAATATTCCCCACTGCTGCCTCCCGTAGGAGTCTGGACCATGTCTCTGTTCCAGTGTGGCTGGTCATCCTCTCAGACCAGCTAGGGATCGTCGCCTAGGTGAGCCATTACCCCACCTACTAGCTAATCCCATCTGGGTTCATCCGATGGTGTGAGGCCCGAAGGTCCCCCACTTTGGTCTTGCGACGTTATGCGGTATTAGCTACCGTTTCCAGTAGTTATCCCCCTCCATCGGGCAGATCCCCAGACATTACTCACCCGTCCGCCGCTCGACTTGCATGTATTAGGCCTGCCGCCAGCGTTCAATCTGAGCCATGATCAAACTCTTCAA
>NZ_JBLKSS010000004.1:0-1494 GCF_047607725.1 Sodalis sp. (in: enterobacteria) | reverse complement strand
CGAGCGGCGGACGGGTGAGTAATGTCTGGGGATCTGCCCGATGGAGGGGGATAACTACTGGAAACGGTAGCTAATACCGCATAACGTCGCAAGAGCAAAGTGGGGGACTTTCGGGCCTCACACCATCGGATGAACCCAGATGGGATTAGCTAGTAGGTGGGGTAATGGCTCACCTAGGCGACGATCCCTAGCTGGTCTGAGAGGATGACCAGCCACACTGGAACTGAGACACGGTCCAGACTCCTACGGGAGGCAGCAGTGGGGAATATTGCACAATGGGGGAAACCCTGATGCAGCCATGCCGCGTGTGTGAAGAAGGCCTTCGGGTTGTAAAGCACTTTCAGCGGGGAGGAAGGCAGTGGCGTTAATAGCGCCATTGATTGACGTTACCCGCAGAAGAAGCACCGGCTAACTCCGTGCCAGCAGCCGCGGTAATACGGAGGGTGCGAGCGTTAATCGGAATTACTGGGCGTAAAGCGTACGCAGGCGGTCTGTTAAGTCAGATGTGAAATCCCCGGGCTCAACCTGGGAACTGCATTTGAAACTGGCAGGCTAGAGTCTCGTAGAGGGGGGTAGAATTCCAGGTGTAGCGGTGAAATGCGTAGAGATCTGGAGGAATACCGGTGGCGAAGGCGACCCCCTAAACGAAAACTGACGCTCAGGTACGAAAGCGTGGGGAGCAAACAAGATTAGATACCCTGGTAGTTCACGCTGTAAACGATGTCGATTTGAAGGTTGTGGCCTTGAGCCGTGGCTTTCGGAGCTAACGCGTTAAATCGACCGCCTGGGGAGTACGGCCGCAAGGTTAAAACTCAAATGAATTGACGGGGGCCCGCACAAGCGGTGGAGCATGTGGTTTAATTCGATGCAACGCGAAGAACCTTACCTACTCTTGACATCCAGAGAACGAGGCAGAGATGCCTTGGTGCCTTCGGGAACTCTGAGACAGGTGCTGCATGGCTGTCGTCAGCTCGTGTTGTGAAATGTTGGGTTAAGTCCCGCAACGAGCGCAACCCTTATCCTTTGTTGCCAGCGATTCGGTCGGGAACTCAAAGGAGACTGCCGGTGATAAACCGGAGGAAGGTGGGGATGACGTCAAGTCATCATGGCCCTTACGAGTAGGGCTACACACGTGCTACAATGGCGCATACAAAGAGAAGCGATCTCGCGAGAGTCAGCGGACCTCATAAAGTGCGTCGTAGTCCGGATTGGAGTCTGCAACTCGACTCCATGAAGTCGGAATCGCTAGTAATCGTGGATCAGAATGCCACGGTGAATACGTTCCCGGGCCTTGTACACACCGCCCGTCACACCATGGGAGTGGGTTGCAAAAGAAGTAGGTAGCTTAACCTTCGGGAGGGCGCTTACCACTTTGTGATTCATGACTGGGGTGAAGTCGTAACAAGGTAACCGTAGGGGAACCTGCGGTTGGATCACCTCCTTACCTAGACGATACGTTGAGTGACGTGTCCACACAGATTGTCTGATAACTGT
>NZ_JBLKSS010000003.1:0-2749 GCF_047607725.1 Sodalis sp. (in: enterobacteria) | reverse complement strand
AGCTTGGCAATGGATACGCCGAGCTGGAGCGCCTGCTCAACCAGTTTAATGTTAAAGTCCAGCGGGAAATTGGGACGACGTCTTGAGAGTTTTGGTGGGGTTTGTTTCATGAATTGCGCCCATTAAAAAAATAATGGACATCATCTTCAATAACTTGATGGAGAATTAACAGACGGCGCTGGGCGTACGCTTACGGTGGGCGGGATGCGCGCGGAGTGCCAAGTCAGCGCGGGTTGGTTATGTAGCCGCTTTTTGTCCGCGGCTGATGAGTCCAATCCTCTCGCGCTCTTTCGTCAGCATCGCCTGGACGTAGAGGATACAATGGAGTCGCTTATCGCTCAGGGAATGGATATTGACGGCCGATACTGCTTATCCTGAAACAATGGCACATGACCAAAGCTTTAAGCAGGAATGCGTTTTTCGATGCCAGAAGCGCTATCCCTAAAGCTACGCCGATAAAAATGCCAGGGTCGCGCGATGATAATAAATTTAACGTCCTTCTACAGGCGGCCGCAGTTCATCTGCCTGGGTGAGATAGTCATCCTTCCACTGTACATAATTATTGGCCGAGTAAATGAGATTACCGATTTCCGCGGGCGTCAGGTGACGGACTCGCCGCGCCGGACTGCCAAAATAGAGATAGCCACTGTGTAGGCGCTTACCGGACGCCACCAGGCTTCCAGCGCCAATGATGACCTCATCTTCAATGACGGCGCCATCCAGAATAATGCTTCCCATGCCAATCAGGACACGATTGCCGATCGTGCAGCCATGCAACATGGCTTTATGCCCCACAGTGACCTCATCACCAATAATCAGGGGATGTCCCGCCGGGTTGCGCTCGGAGCGATGGGTCACGTGTAATACGCAGCCGTCCTGAATATTGGTGCGCGCGCCGACTTGCACGCGGTTGACGTCGCCGCGAATAGCGACCAGCGGCCAAATACTGACATCGTCGCCGAGGGTGACATGACCGATGACCACGCTGCTGGGATCGATCATGATCCGCTTGCCGAGTTGAGGGAAGGTGTCTCGGTAAGGGCGCAGCGGTCCAACGTGCTGAGGCATGATAAGGATCCTTTTGTGGGGTACTGAATAGACTGTATCGTCTCAAAAGCGTTTGTGACAACCTTTCCTTGACCGCCATTTGCCGTTTTTGCGCAGACGATCGCTTAAGATCAAAGCGGAAGGGATGAAAAATAAACAGTCAGCGGCAAAAGATCAAAAAAGGCTTGTGCAATAAATTCGGATCCCTATAATGCGCCTCCATCGACCGGTCATGTGAATATCATCACAGTGAACGGGAGGGTTCAGAAACAGGCGAAACGGCTTGACACTGAATTGAGAAAGGCGTAGTATACGCCACCTCGCGCCAGCCGGATTCCGGCAGCGCAGCGTTCTTTAACAATTTATCAGACAATCTGTGTGGGCACTCACAAGACGATATCGACACACGAAATATCAAGTCTTGAAGAGTGAACAAACGAATATTCATACGAATACCAGTTTTAATTCTTTGAGCATCAAGCTTTTAATTGAAGAGTTTGATCATGGCTCAGATTGAACGCTGGCGGCAGGCCTAACACATGCAAGTCGAGCGGCAGCGGGAAGAAGCTTGCTTCTTTTGCCGGCGAGCGGCGGACGGGTGAGTAATGTCTGGGAATCTACCCGATGGAGGGGGATAACTACTGGAAACGGTAGCTAATACCGCATAACGTCGCAAGACCAAAGTGGGGGACCTTCGGGCCTCACACCATCGGATGAACCCAGATGGGATTAGCTAGTAGGTGGGGTAATGGCTCACCTAGGCGACGATCCCTAGCTGGTCTGAGAGGATGAGCTGCCACACTGGAACTGAGACACGGTCCAGACTCCTACGGGAGGCAGCAGTGGGGAATATTGCACAATGGGGGAAACCCTGATGCAGCCATGCCGCGTGTGTGAAGAAGGCCTTCGGGTTGTAAAGCACTTTGAGCGGGGAGGAAGGCAGTGGCGTTAATAGCGCCATTGATTGACGTTACCCGCAAGAAGAAGCACCGGCTAACTCCGTGCCAGCAGCCGCGGTAATACGGAAGGTGCGAGCTTTAATCGGAATTACTGGGCGTAAAGCGTACGCAGGCGGTCTGTTAAGTCAGATGTGAAATCCCCGGGCTCAACCTGGGAACTGCATTTGAAACTGGCAGGCTAGAGTCTCGTAGAGGGGGTAGAATTCCAGGTGTAGCGGTGAAATGCGTAGAGATCTGGAGGAATACCGGTGGCGAAGGCGGCCCCCTGGACGAAGACTGACGCTCAGGTACGAAAGCGTGGGAAGCAAACAGGATTAGATACCCTGGTAGTTCACGCTGTAAACGATGTCGATTTGAAGGTTGTGGCATTGAGCCGTGGCTTTCGGAGCTAACGCGTTAAATCGACCGACTGGGGAGTACGGCCGCAAGGTTAAAACTCAAATGAATTGACGGGGGCCTCGCACAAGCGCTGGAGCATGTGGTTTAATTCGATGCGACGCGAAGAACCTTACCTACTCTTGACATCCAGAGAACGAGGCAGAGATGCCTTGGTGCCTTCGGGAACGCTGAGACAGGTGCTGCATGGCTGTCGTCAGCTCGTGTTGTGAAATGTTGGGTTAAGTCCCGCAACGAGCGCAACCCTTATCCTTTGTTGCCAGCGATTCGGTCGGGAACTCAAAGGAGACTGCCGGTGATAAACCGGAGGAAGGTGGGGATGACGTCAAGTCATCATGGCCCTTACG
>NZ_JBLKSS010000002.1:0-1524 GCF_047607725.1 Sodalis sp. (in: enterobacteria) | reverse complement strand
AAGACCCCGCTGAAACGACAGTGCCTGTCGCGGTACAGTGATAACGCTTACGCGTTATCTCAGGTTTGCTTACTTCGTTTGAGAGACTCGCATACTGAGTTTGCACTTCAGCATGTGTTTCAAATTTTCAGCTTGTTCCGGATTGTTAAAGAGCGGTATTTCGCAGCGCGCTTGAAAATACAAACGCGCTCTGAAATAAATCAACAGCAGAAAAACCACCTCGTCGCCACGTGAATGACCCCATCCCATCGCGGAATGGTGGAGCTAAGCGAGATCGAACCGCTGACCTCCTGCGTGCAAAGCAGGCGCTCTCCCAGCTGAGCTATAGCCCCAAGTCGTTCACCTTGCATATGCCGTCGATCACCCGCGCTGAGTCCGCTTACCTGCATGCACAGGTAAAGTCTCGTTCATCACAGTCAGTAAACAGGACGACAGCCAGCGTCCCTTTTCGCCACATGCCGGACACCGCGTGACACGCTTGCTTGGCGGCAATATGCTGCGGTCTCAATCATCGGGATAAGCGGAACTGGTAGGCCTGAGTGGACTTGAACCACCGACCTCACCCTTATCAGGGGTGCGCTCTAACCACCTGAGCTACAAGCCTATAGAAGGTTTTTCTTGCTCGTTACAGTTATCAAACAATCTGTGTGGACACCTCACTTAACGTATCGTCTAGGTAAGGAGGTGATCCAACCGCAGGTTCCCCTACGGTTACCTTGTTACGACTTCACCCCAGTTATGAATCACAAAGTGGTAAGCGCTCTCCCGAAGGTTAAGCTACCTACTTCTTTTGCAACCCACTCCCATGGTGTAACGGGCGGTGTGTACAAGGCCCGGGAACGTATTCACCGTGGCATTCTGATCCACGATTACTAGCGATTCCGACTTCATGGAGTCGAGTTGCAGACCCCAATCCGGACTACGACGCACTTTATGAGGTCCGCTGACTCTCACGAGATCGCTTCTCTTTGTATGCGCCATTATTGTAGCACGTGTGTAGCCCTACTCGTAAGGGCCATGATGACTTGACGTCATCCCCACCTTCCTCCGATTTATCACCGGCAGTCTCCTTTGAGTTCCCGACCGAATCGCTGGCAACAAAGGATAAGGGTTGCGCTCGTTGCGGGACTTAACCCAACATTTCACAATACAAGCTGACGACAGCCATGCAACACCTGTCTCAGAGTTCCCGAAGGCACAAAGGCATCTCTGCCTCGTTCTCTGGATGTCAAAAGTAGGTAAGGTTCTTCGCGTTGCATCGAATTAAACCACATGCTCCACCGCTTGTGCGGGCCCCCCGTCAATTCATTTGAGTTTTAACCTTGCGGCCGTACTCCCCAGGCGGTCGATTTAACGCGTTAGCTCCGAAAGCCACGGCTCAAGGCCACAACCTTCAAATCGACATCGTTTACAGCGTGAACTACCAGGGTATCTAATCTTGTTTGCTCCCCACGCTTTCGTATCTGAGCGTCAGTTTTCGTTTAGGGGGTCGCCTTCGCCACCGGTATTCCTCCAGATCTCTAC
>NZ_JBLKSS010000001.1:1290-2784 GCF_047607725.1 Sodalis sp. (in: enterobacteria) | reverse complement strand
CGAGCGGCGGACGGGTGAGTAATGTCTGGGGATCTGCCCGATGGAGGGGGATAACTACTGGAAACGGTAGCTAATACCGCATAACGTCGCAAGACCAAAGTGGGGGACCTTCGGGCCTCACACCATCGGATGAACCCAGATGGGATTAGCTAGTAGGTGGGGTAATGGCTCACCTAGGCGACGATCCCTAGCTGGTCTGAGAGGATGACCAGCCACACTGGAACTGAGACACGGTCCAGACTCCTACGGGAGGCAGCAGTGGGGAATATTGCACAATGGGGGAAACCCTGATGCAGCCATGCCGCGTGTGTGAAGAAGGCCTTCGGGTTGTAAAGCACTTTCAGCGGGGAGGAAGGCGATGGCGTTAATAGCGCCATTGATTGACGTTACCCGCAGAAGAAGCACCGGCTAACTCCGTGCCAGCAGCCGCGGTAATACGGAGGGTGCGAGCGTTAATCGGAATTACTGGGCGTAAAGCGTACGCAGGCGGTCTGTTAAGTCAGATGTGAAATCCCCGGGCTCAACCTGGGAACTGCATTTGAAACTGGCAGGCTAGAGTCTCGTAGAGGGGGGTAGAATTCCAGGTGTAGCGGTGAAATGCGTAGAGATCTGGAGGAATACCGGTGGCGAAGGCGGCCCCCTGGACGAAGACTGACGCTCAGGTACGAAAGCGTGGGGAGCAAACAGGATTAGATACCCTGGTAGTTCACGCTGTAAACGATGTCGATTTGAAGGTTGTGGCCTTGAGCCGTGGCTTTCGGAGCTAACGCGTTAAATCGACCGCCTGGGGAGTACGGCCGCAAGGTTAAAACTCAAATGAATTGACGGGGGCCCGCACAAGCGGTGGAGCATGTGGTTTAATTCGATGCAACGCGAAGAACCTTACCTACTCTTGACATCCAGAGAACGAGGCAGAGATGCCTTGGTGCCTTCGGGAACTCTGAGACAGGTGCTGCATGGCTGTCGTCAGCTCGTGTTGTGAAATGTTGGGTTAAGTCCCGCAACGAGCGCAACCCTTATCCTTTGTTGCCAGCGATTCGGTCGGGAACTCAAAGGAGACTGCCGGTGATAAACCGGAGGAAGGTGGGGATGACGTCAAGTCATCATGGCCCTTACGAGTAGGGCTACACACGTGCTACAATGGCGCATACAAAGAGAAGCGATCTCGCGAGAGTCAGCGGACCTCATAAAGTGCGTCGTAGTCCGGATTGGAGTCTGCAACTCGACTCCATGAAGTCGGAATCGCTAGTAATCGTGGATCAGAATGCCACGGTGAATACGTTCCCGGGCCTTGTACACACCGCCCGTCACACCATGGGAGTGGGTTGCAAAAGAAGTAGGTAGCTTAACCTTCGGGAGGGCGCTTACCACTTTGTGATTCATGACTGGGGTGAAGTCGTAACAAGGTAACCGTAGGGGAACCTGCGGTTGGATCACCTCCTTACCTAGACGATACGTTGAGTGACGTGTCCACACAGATTGTCTGATAACTGT
>NZ_JBLKSS010000001.1:0-1190 GCF_047607725.1 Sodalis sp. (in: enterobacteria) | reverse complement strand
GCAGACAGCTCAGGGTTGTGAGGTTAAGTGACTAAGCGTACACGGTGGATGCCTAGGCAGTCAGAGGCGATGAAGGACGTGCTAATCTGCGAAAAGCGCCGGTGAGCTGATATGAAGCGTTATCAGCCGGCGATGTCCGAATGGGGAAACCCGGTGCAACTTGTTGCATCATCGTCAGGTGAATCCATAGCCTGACGAAGCGAACCAGGGGAACTGAAACATCTCAGTACCCTGAGGAAAAGAAATCAACCGAGATTCCCCCAGTAGCGGCGAGCGAACGGGGAACAGCCCAGAGCCATCATCAGCTTGCGCATCAGGAGAACGGTCTGGAAAGTCCGGCGACAGAGGGTGATAGCCCCGTATCCGAAGGTGCGCTTGTTGTGAGCTCGATGAGTAGGGCGGGACACGTGATATCCTGTCTGAAGATGGGGGGACCATCCTCCAAGGCTAAATACTCCTGACTGACCGATAGTGAACCAGTACCGTGAGGGAAAGGCGAAAAGAACCCCGGCGAGGGGAGTGAAATAGAACCTGAAACCGTGTACGTACAAGCAGTGGGAGCATCCTTCGGGGTGTGACTGCGTACCTTTTGTATAATGGGTCAGCGACTTATATTCTGTAGCAAGGTTAACCGTATAGGGGAGCCGTAGGGAAACCGAGTCTTAACTGGGCGTCTAGTTGCAGGGTATAGACCCGAAACCCGGTGATCTAGCCATGGGCAGGTTGAAGGTTGGGTAACACTAACTGGAGGACCGAACCGACTAATGTTGAAAAATTAGCGGATGACTTGTGGCTGGGGGTGAAAGGCCAATCAAACCGGGAGATAGCTGGTTCTCCCCGAAAGCTATTTAGGTAGCGCCTCGTGAAGTCATCTACGGGGGTAGAGCACTGTTTCGGCTAGGGGTCCATCCCGGATTACCAACCCGATGCAAACTGCGAATACCGTAGAATGTTATCACGGGAGACACACGGCGGGTGCTAACGTCCGTCGTGAAGAGGGAAACAACCCAGACCGCCAGCTAAGGTCCCAAAGTCATGGTTAAGTGGGAAACGATGTGGGAAGGCCCAGACAGCCAGGATGTTGGCTTAGAAGCAGCCATCATTTAAAGAAAGCGTAATAGCTCACTGGTCGAGTCGGCCTGCGCGGAAGATGTAACGGGGCTAAACCATGCACCGAAGCTGCGGCAGCG